>NZ_SRUN01000149.1:0-337 GCF_004791595.1 Mesorhizobium sp. M8A.F.Ca.ET.202.01.1.1 | reverse complement strand
TCTCGTGGATGTCGGTGCTTTCGAGCGGACCGGGGCCGAGATTGGTGAATTTGTGCGGCGTGCCGGGCGGCACGATCAGGATCTGGCCGGCGGTGGCCTCAATTTCCTGGTCGCCGATCGTGAACAGGACGGTGCCGGAACGGATGACGAAGATCTCCGTATAGGGGTGTTTATGCAGTCGTGGGCCGCCGCCGACCGTCGGCTGATAGTTGAAGATCAGGCAGGAATTGGAGCCGAACCGGCCGCACTCCAGTTCGCCTTTCCAGTGGTCGGCGGCCTCGGCCCAGCTATCGCGTTCAATGAGATGCGCCATGGCGGCAGAATAGACCGGGCCAAG
>NZ_SRUN01000148.1:0-338 GCF_004791595.1 Mesorhizobium sp. M8A.F.Ca.ET.202.01.1.1 | reverse complement strand
GAGACCTCGGTCGAGCGCATCCTGATCACCAATGGCGCCGCCCATGCGCTCTTCCTCGCGCTCGCCTGCGGGGTCCGGGCCGGCGACCTCGTGCTGACCGAGAACCTGACCGATCACGGCGTCATCGGCCTCGCCAATGTCCTCGGCTTCAGCCTCAAGGGCCTGCCGACCGATGAAGAGGGCGTTTTACCGGACGCGCTGGAGGCCGCGTGTGCATCAGGCGGCGTCAGGGTGCTGGTGCTTATTCCCACCCTCAACAATCCCACGGGGCATGTATCGGGCGCGGAGCGCAGACGGGAGATTGCGACAATTGCCGAACGCTACGGCGTCTTTGTCAT
>NZ_SRUN01000147.1:0-338 GCF_004791595.1 Mesorhizobium sp. M8A.F.Ca.ET.202.01.1.1 | reverse complement strand
GGACATTGGCGAGGATGCCGCCGAACCCTTCGACCAGATAGCGTTCGTCCTTGCGATGCTCCTCCTGGAGATCGATGAACACCGCGGCCACGGTGCCGCGTCGGATGGCGATGGCTGTCTTCATGCGGATGCTCTCGAAGGGGTGCCGCAGTGTGAGGGGTTCTGCGGCAGACTATCAGTTTCGTCATTCCAGGGCGAAGCAGCCGCAAAGCCGCGTCGCGAAGCCCCTGGAATCCATGCCGTTACTCCAGTCGAAGGGCACACCGGTGTAGATCTTCCCCCGCTTGCGACTGTTTTGAGGTCGCGTTATGGATCCTCGGGTCTGCGCGCGTCGCTTC
>NZ_SRUN01000146.1:0-338 GCF_004791595.1 Mesorhizobium sp. M8A.F.Ca.ET.202.01.1.1 | reverse complement strand
CTGTAGGCCACGCGCTACCTGGCCAGCGACAGCAGCCGCGAAGTCTACGAACTGCCGCAGGAGCGCTGGCTGACCATCGCGCTGTATCTCATGCAGGAAGAGAAGCCGCGCGAGCGGCGCATGCAGCTGGTCGGCGAGGCGTACTGGGCATTGTCCAACCTGTACATGACGGTGGCCACGCCGACCCTGGCCAACGCCGGCAAGGTGGGCGGCCAGCTGTCCAGCTGATTCATCGATACGGTGGACGACAGCCTGCAGGGCATCTATGACTCCAACACCGATATCGCCCCCGTGTCCAAGCACGGCGGCGGCGTAGGTGCCTACCTGGGCTACGTGCG
>NZ_SRUN01000145.1:0-338 GCF_004791595.1 Mesorhizobium sp. M8A.F.Ca.ET.202.01.1.1 | reverse complement strand
GTTGCCACCCAACACCAGCACGGTCATGGCACGTAGACCGGCAGGCGGTCTTCAGCAATGTCCTTCAGGAACGGCGCGTTCTCGTCCTTGGCCGACAACGTCGGGGCACTGACCGGCCAGTCCACGGCGATGTCCGCATCGTTCCAGCGCACGCCGGCATCAAAGTCCTTCAGGTAGACCTCGGTGCACAGGTAGCTGAACACCGCGCGCTCGGACAGCACCGCAAAACCGTGCGCGAAGCCCTCCGGAATCCAGAACTGCTTCTTGTTCTCCGCGCTCAGCACCACCGCTTCCCACTGGCCGAAGGTCGACATCCGCCGCGGCTCGCCGACCTTCGG
>NZ_SRUN01000144.1:0-339 GCF_004791595.1 Mesorhizobium sp. M8A.F.Ca.ET.202.01.1.1 | reverse complement strand
CAAAAAGGGGAAGAACGTCGATTGACGACCATCTTTGCCCCGACGACCGAAACGGACGCACATCGCAGTGCATTCTTCGCAGCGCGAAGCTACCCATGGCTCCCATTTGCGCAAGGGCAAAGTTTATCTTTCAGAGCTATATAAATTAGACGTTGCTTTTATGCAACTATGTCTCGAATTTTACTTGGACAAATTGAACGTTTGCACATTTATAGGTACTATTTTCCATATAAACTTTGTATATGGTATTTAACAGCGCATACATGCTTCACTGTTGCCGAATTACTTTGGTCAGTGCGCGGCACCTCTCTCTTGCCAAACGTAAAAGCCGGTCCTCAG
>NZ_SRUN01000143.1:0-341 GCF_004791595.1 Mesorhizobium sp. M8A.F.Ca.ET.202.01.1.1 | reverse complement strand
GAAGGCCGCCGTGTAGGCGGCGAAGCGGATGGAGCCGCTGTCGGCCTGCGCGGCGCTGGCAAAGCTCACGCCTGCGGCGGCGATTGCGGCTACCGCGACGGAACGGAACCTGGACGAAATCTTCATGATGGGGACTCCTCGACATCGCCGCGTGCCCGGCCGGGCAGGTCGGCGTCGGATCAAAGTGAAAGCTGAACAGTCTTGCCCGCCATTTGGTTCCCGGCAGGCGGCCGGAATCCGGGGAGTCGGGGGAGCCGGGGCAGGGACTGAGACAGCAGCTCGTCGCTTCGGCCGTTCGGATGGCTGTTGACGATGCCGGGCAAGCGATATCTTGTTCCCGC
>NZ_SRUN01000142.1:0-319 GCF_004791595.1 Mesorhizobium sp. M8A.F.Ca.ET.202.01.1.1 | reverse complement strand
GCCCTTCCTCGCGCAGCTTCACACATCGGCGCTCGCCGTGCCTACGATCATCGTCGTCTGGAGCGCCGCGTTGGCCGGCATCGCCATCAAGATGTTCCTGCCCGGCCGCTATGATCGGCTGGCTATCGTCTTCTACCTCGCCATCGGCTGGAGCGGCGTGGTGTTGGCCGGACCGTTGGTCGAGACGCTGCCGACGGCCTCGGTCGCGCTGCTCGTCGCCGGCGGCATCGTTTATTCCTGCGGCGTCATCTTCTTCGCCTGGAAGGGCCTGCGCTTCCACAATGCGGTCTGGCACGGCTTCGTCGTCACCGGCGCCGGG
>NZ_SRUN01000141.1:0-341 GCF_004791595.1 Mesorhizobium sp. M8A.F.Ca.ET.202.01.1.1 | reverse complement strand
TGGCAAGATGGGCGGCCATCGCAAGCGGGTTCTGGAGCCGCACCGGGCCTTCATCGTGGAGCGGATCAATCAGACGCCGCATCTGTCGCTGCATCGGCTAAAGGACGAACTTGCGGCGCGCGGTGTGAAGGTATCGCACGACACGGTGTGGCAGTTCCTGCGGCGCGAAGGTTTGCGGTTCAAAAAAAACGCTGTTGGCCCTTGAGCAAGCCCGCGCTGACATCGCGCGACGGCGACAACGCTGGCGTTCCTGGCAGTCCGGTCTCGACCCACGGCAGTTGGTCTTCATCGACGAAACCTGGATCAAGACCAACATGGCGCCGCTGCGCGGTTGGGGGCCG
>NZ_SRUN01000140.1:0-342 GCF_004791595.1 Mesorhizobium sp. M8A.F.Ca.ET.202.01.1.1 | reverse complement strand
CCTGTCGATCCCGTCGGGCGAAAAGGGGCGTTCGGTGCTCGAACTGACCTGGGCGCGGCCGACGGCGGAGTTCAACGGCATTATCGGCGGCTATACCGGCAAGGGCTTCAAGACGGTGATCGCGGCGGAGGCCTCGGCCAAGGTGTCGTTCCGCCTCGTCCACAAGCAGGACCCGGAGAAGATCCGCGCCGCATTCCAGGCTTTCGTCAGGGAGCGCATTCCGGCCGATTGCTCGGTCGAATTCCACCCGCATGGCGGCTCGCCGGCGATCCAGCTTTCCTATGACTCGCCATTCCTGGCCAAGGCCAAGGAGGCGCTGTCGGATGAATGGCCGAAGCCGGC
>NZ_SRUN01000013.1:0-257076 GCF_004791595.1 Mesorhizobium sp. M8A.F.Ca.ET.202.01.1.1 | reverse complement strand
GCGCCGAGAAGAAGATCTTCCGCCACAATGACGTCGCGCATCTGGAAAGCCTTTTGCAGACGGCCGGGCGCGAACGTGCCAAGCTGATCGTCTTCGAAAGCGTCTATTCGATGGATGGCGACATCGCACCGATCAAGGAGATCGTCGAGTTGGCCGAGCGCTACAACGCCATGACCTATATCGACGAGGTCCATGCCGTGGGCATGTACGGGCCGCGCGGCGGCGGCATCACCGAGCGCGAGGGCCTCGCCGACCGCATCGACATCATCGAGGGCACGCTGGCCAAGGCCTTCGGCACGCTGGGCGGCTACATCACCGGCACCAGTGCCGTCATCGACGCGGTGCGCTCCTATGCGCCGGGCTTCATCTTCACCACCGCGCTGCCGCCGGCCATCGCCGCCGCGGCCACCACGTCGATCCGTCACCTGAAGCGCTCACAGGCCGAACGCGACGCCCAGCAGCAGCAGGCGAGCCGAACCAAGCAGATCCTGTCCGCCGCCGGCCTGCCGGTGATGAAATCCTCCACCCATATCGTGCCGGTGCTGGTCGGCGATCCGGAGCTGTGCAAGATGGCCAGCGACCGCCTGCTCGGCGTGCACGGCATCTATATCCAGCCGATCAACTACCCGACCGTGCCGCGCGGCACCGAGCGGCTGCGCATCACGCCGACGCCCTTCCATTCGGACGCGCTGATCGCCGAGCTGCAGGACGCGCTGGTCGAAACCTGGGACGCGCTCGGCATCCCCTACGGTTCGGCGGGACGGCCGGCCGTCGCGAAAAGCGACCGGATCATTCCGCTGCTGGTGCCCAAGTCGGGCGGGTGAAGGCGAGCTTTGTCACCCTCTCGCCGTCATTAGAACCGCAGCGCTGCCCCTCATTGTCCCGCCGGACATTTCTCCCCGTATAGTGACGGGGAGAAAGAGGCTGTCGCGGAGAGTTTCGCCAATCGCAAGCGTTGCAGAACAGGCGCCGGCGTTGCGGCCAGCCTTCTTCTCCTCGTCACTATACGGGGAGAAGGTGCCGGCAGGCGGATGAGGGGCGACGCTAACCTATAAAGCAAGCAGCCTCAAACCGTCTTCATCCAGCCCGCCAGCCTGTGGGCCGCTTCCTCGAGCTGGTCCAGCCTCCGGTGGAAGCACAGCCGCAGAAACGCTTCGCCACCCGGGCCGAAGGCGGTGCCGGGTGCCAGGCCGACATTGGCCTTGTCGACGATGTCGAAGGCAGCGCTGCGTGAATCGGTGATCCCGTCGACCGTGAAGAACAGGTAGAAGGCGCCCTGCGGCACGGTGAACCGCGCCTTGCCGGTTTCGCCGAGAATGCCGCAGACCAGGTCGCGGGCCTTTCTCGCCCGCTCCACCTGTTCGGCGACGAAGGCATCGCCCTCGTCGAGCGCCGCGATCGCGCCGCGCTGCATGAACTGGGCGACGCCCGAGTTGGAATACTGGATCAGGTTCTCGAACACCTGCTGCAGGCTTGGATGCGTCTTGACCCAGCCGACCCGCCAGCCGGTCATCGCCCAGTTCTTGGAGAAACTGTTGACGAACAGGATGCGGTCTTCCGCCTCCGCGATGTCGAGGAAGGACGGCGCGCGGCCGTGACCATAGTGAAACAGCGAATAGATCTCGTCGGCGATGATCCACAGGCCCTTGGCGCGAGCGAGATCGAGGATCGCTCGCAAGGTCTCATGGTCGGCGGTCCAGCCGGTCGGATTGGACGGCGTGTTGATGAACAGCGCCTTCGTGCGCGGTGTGACCGCCGCCGCGATCTTCTCGACGTCGCATGACCAGCCATTTCCGGAATGGTCGAGCGTGACCGGCACCGGCACGGCCCCCGCGATCGCGGCGGCGGCGTCGAAATTCGGCCAGGCGGGCGACAGATAGATCACTTCATCGCCGGCGCCCGCAAGCGCGTCGAGCGCCAGCTGGATGGCATGCATGCCGGAGCCGGTGACGATGAATTGCTCCTCGGGGAAGGTCTTGCCGAAGTGCCTGGCGTAGTAACGCGCCAGCGCCTGCCTCAGATCGGGAATGCCCCTCTGCCAGGTGTAGAACGTCTCGCCGCCGGCCAGCGCCTTCGACGCGGCATCGGTGATGAAGGACGGCGTCGGCAGGTCGCCCTCGCCGGCCCAGAGCGGGATCAGGCCTTCGCGCAATCTGCCGTAGTTGACGACGGCGACGATACCGCTTTCAGGCGCGGCCAGGGCCTCGGGGCGCAGGGTCTGGATCAGGGTCATTGGGCAGGTCCGTTGTCTCGGGCGTTCGTAAGGGCTGCTTACCAGATACGAAAACAGAAAACCCCGGCCGCGAACGACCGGGGTTTTGGTCCAGAAGAACCGTATCCGTCTATCGCCTGGCCAGCAAATCGCGGATTTCGGTCAGAAGCTGTACATCGGCGGGGGGCGGCGCGGCCGCCGGCGCCGGCTTTTCTTTTTCCAGGCGCCTGCGCATGTTGTTCACGGCCTTGACCATGAGGAAGATGATGAAGGCGAGGATGATGAAATTCAGCACCACGGTGATGAAGCTGCCATAGGCGAAAACAGCCCCTTGCTTCTTGGCGTCCGCCAGCGAGGTGGCGTTGACGGCCGAGGAAAGCCCAAAGAAGTAGTTGTTGAAGTCCAAACCGCCAAAAATCGCGCCGACAATCGGCATGATGATGTCGTTGACCAGGGAATCGACGATCTTGGAAAAGGCAGCGCCGATGATGACGCCGACGGCCAAGTCCATCACGTTACCCTTGGAAATGAATTCCTGGAATTCTTTCAGCATTCGACCCTCCTTGTCATGGCGGGCCGCACAGCCGTCCCATCCCTGCGGCACCGACCCGGCGACACCATAACAAAAACCTTGGGTTGCACCATCGGCTAAAAGAAGAAAGCAACCGCTTTCTCCTTACCCCGGGGCAGCCGCGGAAATCATGGCCCGCATGCGCCGAAAGCCGTGATGGACTTGGCGCCCAAGCTGTGATTGCGTCTGACCGGCCAGGTTAAAATCGGCACAGGGAGGATCTTGCCGGCGTGCAGGGCTTGTTCATCGTCATCATTGCGATCGCCTATGTGACGCTGCTGTTCGCCATCGCCAGCCTGGGCGACCGCCGCTCGATGATGTCTGGACCCGGCCGCGCGCGGCCCTTCATCTATGCGCTCAGCCTTGCCATCTACTGCACGTCCTGGACCTTCTTCGGCTCGGTCGGCCTTTCCTCGGAACGCGGCCTCGAATTCCTCGGCATCTATACCGGCCCGGTGCTGGTGTTCGTGTTCGGCTTTCCATTGCTCAACCGCATCGTGCGGCTGGCCAAGACCGAGAAGATCACCTCGGTCGCCGACTTCCTCGGCGCGCGCTACGGCAAGAGCTTCACCGTGGCCGCCATCGCCACGCTGATCGCCACCATCGGCGCCGTGCCCTATATAGCCCTGCAACTGAAGGCGATCTCGGGATCGGTCAGCCTGATGGTCGAGCATTATACGGGCTCGCCGCCCTCCTTCGATCCCTTCGTCAGCGACATCTCGCTGGTCGTCGCCATGCTGCTTGCGCTGTTTGCGGTCCTGTTCGGCACACGCCATGCCGACGCCACCGAACACCAGGACGGGCTGGTGCTGGCGGTGGCGGTCGAGACGGTGGTCAAGCTCGCCGCTTTCCTGGCCATCGGCCTGATGGTCACCTTCCTGATCTTCGGCGGCCCCGGCGACATGTTCGACCGGCTGGCGCAGAATGGCCAGGTACGGCAGGCAATGGGCTATTCGACGTCGCTCGCCACCTGGCTGGTGCTGACCTGCCTGAGCGGCTTCGCCATCATCCTCTTGCCGCGGCAGTTCTACGTCACCATCGTCGAGAACCGCAGCGAGGCGGAACTGCGCACCGCGACATGGGTGTTCCCGCTCTACCTCGTGGCGATCAACCTGTTCGTGCTGCCGATCGCCTTTGCCGGCCTGACGCTGGTCGGGACAAGGACGAGCAGCGACCTTTACGTGCTGTCACTGCCGCTGTTCAGCGGCCACGATTTCCTGGCCATGGCCGCTTTCATCGGCGGCCTGTCGGCGGCAACCGCCATGGTCATCGTCGAGAGCGTGGCGCTGTCGATCATGATCTCCAACGACCTGATCATCCCGCTGTTCGTGCGCCGGCTGCTGCGGACGACCACTTCCGAAAACGAGGACTGGTCGACGCTTATCCTCAATGTACGGCGTGGAGCGATCTTCATCCTTTTGTTCATCGCCTTTCTCTACTATCGCGAGAGCACCAACAGCGCCCGGCTGTCCTCGATCGGCCTGATGTCCTTCGCGGCGATCGCGCAATTCGCGCCGGCGCTGGTCGGCGGGCTGATCTGGCGCGGCGCCAACGGCCGCGGCGCGGCGCTCGGCATGGTCGCCGGCATCCTGGTCTGGGGCTACACGCTGCTGGTGCCGTCGCTCGTCCCACCCGATACCGGCATCATCGTGCATGGACTGTTCGGCTTCGAGGCGCTGCGGCCACAGGCGCTGTTCGGCACCGTCGCCGAACCGCTGAACCATGGCGTGCTGTGGAGCCTGTCGATCAACGCGCTGTTCTTCGTGTTCGGCTCCCTGTCGCGCGCGTCGGTGCCGCTGGAGCGCATCCAGGCATCGATCTTCGTGCCGCGCGAAGCCGGCCCGATGCCGAGCCTGCGCCGCTTCCGTACCGCCATCACCGTCAACGACCTCAAGGATACCATCGCACGCTATCTCGGCGTCGAACGCACGGAACGCTCCTTTCAATCCTTCGAGAAGAGCAACGGCACCTCGCTGCATGGCAATGAACAGGCGAGCATGGACGTCATCCGCTTTTCCGAACAGCTTTTGGCCAGCGCCGTCGGCTCCTCCTCGGCGCGGCTGATCCTGTCGCTGCTGTTTCGCCGCCACGACCGCGAATCCCGCGATGCCTTCCGCCTGCTCGACGACGCCACGGAAGCGCTGCAGCACAACCGAGACCTGCTGCAGATCGCGCTCGACCAGATGGAGCAAGGCATCACCGTCTTCGACCGCGATTTCCGGCTGATCTGCTGGAACAGGCAATACCGGGCGCTGTTCGACCTGCCCGACGAGATGGGCCAGGTCGGCGTTTCGCTCGACCAGATCCTTCGCCATCTCGCCGAGCGCGGCGACATTCCCGCCGACCAGCGCGTGGCGATGCTCAACCGGCTGACCAGCTTCGTCAGCCCCTGGCAGATGGAGCTGAAGACCAGCGGCCGTATCCTCGAGCTGCGCTCCAACCCGATGCCCGATGGCGGCATCGTTGCCACCTATGCCGACATCTCCGGACGCGTCGAGCAGGACCTGGCGCTGAAGCGCGCCAATGAATCGCTGGAACAGCGCGTCAAGACCCGCACCATCGAGCTGACCAGGGTCAACGAGGAATTGACCCGGGTCAACGAGGAGCTGGCGCAGGCACAGATGCTCGCCGAGGAGGCCAATCTCGGCAAGACGCGCTTCCTTGCCGCCGCCGGTCACGACATCCTGCAGCCCTTGAATGCAGCCCGGCTCTATTGTTCCTCGCTGATCGAGAAGGCCGGCAAGGGTCCGGCCGGCAAGGCGGCCATCAACATCGAATCCTCGCTGGAATCGGTCGAGACCATTCTGGGCGCCGTGCTCGACATTTCGCGCCTCGATGCCGGTGCGATGAAACCGGACGACACCGCCTTCAGCCTTGATGGCCTGCTGCGCCAGATCGGCAATGATTTTCGGCCACTGGCCGCGGAGAAAAAGCTTGGCCTGACGATCATGCCGTCGTCGCTGACGGTGACGACGGACCGTAACCTGTTGCGCCGCCTGATCCAGAATCTTGTCTCCAACGCCATCAAATACACCCGCCAGGGCCATATCCTGGTCGGTGTGCGGCGGCGTGGCGAATTGGCGGAGATCCAGGTCATCGACACCGGCATCGGCATTGCCGGCGACAAGCTGAACACTGTCTTTCATGAATTCACCCGGCTGGACGAAGGCGCCCGCGAAGCCGAAGGTCTTGGCCTCGGCCTCTCCATCGTCGACCGCATCGCCAGGGTATTGCGGCTCGAGATTCGCATCTTCTCCAACCCGGGCAAGGGCACGCGCTTTTCCGTCATCCTGCCGGTGACAGCCGCGCAGGAGTCGCGACGCGAGGTCGAGACCCGGGCGCCGGCCCGCGCGGCGGCCTCGCTGTCCGGGCTGCATGTGCTGTGCATCGACAATGACATCCGTATCCTCGAAGGCATGCGGCTGCTGCTGGAAGGCTGGGGCTGCAACGTCGCCACGGCGACCGGCTCGGGGGATCTGGAGAAGGTCGCGGTCCAACGTCCGGACATCGTGCTTGCCGACTACCATCTCGACCGTGAAACCGGTCTCGACGTTATCATCAAGCTGAGGGCGACGCACGGTGACGACCTGCCGGCCGTGCTGGTCACGGCCGACCGCTCCAACGAGGTGCGGGCAGCCGCGGCGGGCCTCGACATCCCGATGATCAACAAACCGCTGAAGCCGGCGGTGCTGCGGTCGATGATGGCCAGGTTCAGGCCGATGGTGCGGGCGGCGGAGTGACGCCGGAGCTGTCGGTGCGGCTCGGCTGAACGCTCCGGCATGGACGGCGGCCGGATCAGCATGCTGCTCATCGAGCGGCCGTAGGCGTTAACGTCAGACAACGCGCAATCCGGCCATCATCGCTGAAACGGGCACGGGACTTACGCGTCGGACAGATTGTCGGCCCCTTGCGAGTTGCGGAAACGGGGCCGCGTGGCGGTGACCGTTGCCGGCGGGCGATGCTCGCGAAAGGCCATGGCCAGCGTGCGCAGCGCCTCGCGCGACTTGATGTCCGAAAGCGTCGAAAGCAGCACGATCTCGGATGCCGGCAGCGGCGGCAGGCCGAATTTCCGGCTCACCTCGATCGTTCCGGGCGGCGCCAGTCGGCAGGAAAAGACCGATGTTGCGAGGCCGGCCGTGACAGCCTCGGCCACCGCAAACGAGCCGCAGCCAAGGAACACTTCCGTCCAAGGAATTCCGACCGTGTCGAGCGCGCCGGTCGCGATGTTGCGGATGCCGCAGGATGGCGAGGATGCGGCCAGGTGCAGCGGCTCGCCGGCCCGGTGGACGAAACCCGGAGCGGCGTACCAGCCGAAATGCTCCGGCGCCAGCACCTCGCCGTCGCGACGGTCGTCCTCACGGCGGATGATCGCCGCATCGAGCTCGCCGCGGTCGAACGCGTCGAGCAGATCGCGCGAATCATCGAGCCGAACCTCGATGGTGAGGGCAGGATCATGCGCGCTGAGCCGCGCCAGCAAGGTCGGAACCTCGGCGCCGCCGACATGGGTGGCGATGCCGAGCCTGAAGCGGCGGCGGACAGCGGTCAGGCTCGCGACGGCGCGGTCGTGCGCGGCAAGGAAATCGCGCGCCGGCTCCAGGAATATTTCGCCTCGCGTGGAAAGTCGGACCAGCCGGGGCGTCCGCTCGATCAGTCTCTGGCCAAGCCGGTCCTCAAGCCGCTTCAGCCTGACGCTGACCGCGCCTTGCGTGCTGCCGAGCGCTTCGGCGGCACGCGTGAAGCTACGGAGATCCGCAACGGTGACGAACGCCTTCACCGCTTCTACGTCCAGCGTCATGTCAGCTATCTCGCTTTGTTGTCACTGAAATAGCCAACCATGCAATTTTCAAATGATCAAGCCTGCCCTAACTGTGCAGTGCATGGCAGGCGTCAGCAGATCGCCGCGCCCGGGAATTCGAAAGGTTTGACCATGGCTGTCCTCACCCGCCGAGGCATCGTCGTCCTGTTTGCCGCTTGCCTGGCATGCCTGATGTTCGGGCTGGAGATTTCAAGCGTCCCCGCCATCCTGCCGACGCTGGAAGAAGTGTTGCACGCGGACTTCAGGCAATTGCAGTGGGTGATGAACGCCTACACGATCGCGGTCACCACCGTGCTGATGGCGGTCGGCACCATCGCCGACCGTTACGGGCGCAAGCGCGTCTTCCTGGTCTCCATCGCCGCCTTCGGCCTGACGTCGCTGATCTGCGGCCTGGCGGACGACGTATCCACCTTGATCGTCGCCCGGTTTCTGCAGGGCCTGAGCGGCGGCGCGATGCTGATTTGTCAGCTCGCCGTTCTGTCGCACGAATTCAGGGAAGGCCGCGAGCGCGCGGTGGCTTGGGGCTGGTGGGGCGTCATCTTCGGTGTCGGTCTCGGCTTCGGGCCCATCGTCGGTGGCGGCATCGTCGCGATCTCGAGCTGGGAATGGGTGTTCCTCATCCATGTGCCGGCAACAGTCATGGCGTTTGTGCTGGCATTGACCGGCGTCCATGAATCGAAAGATCCACAGGCGGGCAAGCTCGACCTGGCGGGCATCGTGACGCTGTCGCCGTCGGTCTTTTGTCTCGTTTTCTACATCACGCAAGGACCGGATCTCGGTTTCGCCAGTCCGACGGCACTGGTGATCCTCGGTGTCTCGATGGCGAGCTTCATCGCCTTCCTCATCGCCGAAAGGATCAGCAAGCGGCCGATGTTTGATTTCTCGGTCTTCCGGATCCGGCCGTTTTCCGGCGCCATCGTCGGCTCGGCGGCGATGAACCTCTCCTACTGGCCTTTCATGATCTACCTACCGATCTGGTTCCATGCCGGGCTCGGCTATGACAGCCTTTCCACCGGCCTTGCCTTGCTCGCTTACACACTGCCGACGCTCATGATGCCGCCCTTGGCGGAGCGGCTTTCGCTGCGCTACCAGCCTGGCGTTGTCATCCCGGCGGGGCTCGCCGTCATCGGCGTGGGGTTCATCGCGATGAAGTTCGGCAGCGCGGCCGCCGAGGCCAGCTGGCTGACGATGCTGTCTGGCTGCCTGATCGCCGGAACCGGCCTCGGGATCACCAACACGCCCGTCACCAACACGACGACGGGTTCGGTTTCGAGCGACCGCGCCGGCATGGCGTCGGGCATCGACATGAGCGCCCGCATGGTTTCGCTGGCGCTGAACATAGCGGTGATGGGCTTCATCCTTGCAAGCGGCGTGCTGGCACATCTCAGCCGAGTGCTGCCCGACCTCGATGCCGCCCAGCTGCGTCTCGCCGCCGAAGGGATCGCAGCCGGAAATCCCATCCCTGGTCTACCCGATCCGGTCATGCGCGACGCGCTGCGAAATGGCTTTGGCTGGGTGATGCTCTATGGCGGCATCGGCGTCTGGATCATGGCCGCCGTCAGTTTCATGGTCTTCAGCGTCCGGCCGGTGCGGCGAGCCGAAGTTGAGTGTTCCGATTGAGCCGAGGACGCCGGCGCTCAGCCCGCCGGCTGCAGGGGGTCGCTGCCGATCTTGGACAGCAGGATCACCGCCTGGGTGCGGCTGTCGACGCCGAGCTTCTGCAATATGGCCGAGACATGCGCCTTGATCGTGGCCTCGGAGACGCCGAGCTCATAGGCGATCTGCTTGTTGAGCAGGCCCTCGGCCAGCATGCCCAGCACGCGGGTCTGCTGCGGCGTCAGCGCCTGCAGCCGTTTGATCAGGTCCGATATTTCGGGATCGCGTTCGACGCCGAGATCGACGCCGACGGGTGCCGCGATATCGCCCGCAAGCACCGACTGCACCGCGCCGCGGATTTCCTCCATGCTGGCCGACTTCGAGATGAAACCGGAAGCGCCGAGATCGAGCGCGCGCCGGATGGTCGCCGGATCGTCATGCGCCGACACCACGACCAGCGGCACCGCCGGATGGATGCCGCGCAACGAGATCAGGCCGGAGAGGCCGCTGGCGCCAGGCATCGACAGGTCGAGCAGCACCAGATCGACATCTTCATTGGCCACGACCAGCGCCTTGGCACTCTCGAAATCACCGGCCTCGTGAATGGCGGTGACATTGCCGATGCCGGCAAGCGCCTCGCGCAGGGCGCCGCGAAACAGCGGATGATCGTCGGCGATGACGAAAGAATAGCCTGACGGCAAATGTCCCTCCCCGAATCCCCGATTTACTGCTTTTTGCGGGATCAGTCGGATGATTATGAGGGGCAGCGCGCTGTTTTCAAGCGGCAAAGCCAACGCGCCGCGTTTTCCTTGTCTCTGGCGCTCAAGTCTTCTGCGAGTTGAGCTGGGCGCCGCTATCCTTGTCCATATCCTTGACGATGCCCATGAAGCCCTTCAGGAAGCGCTCCATGTAGCTCATCGTCTTGTTGAAATCCTCCTCGCTCGGCAATTTCGATTCGAGGCGGGCGGAGAGCGAATTCTCCAGCCTGGTGACGCGCTCGTCCATTGCCTTCATCGAGGTCTGCAAGCGATCGACCTCATCCTGGTAAGCGGCGCGTTCGTCGGCCGCCATCTTGCAGACGAGCTGGCCCGAACGCTCTTCGCAGATCGACATCGCGCCGGTCTGGGTATCCATGCGAATATAGCCGGTGGCCGACTTTTCCAGCCGGTAGCGGTCGGTTTCTTCCGAATAAGCTGAAGCCGCGACCAGTGAAACGAGCGCGGCGGGGATCAAGATGTGCTGCAGACGCATGTCGTCCTCCATGGCCAAAGCCTGAAATATCGCATCTTTGCGCCGGAAATGGGGAAGACCCTTGGCCTGGCCTTCCCCGGACGACTGGTTCGGATTATAGCGCAACCATGTCACAGATTATCTACAAGATAACTCCGCAAGCGCCTTGGCGCGAGGCCGAAGCCAATGGCCGCTTCACCGGCGCGCCAATCGACATCGCCGACGGCTTCATCCATTTCTCGACGGCAGAGCAGGCAGCGGAAACCGCGGCAAAGCATTTTTCTGGCCAGACCGACCTTCTGCTGGTCGCCGTCGACGGCGCCAGCCTGGGTGATGCGCTGAAATACGAGGTCTCGCGCGGCGGCGCGCTGTTTCCGCATCTCTATGGCGTGCTCGACCCGAAGGCGGTGCTGTGGGTCAAGCCGCTGCCGCTCGGTGCCGACGGTAGCCACCAGTTCCCGGCCCTGGAGGGGCAATGAGCGTGCTCGACCGGATCGGCCAGAAGCTGCTGTTCACCTTCGATCCGGAAACCGCGCACGGCCTGTCGATCGCGGCATTGCGCTGCGGCCTGCCGGTCGGCGCGCGGACGGTACGCGATACAAGGCTGAAGATCAGCCTTTGCGGCCTCGATTTCCCCAATCCGCTTGGCATGGCGGCCGGCTACGACAAGAACGCCGAGGTGCCCGACGCGCTGCTTGGGCTGGGCTTCGGCTTCGCGGAGGTCGGCACCGTCACCCCCCTGCCGCAAGCCGGCAATCCGAAGCCGCGCATCTTTCGGCTGACATCGGATGAAGCCGTCATCAACCGGCTGGGCTTCAACAATGAGGGCCACGCGGCGGCCGAAAAACGCCTTGCCGCGCGCAAGGGGCGCGGCGGCATCGTCGGCGTCAACATCGGTGCCAACAAGGACAGCACCGACCGCGTCGGCGACTATGAGCGCGGCGTCGCCCGCTTCGCTGCCTATGCCAGCTATCTCACCGTCAACATTTCCTCGCCCAACACGCCAGGGCTGCGCACCATGCAGGCTCGCGAACAGCTCGGCGAGCTTTTGTCCCGCGTCATGGCCGCGCGTGCCACAGCAATCGCGCGGCCGCCGGTCTTCCTCAAGATCGCGCCGGATCTGGTCGAGGCTGAACTGGAGGACATCGCCGCCGAGGTCATCGAAAAGCGGATCGATGGCATCATCGTTTCCAACACCACGATTTCCCGGCCGGCGCTGCGCAGCGGCAATGCCGCGCGGGAGACCGGTGGGCTCTCGGGAAAGCCGCTGTTCGAGCGCTCGACCATCGTGCTGGCGAAAATGCGCAAGCTCGTCGGGCCGGACATGGCCATCATCGGCGTCGGCGGCGTCAACTCCGCCTCAACCGCACTGGAAAAGATCCGTGCCGGCGCCGATCTCGTCCAGCTCTACACCGGCATGATCTATGCCGGACCGGCGCTGCCGGGCCGGATCGTCGCCGGGATGACGCGCTTTGCCGAGACAGAGAAACTCAGGTCGATGCGCGAGTTGCGCGACAGTCATGTCGATCGATGGGCGTCGAAGCCGCTCAGCTGAACGCGGTTTGTATCCGCAGCCGCAGAATTGTCAGCAGGCTCAATCCCCGCACCAGCAGGAAGACGTGCAGGGCCGCCCACAGACCGGCATTGCCGAAGGCGGGCGCCAGCGTGATCAGCGCGGCGGCAAAGACGAGAAATGACAACAGCATCATGTTGCGCATGTCGCGCGACCATGTCGCGCCAATGAAGACCCCATCCATCTGGAAGGCGAGCACGCCACTCAGCGCGGTGAACGCCGCCCACGGCAGATACACATCGGCCACCGCGCGGACCTCCTGCGATGTCGTCACGACAGCGACCAGATTGGCACCCGCCAGCAACAGCACCAATGTCGCGCCGCCGGCCAAGCCGAAGCCCCAGAACAGGGTCAGACGGACCGCCTGCCGGAAGGGTTGCGCCGCCCGCGCGCCGATGGCTCGGCCGGCCAGCTGTTCGGCGGCGGTAGCAAAACCATCGAGGAAATAGCCGGCGACAAGAAAGAAATTCATCAGCACCGCATTGGCGGCGAGCGTCACCGTGCCGAACTCAGCGCCCTGGCGGGTGAACAGCGCGAAGGCGGCAAGCAGCGAGAACGAGCGGATCATGATGTCGCGGTTGAGCGACAGCATGTGCCGGAAGGCGCCCATGTCGAGCAGGCGGTGGCGAGGTAAGGGCGGGCTGGATCGGAACCGCCGCACCACGATCGCAAGACCAAGCAGCATGGCGAGGAATTCGCCGGTGACGGTTGCCCAGGCGACGCCGGAAACGCCCCAGCCAAGTTCCAGGCCGAGCAGGAAGCAGAGCGCGATGTTGATGCCGTTGAGCACCAGTTGCAGGACAAGCCCGAGCCCGCCCTCGCCGCGGCCCAGCACGTAACCGAGGACGGCGTAGTTGATCAGCGAGAAGGGCGCGGCGAGCAGCCTGATCCTGACATAGACACCCATCGCCTCGCTGACGCGTGGCCCGGCGTCCATGAACCACTGGGCGCCAACGGCGATGAGCGGCGAAAGCGCTGCCAGCACGACGCCGGCAACGACCGCGATCAGCACGGCGCGCCAGAACACCGCCTGTTCCTCGAGGGCGTCGCCACGCCCGAAGGCCTGGGCGACGAGGCCGGTGGTGCCCGAACGCAGAAAATTGAAGGTGGTGAAGACGACGTCGAAAGCCAGCGCGCCGGCCGCCAGGCCGCCAAGCAGGGCGGCATCACCGAACTGGCCGACGACAGCCGTATCGACCAGGCCGAGCAGCGGCGTCGTCAGATAGGCGAGCGTCATCGGCACGGCGATGGCAAGCACCGAGCGGTTGGTGACGGAAAAGGCTCTGGCGTCGGCTGGGATGGCACCGTTGTCCAAAGGATTGCTGCCTTGCTGATTGCGGCTTGATCGGGGAACCGATGTGCCCCATTTTTTGGCCACCGCGCAATCGTCCTTCCGCGACGGCCAACCGAAATCCCGCTCTGGCGTGAAACCATCCGACCCCAGTCGATGCCCCTGCAGATCGTCCACCACCCCGACTACGACGCAGGCTTTGCCACCAACCATCGCTTTCCGATGAGCAAATATCCGTTGCTGATGGAGGCCTTGCGGGCACGCGGCCTGACCAGCCCAGCGGCGCTCAACACAGCCGAACCCGCGCCGGCGTCATGGCTCGGGCTCGCCCATGCACCGGACTATGTAGACCAGGTCATCCGCTGCGCCGTGCCTGAAAAAATCGAGCGGGAGATCGGTTTTCCGGTCGGCCCGCGCGTCTCGCTGCGCGCACAGCTTGCCGCCGGCGGCACGGTGGCGGCGGCGCGGCTTGCCTTGCGCCACGGCATCGCCTGCAACACCGCCGGCGGCAGCCATCATGCGCGGCGCGCGCAAGGCGCCGGCTTCTGCACCTTCAACGATGTCGCCGTCGCCTCGCTGGTTCTGCTTGAAGAGGGCGCCGCACACAACATCCTGGTGGTCGACCTCGACGTGCATCAGGGCGACGGCACGGCGGACGTTCTGAGCGATGAGCCGCGCGCCTTCACCTTTTCCATGCATGGTGAGCGCAATTACCCCGTCCGCAAGATCGCCTCGGACCTCGACGTCGCGCTGCCCGACGGCACGGGCGACGCCGCCTATGTCGAAAGGCTGGCCGCGACCCTGCCGGAGCTGTCGGCGAGAGCGCGTTGGGACATCGTCTTCTACAACGCCGGCGTCGACGTCCATGCCGAGGACCGGCTCGGCAGGCTGGCACTTTCCGACAACGGCCTGCGCGCCCGCGACGAGATGGTCATCGGCCATTTTCGGGCGCTCGGCATTCCTGTCTGCGGTGTCATCGGCGGCGGCTATTCCACCGATGTGCCGGCACTTGCCGCGCGCCACGCCATCCTGTTCGAGGTCGCCTCGGGCTACGCCTGAAGGTCATTTCCGGTAGTTGGCGATCCTGAGCAGGATGAAGGCCGGCACGACGATCGCGGCGCCGAGCAGGATGTAGCCGAGGAAGCGGTCGATGGCGTGGAAGCCGAGATTCCAAAGGTCGATGAAGAACTTCTGGATACCGTAGAACACATCCATCGGCGACCAGCCGAAGGCGTTCATGACCAGGCCGACGAGAAAGGATACCACCAGCAGCTTCAGGATAACCCTGAGCGGCGAGTCGCCGAGAAAGCGCGTCAGTGCGGACAATGCCGTCTCCCGATTGAGATGCCCGGACTCATGGGCACGGCCAAGAGATACGTGCTTGGCGGCCATCCAGCAAGGCGGCACGAGCCAGGACCGTTGCTAGCGTCCGGCTGCCGTGGAAAGCCCGCAGCGCTCAAGCATCTGCCCCAGCGGCGAGCCCTGTGGAACGGTGCGGCCGATCATCCACTGGCGGAGCGTATGGTCGAACAGATGAATACACAGCGTACGCGGCGTGCCGATATCCGAAAGCGAAAGGTCCGGATCGAGCAGCATTGCGACCTGATGGTGACTAAGCGGATAGAAGACGTCGATAGGAACCGCTTGACCGATGTCACCGGTTCTGCTGGCGAAATAGGTGAGCGCCTCGGGGCCCAGCCTGCCCCAGCTATAGTTGGAAATGTGGATCGGCAGGCCGATGAATTTGCGCAACCTGTAGCGCATCAGCCTGGAGCGGTTGAGCCAGGGCACGATGTAATACGGATCTTCCGCGAATTTCAGCATCTCAAGCAGTGTCTGGCTGCCGGCCGGCAATTTCAGCACGGCGCCGTTAAGTTGGTCGCTGGACTGGTAACCAAGGATATAGTCCTGTTTCGGGATGGGCTTGAGACAAAACACGTCGCAATCGACGTACGGGCCGAGCCCTGCTTCCAGGATCTTCAAGCGGTAGAGATTGGAAAAGAGGGACGGACTTCCGTTCGACCTGTAGTAGACGATCCGCTCCCTTGGCATCAGTTTCGACGCGTCGACCGTTTCGACGCCGGGCGGAACATTGCGTGGGGTGTCGTAACAATGAAGATGCACCCGGTGGCCCGCCAGCACGAAGGAACGCAGGCACGCGGCATGCAGGTCGTCCAGGGATGCTCCGATCCAAACGGCATTGACGACAGGTTCGATGGCGCCATCCGGCGCTGCCTCCGGACGTTGCCTGTCCATGTCGATCACTTGCCCTCGATGCCCCTGACCTCTGCCGTGAAATCGCGGATGATCCTGGCGGGCGACCGAAGTTCACGCATGGCCGCCCTGTATCCGGCCGCCCGTTCCTCGAGCTCCCGCAGGGGCTGGCAGAGATCCTTCAGGAGATCGAGCCCATGACCGCCATATGGGCGAAAATACCGCCCGGCAACCGCATCCAGCGAGCCTGCCGGCACCCCGACCGGCACGCAGCCGGCATAGGCGCATTCGACATATTTCATCAGCTCGACATTGTAGCGCGTCCCGCAAAGGAAGAAGTGGCTGAATTGCGCCGCAAGACCGATGTAGCGCGCATGCGTGAAGTCATGACGGGGTGGCTTGCCATGTTCGGGATATCCCGGGTGCTTCAGGTCGAAGATGAACAGTCGCAGCCAAGGAAAGCGCGCACGCCGGCGACGCAAGGCATAGCGCACCGGGTATAATGTTCTGGAATTGCTGCCCGACAGGAAGACCCCGCGGCGACGGCCGGCCAAGGGAATCTCGACCTCCCGCGAGCTATCGTAGGGATAGGGCAAATGGACCACGCGAGAGACTTTCAGCGTCCCTACGAATGCCAGGAATGGCCCCTCGGGATCATAGGTCGTGGCATAGTGAACGCCGGGATGGTCGGCGCAATCGAAGATGAACCTGACACAGGGGTTGGTTGTCTCCGGCATGTCCGAATCGCTGACCCGGAAGAAGAGCACGGGCCTGTCGCTTGCGGGGACCGCCATGTGCTTTTTCAGCACCTCGACGTCTCCGGGCTCCAGGCGATTGTCGACGACGGCGACCTCGCAACCGCCCCGGCCGATCTGGCTGATCGGTCGGGCCTCCCATGACAACGGCTTGGCGAAGGCCGGGCCCACGCCTGGGTAGATCGCCTTGTCATATGGATGCGTGTCCGAATGGAAATAAATGACCCGCAAAAACAAATTCCCCCGAATTGCCCTGGCACCAGCGAACCGAAGCCCCGCCCTCGAGGCCGATTGCCGTCGGATTTTGTACGCTTCGGCGCGTGAGGCGGGCAACTGGGAAGCCTGTTCATGTCAAACAAGTGATCGAGTTTCCCGGTTGCCCGAGATTCGCAATTCCTAAATATGGGTAAACAATTTCATTTTAATTTATTGAAAATAAAGCACAAAATCGTCATTTTCCAGTTTTGCGCAATGTGCGTGCAATTTTCACTTGCGAGATACCAGGCGTCTTTCAGGTGACGGACCGCGCGGCGCTCTACCCCTACCACAGCCGGTGAAAGCCGGTCCCCAGACCCGCGCAGCCATCCCTGAAAGACACCAATCGGAACTGACCGCCCCAATGGTCAGGGTCCTCAGCATTTAACCGGCGCATCGGTGCGGATGCGCGTTTGTGTTGGAGTAATGCAGTGTCCCCTCAAGCAAAGATCGTCCTGACGGCGGGTGCCCTTGCCGTCTGCCTCCTCGGGCCGGCGACGGCCGCCGACCTCTCGCCTGCCTACAATGATCCTCCTGCCTTCCAATGGAGCGGCGCCTATGTCGGCGTCCATGGCGGCACGGCATTCACGGGAATGCCGAACCCGTTCGCCGGCCGAAACGGCTTCAGCGGCGGCGTCCAGGCCGGCTATAACCAGCAGATAGGCCCGGCGGTTCTCGGCGCCGAGATCGAAGGTTCCTATCTGGGCGGTGCCGAGCACAATGTCCAGGGCGGCAAGATCAAGGAAAAATGGCGTGGCGCGGCCAAGGCGAAGGCCGGCGTGAGCTTCGACCAGACGCTGCTGTTCGGAACCGGCGGCGTGGCCATGACCAGATTCGACAAGGGCGACCGCGTGAGCAGCAGCGACGGATGGAAAGTCGGTTACCTCGTCGGCGCCGGCATCGAGCAGGGCTTCGCCGGCGGCCTCTCGGCCAAGGTCGAGTACGACTATGTCCGCACGCCCGGCGTGGAAACGACATCGGCCCTTGGCAGGTCCAAGGAGACGATCGGCAGCCATGAGCTGAAAGCCGGCATCAACTACCGGTTCTAGAAACAGCAGGTGGCCGACCTCGATCGCGCGATGGCCGCAACGGCATCGCGCGATCTTTTTGTTCTTGATGCCTGGACGCAGACATCCCGCCCGAGGCAACGAAGCATTCCATGCTTGTCGCAATGTCGATGTAATCTTCTCAATCTAGGTCGCCTGCGTGAATTTTCACCATGGGAATCAGCAATGTCCACGCATCGCCCGGGCCGACGGACGTCCAAGCTATTGTTCATTGCGATCGCGCTCGCATTGGCGGGCTGCGCCTCCGACATCATGAAGAACTATGTCGGACAACCGGTCGAATCGGTCGTTCTGGATTACGGGCCGCCAACGGCGATCGTAGACCTCGGCCAGGGAGAACGCGCCTATCAGTGGCGCCAGGTCTCGACGTCAGCGGTTTCCGGGACATCCAGCGGCGAGGTTCGCCACACAAAACACGGAACCGTCTATGAAGAGACCGAAACGCCCGGCTATATCGAGCGTCAGGAATGCTTCTACACATTTTACGCCCGCGCTTCCGGCGGCCGCTGGTTCATCACCAATTTCCGCCGGCCGAAGCTGGAATGCGAGTGAACCGCCGTGCCGCAAATTCCGCGGCCACGCGCTAAGGAGAACGCCAATGCGCGTCCTGCTGATCGAGGATGAACCGGAAATGGCCTCCGTGCTGAAGGCCGCTCTGGAGCGCCTGGACATCATCGTCGACCATGCCGCGACCTTGGCCGATGCGGAGGCGGTGGCTCGTTTGGGCCATCACGACGCCGTGGTGCTGGACCGCAGGCTGCCGGACGGCGACGGCCTCAGCCTGATCCCGCGCCTGCGCGCCTTGCATCTGGATGTGCCGGTGATCGCGCTGACGGCGATGAGCGGGCTGGAGGACCGGGTTGCCGGGCTCGATGCCGGCGCCGACGATTACATGGTCAAGCCTTTCGCCACGGTGGAACTCGTCGCGCGGCTCCACGCCTTGCACCGGCGCTCGTTCACCTCGCGCGCCAACCAGACGATGGTCGGCCGCCTTACCTATGATTTCCGCCATCGCGAGGCGCTGGTCGAGGATAACGCGCTCGATTTGCCCCGACGTGAAAGGCTGGTGCTTGAAACGCTGATCCGCCGGCCGGGCCGGACCATCATGCGCGGCGCTCTCGAGGAGGCCGTCTACGCCCTGGACGACGAGATCGGCTCGAATGCGCTCGACGCACATGTCTCGCGGCTGCGCCGCAAGCTCGACGATGTCGCCGCCGGCATCGAGATACGGGCGATCCGCAATCTCGGCTATCTCCTGCGGGCAGCCTCGTGAAGAAAGTGCGCGCACGCTCGCTGCAATGGGTCCTGGTCCGCCGGCTGATCCTGCTGCAGGCGGCGACGCTGCTCCTCTTCATCGTCCTGTGCGCGGCAGCCCTTTGGATCGCCAATCCGAGCCTGCTCATCGACAACGAGGCTGCCGTCGCGGCCGTCAAGGATGCCGTCGACCGCGACAAGGACGGCAGGCTGGTCGTCCGTGAAACGGAAGAGCTTACCGCGTTCCGCCAGAGCTTCCCCAATGTCTGGTACATCGTTCGCGACGATAGCGGGCAGAGCGTCCGTTCCGGCACGATCCCGGATGTCTACACCAAGGACTTCGGCGTCCTGCTCGGCGAGGCAGACCACGCCACGATCGGATTCTCCGACAAGGACATGCGGCCGGAAGCCTATATCGAAAACGCTTCGACCAAAGCCGGCGCGGTACGGATCATCGCCGCGACGCAGTCGTCGCGCCAGGAGACCGACGGGCTCGAGATCAACATTTCGGCCACGGTGGAGGTCGCCCGGTATCCGGACGGCAGCAGGAACTGGGAACGCGCGCTGCCGGCGCTGGCGCTCGTCATCGCGATCCTGCTGTTGCCCATCGTCCTCGTCATGGGCGCCACCACACTGGTGACGACGCCGGCCGTTGTCCGCCGCTCCCTTGCCGGCCTTGTCGAAACCGTCCGCCAGGCGGCGCGCATCGATATCGGCACCCGTGCGATGCAGCTGCCGGTCAAGCACGTGCCGCAGGAGATCGCGCCGCTGGTGCATGCCTTCAACGAGGCTCTGGCGCGCCTCGCGCAGGGGTACGACCGGCACAACCGTTTCCTCACCGACGCGGCGCACGAACTGCGCACGCCGATCGCCATCCTGCGTACACGCGCCGAGCTGCTGCGGCAGGAGCCGCAAAGCACGCGGCTGCTGCATGATATCGAGCGCCTGTCGCATCTCGCACAGCAACTGCTCGATCATCAATTGCTCGACCGCCCATCCGACCAGCGCGAGATCGTCGATCTCGACGATCTTGTCAGCCGGGTGGCGGCCGACTTCGCGCCGCTCGCCATCGAGGCCGGCTACGACCTTGCCTTCGAGCCGTCACCCGACAAGACACGCGTCGAAGTCAACGTGCTGCAGATCGAGCGGGCGCTCGCCAACCTCGTGCGCAACGCCATCGAGCATGGCGGCGGCGGCGGTACCATCACGATTGCGATCGACCGGACGGGTGGCATCGAGGTGCGCGACGAAGGCCCGGGCATTCCCGTGGAAGAGCGCGAGAATGTGTTCGAGCCCTTCTATCGCCTGCAGCCGCAATCGCGCGGGGCCGGGCTGGGACTGAATCTCGCCCGGCAGATCGCGCTGCTGCATCAGGGAACCATCCGTATCCTGGCGGGCTCATGGCGCGGTGCCCGCATCCGCATGGAACTGCCGGTTCGTTCGTGACCCGGCCGTTGACGGCGCCGAACGCATATCGGCCAGCCAGCCAGTGGCCACGCCGGCTCCTGACTTATCTGTTTTCTAACCAATTGCTGCTATTGTCATCTCCACAGTGGGAGCCAGGCTTTGGCGGGAACGGGAAAAATCGGCGCGCACCGCGCACCCATGTTGTCGGTCGTCGTGCCTTGCTACAATGAACGCGCCGGCGTGGCCGAGCTTCATCGACGCGTCGGCGCGGTATGCCTCGAGCAAAGCCTCCCCTACGAGATCGTGCTCGTCATCGACGGGGCGACCGACGGCACCCGCGAGGCCATTTTCGACCTGGCCGAAAAGGACGACCATGTGGTCGCCATCGACCTTGCACGCAACTACGGCCACCAGATCGCCTTGAGCGCCGGGCTGGAGTTCTGCCGCGGCCAGCGCATTCTCATTCTCGACGCCGATCTCCAGGATCCGCCCGAACTGCTGGGGGCGATGATGGCGAAGATGGATGAGGGCTTCGACGTCGTCTACGGCCAAAGGGTGAAACGGGAGGGCGAGAGCTGGTTCAAGCTGGCCTCCGCCTCGATGTTCTACCGCCTGCTCGGCAGGATGGTCGATGTCGAGATCGCGCCGGACTCCGGAGATTTCCGGCTGATGAGCCGCCGTGCGCTCGACCATCTGATTGCAATGCCCGAACGCTACAGGTTCATTCGCGGCATGGTGAGCTGGATCGGGCTGAAGCAGGTCGCCTTCCCTTATGAACGGCACCGGCGCTTTGCCGGCACCACCCACTATCCGCTGAAGAAGATGGTTCTTCTGGCGATCGACGCAATGACCAGCTTTTCGATCGTGCCTTTGCGCTTTGCCTCGCTGCTGGGGATGATGTTCGGCCTGCTCGGCCTGGTCGTGCTCAGCTATACGCTGTTCGAATGGTCTCTCGGCAATGTGCTGCCCGGCTGGACGAGCCTTGCCGCGATCATGCTTATCCTTGGCAGCGTACAGCTTCTGGTGCTGGGCATCTTCGGCGAGTATCTCGGCCGCATGTACATGGAAACGAAGCGGCGGCCGCTCTATTTCGTCAACGAGATCGTTTCGCGCAGCGAGCCAGCCCAGGGTCTGCCCGCGCATCGTCTGCAGGAGATGGCGAAGAGAGCCGCCCGTGCTTGAGGCCGAATTCGACCAGTTTGCGCGCGAGTACCAAGAGCAGCATGCCGCGAGCATAAGGCTTAGTGGCGAGACGCCGGACTTCTTCGCGAAATACAAGATCGACGACGTCGCGGCGACACTGAGACGGGCCGGCGTGAAACCCAGGCGCATCCTCGACTTCGGTGCCGGCGTCGGCAATTCGCTCGGCCATATGCGCGCAGCGTTTCCCGACAGCGAGATCGTCCTGCTCGATCCTTCGCGGGAATCGCTCGACATCGCCAGCAAGCGCTTCCCCGATCAGGCCGCGTTCACGCATTTCGACGGCCAGACAATCCCCTTCGCCGACCATAGCTTCGACCTTGCCTTCGCGGCTTGCGTTTTCCATCACATCCCCGAAAACCTTCAGATCGGATTGTTCGCCGAGATCGGCAGGGTGCTGGCCAATGGCGGCAGTTTCTTTGTCTTCGAGCACAATCCGTGGAATCCCTTGACCACCCACGCGGTAAGGAATTGCGCCTTCGACGAGAATGCGGTCCTGATAAGCTCGCCAGAGATACGCAGGCGAATGGCCGCGGCGGGTTTTTCCGGCACTCGGATCGTCTATCGGATTTTCTTTCCCAGACCGCTTGCAAGGCTGCGGCCGTTCGAGCGTTTCCTGACCAAGATACCTGTTGGAGCCCAATATTTTGCGCATGTGGTCAAGCCGCTCGTTTGACTGTCCGGGGATGCTGTTATCCGACGCCGTCGGCCTGTTGCGCACGACGCTGGGATATGCGGTCATTCCAGCCGGGCTGGAGCTCTCATCGAAAACCGTTTGTCCATCTGGCGGGAAACCGGCTGTTCGCCGCCGTTTTTCATTCCGGCTAAGCCCGTTTCGTTCTCCGCCGGCGGCGCGGATGCCCCGATCGGTTGACAAGAATAGAGGCAAAATGGCCCGGAGCGCGACATGAACCAGGCTGAGGCAATCGTTCCGACCACGTCGCGGCTCGAGGATGCACAGCGCATCAGGCTGATATTCTGCCTGTTTGCCGCCTCCATTGCAGCTGCTGGATTGGCCCCATTCGCGGGTGCGACCCTCAAGGACCCCGACAGCTGGTGGCACGTGAAAGTCGGGCTGGATTTCCTGGCAAACCGGGCATTTCCAACGGTCGATCCCTATTCCTACACTTTTGCCGGGCATCCGTGGATCGCAAAGGAATGGCTGGGGCAGGTCTTTCTGAGCCTTGCCTACCGTAGCGGCGGATGGACTGGTGTCGCCACGCTGATCATCGCCGCGATAGGGCTGACAGTCTCCGTGACGGCATGGTTCCTCAGCGCGTGGCTGAAGCCGGTACTGGCGGTAGCGCTGACGTTCATCCTGGCCATCCTGATCGCACCTGTCTATACGGCGCGTCCCCACGTCTTCACCTTGCCGATCATCGTCACGTGGACGGCGGTGTTGTTTCGTGCATCGGCGGAGGAGAAGGCCCCGCCGTGGTGGCTCCTCGCGCTGGTTGTGCTCTGGGCCAACCTGCACGCTACCTTCACCTTGAGCTTCGTCATCGCCGCCTTCGCCGGTCTCGATCTCGTGGCGCGCACCGGCCTGTCGAAACCCGCTCTTTTGACGAAGTGGGTTGCGTTTGGCCTGCTCTGCCCACTGGTCAGCCTGATCCATCCCTATGGTGTGCAAGCCATTCTGGCCACGTTCACCGTCGCCCATGGCAATGAAGCAGTACCGCTGATCCTGGAGTGGCGGCCGTTCAATGTCCAGGAACAGGATCTCCAGGAAGCCGCGATACTGGTGGCGCTTTTCGGGCTTATAACGTCACGGCTGCGGATCGGCTGGGCCAAGGCGTTGTTCGTCGTCTTCACCTTGCATGTCTACCTGTCGCACCAGCGCTTCGTCTATCTGTTCTTCCTGCTTGTTCCCGTGGTGGTGGCGGTCGAAGTCGCGCGCCAGTACCCCTCTTTGTCAGCCGGCGCCTGGCTGAGCGAAAAGCGTGACGTACTCGAAAAATTCTTCGCCAGCCGGTTCCATCTGCTCTGCGGCGCGACGGCCGTGTTGCTGGTCGGCGCGATCCTTGCGCTCAACAACGCCTACCAAGTCGCAGCGAGCCCGACGACATCGGCCAGCGGCGCCCTTGCGTTCGCCAGCGCTCACCACCTGTCCGGCAACGTGATGAATTCCTATAATTTCGGCGGCACGCTGATTTTCCACGACATCAAGACCTACATCGACGGCAGGACGGACCAACTGTTCCAGGACGGGTTCACGAAAACGGATGAGGTGACGGGGCAAACCGGCGGAAAACCGCTGCTCGCGGCCCAGTTGAAGAAATACGCCATCGGCTGGGCACTGCTTACAGCCGATGACACCCGCATCCCCTTCTTCGATGAACTGGGTTGGAAGCGGGCCTATGCCGACGACTACGCCGTGATCTACCTGCCCGGCGCCTGATTCATCCCCGTTCCGGCAAATCGGCGTCGCCAGCGTTCGAAGCCTGGCATTCGTCTTGACATGTATGTTGCAGTGCAGCAAAGTTGTGCTGCAGAGCACATTCCGTGGGACCCACAGCCACGATTTTTCGCACGACCGGGGATTGCCGTATGAGGAGCATTTCAGGCTCCGCCGCACGACCATCGCCGGCCACGGCATACGGACCGGTCGAATGAATTACAGGCGTGATATCGATGGCCTGCGGGCCGTTGCGGTGCTGCCCGTCGTGCTCTTCCATTTCGGCGTGTCCGCCATTCCCGGTGGCTTCACCGGCGTCGACATCTTCTTCGTCATATCGGGCTATCTGATCAGCGGCAGCCTGCTCGATGATCTCGAGCGCGGCCAATTCTCGATCGGACGCTTCTACTGGCGTCGCGCACGGCGCATCCTGCCGGCGCTGACCTTCGTCATCCTGCTTGCAAGCATTGCGGCCTGGTTCATCCTGCTGCCGTCGGACCTGCACGAATTCAGCCTCAGCGTGATCGCGGCCTCGACCTTCTGGTCGAACATCTATTTCTGGAAGACGACGAACTATTTTTCGATCGACGCCGAACTGCGGCCGCTGCTGCACACATGGTCGCTTTCGGTCGAGGAGCAGTATTACATCTTCGCGCCGATCCTTGTGTATCTGATCTACCGGTATGCGTCGAAGCGCTGGCTGACGATACTTCTGCCGATCGCCATCGGAAGTTTTGCCCTGGCGGTCATGGCGACCACGCTGGCGCCGACCGCTGGCTTCTACCTCCTGCCGACACGGATCTGGGAACTGGCGCTGGGCGCCATGCTGATGCTGAAAAGGCCGCCGCCACTAGCCGGCCGGCCGGCAACTGAACTGGTCGGCCTGGCCGGCTTTGCCCTGCTTGCATTCGGCTTCCTGACGATTTCGGAGAGCGATCCGTTTCCTGGCTACAACGCCCTGTTTCCCTGCATCGGAACCGCTCTGCTCATCTATGCGGGCCAGAATCACCCCGACCGGCCCGTGCCTGTCGCCACGCGCGTGCTTCAATTCTCTCCGATGGTCTGGGTCGGCCTCATCTCCTATTCGCTCTACCTTGTTCACTGGCCGATCAATTCCTTCGTCCACTATCTCTCGCTGAAAGCCATCTCGGTGCCGACGATCGTCGCGATGACGGTGGCGAGCTTCGCCCTGGCGACCTTCTCGTGGAAATATGTCGAGCAGCCTTTCCGGCGGAAGCGACCCTTTACCGCCCCGCTGCCGATCTTCGCCTTTTCGGCGACGGCGATTGTCCTGCTGTGCGTCGGCGGTCTGGCCGGCGTGCTCGGCAACGGCTTTCCGCAGCGGTTCCCTGATTTTTCGACGCAACGCATCCTGGTGGGTGACTGGCGCAACGGCGTCTGCTTCAACGAAGGCGGGAATCGGATCGAGGATTGGAACCTTGCCGACTGCACGCGCACGCACGGCTTTCCCACCAATGTGCTGCTGTGGGGCGATTCTTTCGCGGCTCACTATGTTTCGGGCCTGGAGGCCAACGCGCAGAAAATCGAGGCCAACGTCATCCAATATACCTATGCCGGCTGCCCACCCAACCTGTCCTATTTTTCCTATGCCCGGCCGGCCTGCACCCGCTTCAACGAACGGGCGCTGTCGATCATCCGCGATGCCAATATCCAGGCGGTGATCCTGAGCGGACGATGGACGGATTACCAGGCAAGGGGCTTCGACGGATTGCAAACGACGATCGACCGGCTGCGCGACATGGGTGTCAAGGTCTATGTCATCGGCCAGTCTCCGGAGTTCATCGCCGACGTCCAGAAGATCGCTTTCTTTGCAAAACACGAGGGCGCCGTGAACACATCCTGGCCGATGGCCATGGATCCCGACATCAACAAGCAGGTGCAGCCCTTCGCCAAAGGCGCGACCTTCATCGATCCGCTTACCTATCTGTGCGACGCCACCGGCTGTTCCTATGCGGATGCCACCAGCAAGCAGTTTCTCTATTTCGACTATGGCCATTTCTCTTCCGCCGGCGCGACGCTGGCTATCTCGAAATACTGGCCGAGCTTCGCCGCCGGCGGCGAAGTCGCAAAGGTCAGGGAGCAGGCGCCGACCGTCACCAGGTGAGTTGGCGAAGCCCGCGTCGTGACACCGCTTTGCGATTGCCCGAAGCCATGCCGTCATGATAACGAGGCTGCAGCGCGGGTATGATGTAATGGTAGCCTGTCAGCTTCCCAAGCTGAACGCGCGGGTTCGATTCCCGCTACCCGCTCCAGCCTGAAACCGAAAAGTCGGTTGCTGATCCGGCCCACGCAGGAACCTGTCCACCCGAGCCGATTCAGCATTTCACGGAATCGCTGGCCCGCTCTAACTCTTTGTTTTCACGCAATTCCCAAGGGGAAGCGCTACGCGCTTCTCCCGGGAAAACCGCTACGCACTTTTCCTGGAATTGCTCTTGGCGAGACTAAAGAGGCATTCAGGCCTGGCCGGTTCGCATCTGCTTCTTGAGGAGGAACCGGGCGAGGTTGCTGATATTCCGCGGTGCCACCTTCCTGGGCAGATGCGCCAGTAGGTCTTCCGATTTGACGTCGTTGCGGAACCGCTCGGCCCAATCTTCGGTGAGGTCGTCCCGCTGCAGGCGCAAATTCGTCTCGAACTCTCCGTCCGGCATTTCCATCGACAATTGCCGAGCCACCGACGCAACGTACGGACGAGGATCGTCCAACAGATCCTCATAGAAAAAGTGATCGTAATGCAGATCGGCCAGCCGCAGGTATGCCTCCCAGAAGGCATAGCTCTGCTCGATCAGAAAATAGGCCTGGCAGATGCCGGCGAAGTCGTATTGCGGAACCAGGTCCGCGCCGTCCATCGTGCTTCTCCAATGGCCTGACGCCTTCGCCCGGCAATAGGAAATCGCCTGGCGAAGACGGTCCCGCCGCTCCAGCAGGACCAAACCCATGGCATGGCGCCGGCCGCATTCCGCCAGGAAGTCGGCTCCATATTTGGCCTGCGACCAGTGAAGGTGCCGTGGAAACAGCTTGACGGCGAACGTGCCGTTCGCGGTCCCGCCGCGATCGATCACGGCGGACAGCAGGTCATCGAAGGATTTCGGCTTGCACCCGAGATTGGTCGTGTCGAGCCACTCGGCGGAGTTGCCGAACAATCCCGTGCTGTTTGTGAGACTGCCAAGCCATTCGGAACCGCTACGGGCTTCGGTAAGTATCGCCACGCCTTTCATGCGTGCGGATTGCCCGCGGCCTGTCCGACCTCGATTGCAGAAAGCCGTTCTTCCTGATCGCCCCTCGACATGTCAAAGCTCCGCTTAAACAGCGCCTCAACGAACAAAGGCTCATATGGTTCCGTAGATTCGACCTCACGCCAAGGCAAAATGCAGGCCATACACGTTACACTGGTCGATCAACGCCGTACGCGCAAAGGCCGGCCACGTTGTGGTGGTCGGCCTTTGCGTCAGCCGCAGAAGCGATCACAGCCAGACGCGCTCGCGCCAGCAGCGGACGCGGCGGCGGCCGTGGCGCCAGTAGCTGCGGCAAACCCGTCTCCAGCCGCGGCGGCGTCCATGGCGGCGACGCCAGTAGTCATCGTGGTAATCGTGGCCATGGTGGCCGCTGCGATGGGAGACCTGCTCCAGCGCGACTTCGTCGTCCCCTTCGAAGACAGCCGGATCCGGCTTGTCCAGCTCATCAAGAATTCCGGTGCCCTGGGGAATACCGGCAACCGCGCGGCCGGGTCCGGCCACGCTTGCAAACGCCACTGCCCCCGCAACGCCAAGCATTCCAGTAAGAAACTTCCGACGTTCCATAAAAACCTCTCGAGTTGTTGACCATCGACACCTCGTTCCCTCGCCCGAAACAGGCTCCAGCGCGCATGCCGATCGCTTCTGAACGCGCGGTGTCGGTTCTCGTTCCGTCACCCTACTTCGCGCAGGATGAAATCATGCAGCATCTTGGCCGCCGGCGAGAGCACGCGATTCCGGACCGTGATCAGGCTGTAGGGCCTGACCTCGATGTCGAACTCGGTCTGGACGACATCGATGGCGCCGGCAAGCCCGTCCGGATTCTGGATGAACTTCGCCACCTGCACCGAGACCGGTGCGATGGCATCGGATTGTGCAACCATGACCAGCGTGAGCAGCAGCGAGCTGGTGTTCAAGATCCGGTCCGGCAGCGCGATGTTGCGGTTCAGGAAATTGCTTTCCATCGCCTGGCGCAAGGGCGAACCGCCCGATTGGAAGACCCAGTCATAGGCGGCGGTGTCTTCCAGCCTGACCACATTGCCCCCGGCGAGCGGGTGGCCGCGGCGCACGATCAGGCAGGCTTTCTCGACGCCGATCACACGGGATTCGAACAGCCGCGGATTGAGGTCGTCGGGAATGCGGGCGATGATGAAGTCGTGGCGCGAGGCGATCAGCTCGCGGGCGAGCACGTTCGACGTCTCGACCTGCATGGTGATCTCGATGCGCGGGTAGATGCGGCGGATCTCGCGAATCGCCGGTACGGCCAATTCGATCGCCGGCGCGGTCACGGCACCGAGGAACACCGAGCCGCCCTTGCCGGCCTTGAGCTCGGCAATCTCGCGGTCGGCTTCGCGCATCTCGAGCAGGATCGACCGGGCCCGCCTGGCGAGCGCCTGGCCGTAGGGGGTAAGGGTCACGCCGCGCGGCAGCCGTTCGCACAGCTTTACGTCAAGCACCGCCTCCATCTCGGCGATCATGCGCGAGGCGGCCGGCTGGGAGATGTTCATGACCTGGGCCGCCGCGCTCACCCGTCCGTGATCGTCGAGGGCGGCGATCATGCGCATGTGGCGCAAGCTCAAGCCACTGCGCAGGAGTGTCTCCCCATCTCCCGGGAGCTTCTCGTAACTTACTGGAATAGCATCGGGATCGCGCAATGCCGCCATGATCTTCCAGCCTTTCCGCCGGTTTCTTTCCGCATGCTAGATCATACCGGTTTCGGTATAGCAACCACCAAAGATCGCATTTGACAGTTATGGCAAAGGGACCCACCCTTCGCGCGCTCCGAGATGCAAGGGTCGGTAACGAACAAAATCGTATCGATTGAAACTGTGTCGCGGAGCCGATTGGGAGGATACCGGAGATCGATAAAGCCGACAGCGGCGCCTTTGCGCTCCTGTCTGGCTGCGCGGCCCGCGAAGCCCCGAGGTGTCGCGTCCATCAACCAGGGAGAGTAACGTGAAAATCATCAAGACGCTGGCCGCCGTCGCGGCCCTTGGCATCGCTGCCATGAGCTATCAGGCGCACGCGGCCGACAAGGGTCTTGTCGGCGTGCTGATGCCGACCAAGACCTCGCAGCGCTGGATCAATGACGGCGACGCCGTCAAATCCCAGCTCGAGGCGCTTGGCTACACTGTCGACCTGCAGTATGCGCAGGACGACATCCCCAACCAGCTCAGCCAGCTGGAAAACGAAATCACCAAGGGCCCGAAGGCGCTGATCATCGCCTCGATCGACGGCACCACCCTGTCGGATGCGCTGCAGAAGGCGAACGACGCAGGCGTCGTCGTGGTCGCCTATGACCGCCTGATCAAGAAGACCGCCAATGTCGACTACTACACCACTTTCGACAATTTCGGCGTCGGCGTGATCCAGGCGAATTCGCTGGTCAAGGGCCTCAAGGAGCGCTTCCCGAACACCAAGCCGTGGAACGTCGAACTGTTCGGCGGCTCGCCCGACGACAACAACGCCTTCTTCTTCTACAACGGTGCTATCTCCGTCCTGCAGCCATTGATTGACGACGGCTCGATCAAGATCAAGTCCGGCCAGACCGGCATGGACAAGGTCGGCACGCTGCGCTGGCTCGCCGCCACCGCCCAGGCTCGCATGGACAACCTCCTGTCGGCCAACTACTCGGACGGCAGCCGCGTCGACGGCGTCCTGTCGCCCTATGACGGCCTGTCGCGCGGCATCACCGCCTCGCTGCGCGCCGTCGGCTACGGCACGGACGCACAGCCCTGGCCGATCGTGACCGGTCAGGATGCCGAGACCGCCTCGGTCAAGCTGATCATCTCGGGCGAGCAGTACTCGACCGTGTTCAAGGACACCCGCGAACTGGCCAAGGCCACTGTGCAGCTGGTCGACAAGGTGCTCTCGGGCGGCAAGCCGGAAGGCCTCGATGAAAAGACCTACAACAACGACGTCAAGGTGGTTCCCTCGATCCTGCTGACGCCGCATGAGGTCGACAAGTCGAACTACCAGGCGATGGTCGTCGATTCCGGCTACATCAAGGCCGAAGACCTGAAGTAATCCCGGTTATAAAATCAGGGGTCCTGCGCAACGCAGGGCCCCTTTTCGTTCACAAGCGACCCCGGTATTGTTTCTGCCGGCCTAGAGCAATTCCAGGAAAAGTGCGCGGCGGTTTTCCGTCAGGAATTGCGTAAAAACAAGAAAGTCTAGGAGGAGCTTGCCCTGATGACCTCGACGATTTTGGAGATGCGCGACATCACCAAGACGTTCCCCGGCGTGAAGGCGCTGTCGAACGTCAACCTCAGCGTGGAGGAAGGTGAGATCCACGCCGTTGTCGGCGAGAACGGCGCCGGCAAGTCGACGCTGATGAAGGTGCTGTCGGGCGTCTATCCCTCCGGCACCTATGACGGCCAGATCATTTTTCAGGGCCAGGAATGCCAATTCAAGGGCATCCATGACAGCGAACACAAGGGCATCGTCATCATCCACCAGGAGCTTGCGCTGGTGCCGATGCTGTCGATCGCCGAAAACATCTTCCTCGGCAACGAGCACGCCACATACGGCGTCATCGACTGGAACGCCAACGAGGCGCGCACCAGCGCCCTGTTGAAGAAGGTGGGCCTCAAGGAGGACCCAAAGACCCTGATCACCAATATCGGCGTCGGCAAGCAGCAGTTGGTCGAGATCGCCAAGGCGCTGAGCAAGGAAGTCAAGCTGCTGATCCTCGACGAGCCGACCGCATCGCTCAGCGAAAAGGACAGCCAGGCGCTGCTCGACCTGCTGCTCGAATTCAAGCGGCAAGGCATGACCTCGATCCTGATCTCGCACAAGCTCAACGAGGTGAACCGGGTCGCCGACAAGGTTACCGTGATCCGCGACGGGCGTACCATCGAGACGCTGGCCAAGAAGGATATTTCGGAGGACCGCATCATCACCTCCATGGTCGGCCGCTCGCTCGACGACCGCTATCCGCCGCGCGAGCCTGACATCGGCGAGGTCGTGTTCGAAGTGAAGAACTGGTCGGTCTATCACCCGATCCATGCCGAGCGGCAGGTGATCAAGGGCATCGACCTCAACGTGCGCAAGGGCGAGGTGGTCGGCATTGCCGGGCTGATGGGCGCCGGCCGCACCGAATTCGCCATGAGCCTGTTCGGCCGCTCCTATGGGCGCCGCATCACCGGCGAAGTGCTGCTCAAGGGCAAGGCGGTCGACGTCTCCTCGGTGAGCAAGGCGGTCCAACACGGGATCGCCTATGTGACCGAGGACCGCAAGACCTACGGTCTCAACCTCATCGATCATATCAAGCACAACATAACGCTGGCCAATCTGGGCGGCGTCTCGCGCCACAGTGTGATCGACGACATGCGCGAGCTCGCCGTTGCCAACGACTATCGAAAGAAAACCAACATCCGTGCATCGAGCGTCTATCAGATGACCGGCAATCTTTCGGGCGGCAACCAGCAGAAGGTGGTGTTGTCGAAATGGCTGTTCGCCGACCCGGAAGTTCTGATCCTCGACGAGCCGACGCGCGGCATCGATGTCGGCGCCAAGTACGAAATCTACACGATCATCGCGCGCCTCGCCGCTGAAGGTAAGGCGATCCTGGTCATCTCGTCGGAAATGCCGGAATTGCTCGGCATCACCGACCGAATCTATGTCATGAACGAAGGGCGCATCGTGGGCGAAATGCCCGCGGCGGACGCGAGCCAGGAAAAAATAATGCGGGCCATCGTTCGTGGAGAAGGAAAAGCAGCATGAGCACCGACAGCGCCCCCGCCCCGCAAGGCAACATCGCCGAAGAACAACGTCCACGCATCGCCGTCTCGGCGCTGACGACGAACCTGCGCGAATATGGTCTGATTATCGCGCTGATCGTCATCATGCTGTTCTTCCAGTTCACCACGTCGGGAACGCTGTTCAAGCCAGTCAACCTCAGCAACCTGGTGCAGCAGAACTCGTTCATCATCGTGATGGCGCTGGGCATGCTGCTGGTCATCGTTTCCGGCTATATCGACCTCAGCGTCGGATCGGTCGCCGGTTTCATCGGCGCGCTGGCGGCGAACATGATGGTCATCTGGCAGCTCGGACCGCTCAGCAATCCGCTGGTGGTCTCGATCGTCTGCCTGATCGTGGGCGGCCTGATCGGCGCGGCGCAAGGCTATTGGATCGCCTATCACCGGATACCGAGCTTCATCGTGACGCTGGCGGGCATGCTGATCTTCCGCGGCATCTGCCAGGCGTTGCTGGGCGGCGGCTCCTCGGTGGGTCCGCTTCCGGACGGCTTCAAGGCACTCAGCTCCGGCTTCATCCCTGATGTGATCGGCCCGCTGACGCTGGTTGCGCCGACGGTGAACGCGGCCGGCAAGACCATTTTGGGCAGCGGCCTGACGCTGCACATGACGACGGTCGTGCTGGGGCTGATCGCCGTGCTGGCCTATGCCTATTTCGGGGTGAGGACACGGCGCAAGCGCGAGCGCCACGGCTATGAGGCCGAGCCCTTCCCCCTGTTCGTCATCAAGACGCTGGTTGCCAGCGCGCTGGCGCTGTTCCTGGTCTATGAATTCGCCAGCTACAGGGGCCTGCCGGTAGTGCTGCTCGTCATGGGCGTGCTGATCTCGCTGTTCGTCTTCGTTACCAAGCGCATGACCATCGGCCGCCGCATCTACGCGATGGGCGGCAACCCCAAGGCAGCACAATTGTCGGGCATCAACACCGAGCGGCTGACGCTTCTGGTGTTCATCAATATGGGCGTGCTGTCGGCGCTCGGCGGCCTGATCATCGCCGCGCGTCTCGGCCAGGCCGTGCCGGCCGCGGGCCTCGGCAGCGAGCTCGACGTGATCGCGGCCGTCTTCATCGGCGGCGCCTCGGCGATGGGCGGCGTCGGCCAGGTGATCGGCGCGGTGGTCGGCGGCTTCATCATGGGCGTGATGAACAACGGCATGTCGATCATGGGCGTCAACGTCGACTGGCAGCAGGTAGTCAAGGGACTGGTGTTGCTCGGAGCCGTCATCTTCGACGTCTACAACAAGAACAAGGCTTAAGGGCTGGAGGCGAGGACTAGGAGGCATACGGGTTCTAGATCGCGAAGCTGCCGGCAGCCCGTCGGCACCAAGAAGTCCGGGGAAGGACCAGGCTCGCGAACGCAATCCGGACGAAGCGTTTCAACCGTGGCGCGTTTCCGCGCCGCGCCGGTCGGGATTTTGCCGATGGCAGCCCGACACGGAAAAATGAGAGAGGACTGATCATGCTGATCTCGCAGATTCTCGACGATGCCGAGACGATCCGTGTCGTTGCCCGCAGCGGCGGGAAGACCCGGATCATCAACGGCGCGCGCAGCGTCTATTCGCTGGCGATGGAGGCCGCCCGCACCGGTGTCGGCCTGGCCGCCCTGATCGAACGCAAGGGACTTGGCGAGACGGTCGATCTCGACGCCGCCTACAAGAGAGGACGGCTCCTGTCGCCGATCAATCACCCCGACCCGGCGCATCTGCACCTGACCGGCACGGGGCTGACGCATCTCGGGTCGGCCGCGACGCGCGATTCCATGCACAAGAAGCTCAGCACCGACGGCGAGGAGCAGCTCACCGATTCGATGAAGATGTTCCGCATGGGGCTGGAAGGCGGCAAACCCGCCAAAGGCCAGGTCGGCGTACAGCCGGAATGGTTCTACAAGGGCAACGGCACCATGGCGGTCGCGCCTGGCGCGGCGCTGATGTCGCCGGCCTTTGCCAAGGATGCCGGCGAAGAACCCGAGGTCGCCGGGATCTATGTCATCGGCGACGATGGCGCGCCGTTCCGCGTCGGCTTCACGCTGTCGAACGAATTCTCGGACCATGTGACCGAGCGCGTGAACTATCTCTTCCTCGCCCACTCCAAGCTGCGCAATGCCTCGTTCGGGCCGGAAATCCTGATCGGAGACCTGCCTTCGGACATCCGCGGCACGTCGCGCATCCTGCGAGACGGCAAGACATTGTGGGAGAAGCCGTTCCTGTCGGGCGAAACGAACATGTCGCACACCATCGCCAATCTCGAACACCACCACTTCAAATATTCGGCCTTCCGCCAGCCGGGCGACGTGCATGTGCATATGTTCGGCACCGCGACGCTATCCTTCGCCGACGGCATCAACACGGAAGCAGGCGACGTGTTCGAGATCGAGGCAGGGGATTTCGGCCTGCCGCTGCGCAACCCGCTGGAAATCGAAAAGCCGGTGAAGGTGGCGGTGAAGGCGCTGTAAAAGCCACGGGGGCGTCATCCCCCTCTCGTGGGGAGATCGGCAGCTTCGACCTTAGCGCACCGCGCGGAAATGCTTTGAGAGCTTGAGGCCTTGCGCCTGGTAGTTCGAGCCCAGGTCGGTGCCGTAAAGCGCCCGCGGCCGCTTCAGCATGTGCTCGTAGACCAGCCGGCCGACGATCTGGCCATGGTCGAGGATGAACGGGACTTCGTGGCTGCGCACTTCGAGCACCGCCCGGCTGCCGGTGCCGCCGGACGCCGAATGGCCGAACCCCGGATCGAAAAAGCCGGCATAGTGGACACGGAACTCGCCGACCAGCGGATCGAAGGGCGTCATCTCGGCGGCGTAGAGCGGCGGCACATGCACCGCCTCCTGGCTGACGAGGATGTAGAACTCGTCGGGATCGAGCACCAGTTCGCCGGCGCCGCTCTTGTGGATCGGCTCCCAGAAATCGACGACGTCCTGTGCGGCACGCTTGTCGACATCGACGAGGCCGGTGTGGTGCTTGCCGCGATAGCCGACCAGCCCATCCTTGTCGCCATTGAGATCGATCGACAGCGCGATGCCGCCGCCGGAAATGTTCGGCGGATCGGTGGCGACCAGCATTTCGGCGTTGTGCAATTCATGCAGTTCGGCTTCCGATAGCAGTGCGTTGCCTGTACGGAAGCGGATCTGCGACAGGCGCGAACCGGTGCGCACGACGATCGGAAAAGTGCGCGGACTGACCTCGAGATAGAGCGGGCCGTGATAGCCGGCGGCGATCTTGTCGAACTCGTGGCCGCGATCGGTCATGACGCGGGTGAAGATGTCGAGCCGCCCGGTCGAGCTCTTCGGATTGGCCGAAGCCGAAATGCCAGCCGGCAGGGCCAGACTTTCGAGCAGCGGCACGATATAGACGCAGCCGGTTTCGAGAACCGCGCCTTCGGTCAGATTAATCTCGTGGAGTTGCAGCCGATCGAGCTTTTCCGAGACCTTGTGGTTGGGGCCGGGCAGGAACGAGGCGCGCACCCGCCAGGCCTTTTTCCCCAATCTGAGATCAAGGCTCGCCGGCTGGATCTGATCGGCATCGAGCGCGCGCGGCGACTTCAGCGCGCCGGACTTGAACAGCGCCGAAATGTCCTGATCAGGAAGAATGCCTGTCTGCCGCAAAGTCTGGCTCCGCCCAAGACTGGTCTCTTTTGGTGCAGGTTCTTGCCGCAAAACCACCGGGCACTTTTGCGGAACCTGCCTTGGTACAAACCTCTTAATGAAGCCGGCAATTGACGCAAGCGTGGCGCGGGTCTAAAGGGTCGTTATCCCGTGGTGATTTGGCCGGTCGGCTTGCAGCCACGTTAAACAAGTCGCTAAAGGACCGTCGGGCCGCAAGGCCGTATGGACCGGTTGCGACTTTCGCGGCCGGTTTTTTTGTGTCTGGAACAAAGCGATGAGCACCAAGAAGCGCAACTGGAAACCTCAGACGGCACTCGTGCATGGCGGAACCCTGCGTTCCCAATTCGGCGAAACCGCCGAGGCGATGTACCTGACCCAGGGCTATGTCTATAAAACCGCCCAGGCGGCGGAAGCCCGCTTCAAGGGCGAAGAGCCTGGCTTCATCTATTCGCGTTACGCCAACCCGACCGTCGACATGTTCGAAAAGCGCATGTGCGCTCTCGAAGGCGCCGAGGACGCGCGCGCCACGGCGTCGGGCATGGCGGCGGTGACCGCGGCCCTTCTGTGCAGCGTCAAGGCCGGCGATCATATCATTGCGGCGCGCGCGCTGTTCGGCTCCTGTCGCTGGGTGGTCGAGACGCTGGCGCCGCGCTATGGCATCGAGGCGACCTTGGTCGACGGCACCGATATCGCCAATTGGGAAAAGGCGGTCAGGCCGAACACCAAGCTGTTCTTCCTGGAAAGCCCGACCAATCCGACGCTGGAAGTCGTCGACATATCAGCCGTCGCCTCGCTTGCCAATTCGATCGGCGCGCGGCTTGTCGTCGACAATGTCTTCGCCACGCCGCTGCAGCAGAAGCCGTTGCAGCTTGGTGCGCACATCGTCGTCTACTCGGCCACCAAGCATATTGACGGCCAGGGCCGTTGCCTCGGCGGCGTCATCCTGTCGGACAAGAAGTGGATCGACGAAAACCTGCACGACTATTTCCGCCACACCGGCCCCAGCCTGTCGCCGTTCAATGCCTGGACCTTGCTGAAGGGGCTCGAAACGCTGCCGCTGCGCGTGCGCCAGCAGACGGAAAGCGCCGGCAGGATCGCCGACTTCCTGGCCGAGCAGCCGCAGATCGCCCGCGTCATCTATCCCGGCCGCGCCGACCATCCGCAGGCCGCCATCGTCAAGAAGCAGATGTCGGGCGGCTCGACGCTGATCTGCCTCGACGTCAAGGGCGGCAAGCCGGCGGCCTTCGCGCTGCAGAACGCCCTCGACATCGTGCTGATCTCGAACAATCTCGGCGATGCCAAGAGCCTGATCACCCATCCGGCGACGACGACGCACAAGAACCTGAGCGACGAGGCCCGCGCCGAACTCGGCATCGGGCCAGGGACGCTCAGGCTGTCGGTCGGCCTGGAGGACGCCGACGACCTGCTGGAAGACATCGCGCAGGCGCTGAAGACCGCCAAATAGGCTGTTTGGGAGCGTCGGTCGCGGCGATCAGGCGCGCGACGGCGTCTCCTCCAGTTCGGCCGCCTTGGTGCGGATGGTCATTACGTTGCCGCGCCAGTCGACGGCGCCGCCGAGCCAGCCGCGCGCCCAGAGGGTTGGGAGCATCACGTCCCGCGCAATCATGGCCGCGACCATGCGCGGCGACAGGTACCAGCCCTTGGACAAGGCCAGTGCGCACTCCGGAAGGTAGAAGGCCGCCAACACGGCAATCGCGGTTGCCCAGAGGCTGATGCCGGCGCTCGCCGCAGCAACCAGGGCAAGCGCGAGAGGCACCGCCGCGCCGGTCAGGATTTCGGGCGCGAAGAACAGCGGGAAGGTGACGCGGCGCAGGCGCGCCCAGCGGGCCTGACGCGACCAGATCTCGCCAAGCGTGCGCTGGCCGAGCGGCTGCTCGAAGGGCGCGGCAACGAGATTGACGCGCAAGCCGAGGCCGTTCACCAGCTTGGTGGCGGCAGCGTCCTCGGCGATCTCGGCGGCCAGCGCCCGAATGCCGCCATTGGCATCCAGCATCGGCTTGTTCCACAGCATGCTCTTGCCCTGGGCAAAGCCGAGGCCGAGCGCCTCGCCGGCATACTGCCAGCGGGCCTGCAATGTGTTAAGGAAGGCGCATTCGACATCGGCCCAGAAACCCTCGGGCCGCGAGCCGATCGGCGTCGAGCAGACAAGGCCGGTGTCGGGCCGCCATGCCGCCATCATGTGCTCGACATAGTTCCTCGGCATCAGGACGTTGGAATCGGCAAGGATGACCCAGTTGTGGCGTGCCGCTTCCCAACCCTTGACGCAATTGTTGAGCTTTGGATTGGCGCTGACGCGGTCGTCACCGATCAGCAGCCGGGCCGGCACCTTGGGAAACCGGGCAATCGCCCTGTTTATCAGTTTGACCACCGGATCGTCGGGATGGGCGACGCAGAAGATCAGTTCGTAGCGTGGCCAGTCGAGGGCGAAGGCGCGTTCCAGCGTCTCATGCGTGAACGGCTCGACGCCCCGCGACGGGACGACGATCGAGACCGGTTGCGGCTTGCCGGCTGGCGGGGCGATCGTGTTGCGCCGTTTCAGCTGTGAAGCGGCGAGCGAAATGCTGGCGGCGTTTGAAAGGATGAGTGCGGTCGAAAGCGAGGCGGCTATGAAGGTGAGTTCCATCGAGATCTGGTCACTCCGGAAAGGCGGCCGGCATCGTGGCCGTTTTCAACAGTTCGACAGAGCGCCGAGTCGCCCGGTTCGTGCACACCACCATTGTCGTGTGTCACTTAAATGACATTCTTTGCCGGCACCTGCGGTTCAAGGTCAGCCGCGACAAGACGCGCACGTTGACCTGCTCACCGGGAGCGCTGAAAGTCATCGGGTTGTTTTGGAGCCGCTCATGTACCGCGCCGTGACGCGCAACATCGAAGTGCAGGTCAGGCCGTTCTATCTCGAGGACCGTTCGGATCCCTCGGAGAACCGCTATGTCTGGGGCTATCAGATAACGATCGACAACCAGTCGGACGAGTTCGTGCAGTTGTTGTCGCGCTATTGGCACATCACCGATGGCGCCGGCCGGGTCGAGGAAGTGCGCGGGCCGGGCGTTGTCGGCGACCAGCCGGAACTCAATCCCGGCGACAGCTATCAATACACGTCCGGCTGCCCGCTCTCGACACCGTCCGGGATCATGGTCGGACGCTACACGATGCGCAACAAGCGCGGCGAGACCTTCGACATCGCCATCCCCGCCTTCTCGCTCGATCTGCCGGGGACAAGGCGCACGGTGAATTAGCGTCTTTTCTCCCGTCACTATACGGGGGAGTTGAGGAATGGTCCGCGAAGCGGACGAAAAGCCAATTGCTTGGCTTTTCGAGTGACGACCGTCCGGCAGGACAATGAGGGCAGCGCCGAGCTTGCGAGAATTTCTTCAGATAGAGCCAAGGAGCTCCTGTACTAACGCTGGCGCTGCCCCTCATCCGCCTGCCGGCACCTTCTCCCCGTATAGTGACGGGGAGAAGGGACTAGCTTTACTGAGCCGCAAACTCGGCCGGATCGAAGTCGTACTGGGTCGAGCAGAACTCGCAGGCGACGTGGATGCCGCCATCCTCGGTGCTGTCCTTGATCTCCTGCGCGGAGAAGCCTTCGAGGATATCGCGGATCTTGTCCCTGGAGCACGAGCACTGGTCGGTGACCGGGACGCCGCCGAAGACGCGCACGCCATGCTCGTGGAACAAGCGATAGAGCAGCCGCTCGGCGCCGATGGTCGGGTCGATCAGCTCGGTCGGCTCGATGGTGCCCAGCAAGGCGAGGAGTTCCTGCCAGGAATTATCGGCCGGATCGTGGACTTCCTCGCGCGGATCGCCATCGCCACCCGGCAGGTCCGGGACGCGCATGCGCTCGGGCGATTGCGGCAGGAACTGCGCCAGTATGCCGCCGGCGCGCCACTGCTCGCGCGCACCGCCGATACCGGGCGTCAGCAGCTTGGCGACCGAGAGCCTGATATCCGTCGGGATCTGTTCCGACTGGCGGAAATAGGTGCGCGCCGCGTCTTCCAGCGTTTCGCCGTCGAGCTGGACGATGCCCTGATAGCGCTGCGTATGGGCGCCCTGATCGATGGTCAGCGCCAGCACGCCGCTGCCAAGCAGCGTTTGCTGCGAGGTCTCGCCGGCCGCGACCAGCGCTTCGAGCCGATCCGCGTCGAAACGCGCATAGGCGCGCAGCGCCGAGGGCGTGGAAAAGTCCGCGACCAGCATGTCGACAGGCCCGTCGGTACCGGTCTGCAGGATGAACTTGCCTTCGAACTTGAGCGAGGTGCCGAGCAGCACCGTCAGCACACAGGCTTCCGCCAGCAGGCGGGCGACCGGCTCGGGATAGTCGTGGCGGCCAAGGATGGCGTCGAGCATCGGCCCGAGCTGCACCGTGCGGCCACGCACGTCGAGCGGACCGACTTCGAAGGGAACGACGTGATCGTCGCCGGCGTAGCCGAACTCGCCGAGTTTGGGGTGATGTTCAGTCACTTGATGGCTTTCCAACATGACAAAGCTCCAGGGCGCGGCCATGCGGCCCTGGTGGGCACATGCGTCCAAACGCGCTTGATTTGCGTGATGCGGCGCAGATAGGCATCGCGCCCCCGCAGATCAAGCGCCTGGGCATTTCAGGCGCCAAGACATATCAAGCAACAAGACACATCAAGCACCGAGACACCAGGCAAGCACGGCCTTCTGGGCGTGCAGCCGGTTTTCGGCCTCGTCGAAGACCACCGAATGCGGTCCGTCGATGACCTCGTCGGTCACCTCCTCACCGCGATGGGCCGGCAGGCAATGCATGAACAGGGCGTCGGGCTTTGCCTTGGCCATCAGCGCCGCGTTGACCTGATAGGGCGAGAAGACATTGTGGCCGCGGGCACGGTGTTCCTGGCCCATCGACACCCAGCAGTCGGTGACGATGCAGTCGGCCTGGTCGACGGCTTCTTCGGGCGAGCGGGTGAAATGCAGCTTGCCGCCATGCGCCTTGGACCAGTCGACATGCTTCTGCGCCGGTTCGCTGCCTTCGGGTACGGCGACGTTGAGATTGAAGCGGAACCGTGCCGAGGCCTCGAGCAGCGAGTGTAGCACGTTGTTGCCGTCGCCGGTCCAGGCAATGGTCTTGCCGGCCACCGGACCGCGATGCTCCTCGAAAGTCATGATGTCGGCCATCAGCTGGCAGGGGTGGGTGTCGTCGGTCAGCCCGTTGATCACCGGAACGGTGGCATTCTCGGTCAACTCTAGCAGCCGCTCGTGCGAGGTGGTGCGGATCATGATGGCGTCGACATAGCGCGACAGCACCTTGGCGGTGTCGGCGATGGTCTCGGAGCGGCCGAGCTGCATCTCGGTGCCGGTCAACATGATGGTCTCGCCGCCAAGCTGGCGCATGCCGACGTCGAAAGAAACGCGCGTGCGCGTCGACGGTTTGTCGAAGATCATGGCCAGCACCTTGCCTTCGAGCGGCTTGGTCCGCTCGCCGGCCCTGAGACGCGCCTTTCGCGTCACCGCATCATCCAGCATGAAGCGCAAATCGCCTTCGGAAACGGTGGAAAGATCGGTGAAATGGCGAACTGACATCAGGAATGGTTCCGGATTACTTCGCGGCGGCGGAGGCAATGGCCTCCGACAGGCCCTTGGCGCCGGCGCGGATGCGGCCGAGCGCTTCGTGAATCTCGGCATCGGTGACGGTCAGCGGCGGCAGCAGGCGAATGACGTTGTCGCCGGCCGGAACCGCCAGCAAATGCTGGTCGCGCAGCGCCATGTTCACCTTGCCGTTGGGCATCGCGCATTTGAGGCCGAGCATCAGCCCGGTGCCCCTGATATCCTCCATCACCTCGGGGAATTCGTCGGCTACCGACGCAAGCCCCTGCTTCATCAGCAGCGCCTTGCGCTGGACATCCTCGAGAAATCCATCTTCCAGCACGACGTCGAGGACGGCGTTGCCGACCGCCATTGCCAGCGGATTGCCGCCGAACGTGGTGCCGTGCACGCCGGCGGTCATGCCGACGGCCGCTTCATCGGTGGCAAGGCAGGCGCCCATCGGGAAGCCGCCGCCAATGCCCTTGGCGATTGCCATGATGTCGGGCGTCACACCCGACCACTCATGCGCGAACAGCTTGCCGGTACGGCCAATGCCGCACTGAACCTCATCGTAGATCAACAACAGGCCGTGCTGCTCGCAGAGCTGCCGCAGACGCTTCAACGACTGTGTCGGTACCGGGCGGATGCCGCCCTCGCCCTGCACCGGCTCGATCAGGATCGCGGCGGTCTCGGGCGTGATCGCTTTTTCAGCGGCGTCGATGTCGTCGAAGCCGACCTGATCGAAGCCTTCGACCTTGGGTCCGAAGCCCTCGAGATATTTGTACTGGCCGCCGGCCGCGATGGTCGCCAGCGTGCGGCCATGGAAGGCGCCTTCGAAGGTGATGATGCGGAAGCGCTCGGGATGTCCCTTGACGAAGTGGTAGCGCCGCGCCGTCTTGATCGCGCATTCCAGCGCCTCGGCGCCGGAATTGGTGAAGAACACCTTGTCGGCGAAGGTGGCATCAGCCAATCGTTCGCCAAGCCGGCTCTGCCCCGGGATCTCATAGAGATTGGAGACGTGCCAGAGCTTCGCCGCCTGTTCGGTAAGGGCCGCGACCAGATGAGGATGGCCGTGGCCAAGCGAATTGACAGCTATGCCGCCGGCGAAATCGAGATATCGCTCGCCCTTGTCGGTAACCAGCCAGGTGCCTTCCCCATGGTCGAAGGCCAGGGGTGCGCGAGCAAAGGTCTCGTAAAGCGCCGAACCGCTCATTATATGCGTCTCCGGTACCGGAAAATCAAAAAAGCCGCCAAAGCGGCGGCCTTCTGTGGCTTATCGTGTTTTTCGGTCATGAAGTCAACGAAAACGTCGCGTAGTGGCGCGCGGCAAGCCCCCTGACGCGACGCCGGCTCATGAGCGACCGGGCAAGTTGGGGAAAACCGAAAAAACCGATTCGTGTTGCACTTGGGACTCTTGTCACCGAGTCAGCGCATAGAGTAGTTGTAGTCGAGAAATAACTAGATTTCGTGCGGCGGACCTAATCACCAGATATATGTGGTGTCTGCCCCAGCAGTGGTGCTGGGTCGGGAAAGGATTCTGATTGCCGCACGCTTATGAGGAGCGCGGTCATGAACTGGACTGACGAGCGGGTAGAACTCTTGAGAAAACTGTGGTCGGAGGGTCTGAGCGCAAGCCAGATTGCCGCTCAGCTTGGAGGGGTCAGCCGCAACGCGGTCATCGGTAAGGTGCACCGGCTGAAACTGTCGGGCCGCGGCCGTGCGACGGCGACGCCGGCACGCCAGAAGAAGGCATCGCAAGGATCGACCGTCCAGAAGTCGGTGGCACGCGCCGCGACCACGGCACGTCATGTCACGACTTCGATCGGCGCGACGGCCCTTCAGACGCAATTCGACGCCGAACCTGTAGCAAGACACTACATTCGCCCGGTCGAGAACGTCGTGGTACCGATCTCACGGCATCTGCAGCTCGTCGAACTGACCGAGCGCACCTGCAAATGGCCGAACGGTGATCCGCTTTCGGAGGACTTCAATTTCTGCGGCAACGAAGCCGCCGAGACCGGTCCCTACTGCAAGTACCATGCCCGCGTGGCGTTCCAGCCAGCGGCGGAGCGGCGCAGGAACCGATAGGGAATAGCCACTGATTGAGCTTCCGCGAGGGGGCAATGCAGTCTTTCCCCTATTCGCTATTTGCTCTTTCACAGCCAGCCGTTCTTCCTGAACCGCCAATACAGGAAGCAGCAGATCAGCGCGATGGTGGCCAGCACCATCGGGTAGCCATATTCCATCTTCAGCTCGGGCATGTCGGTAAAGTTCATGCCGTAGATACCGGCGAATGCGGTTGGCACCGCCAGGATGGCCGCCCACGAGGCGAGTTTCTTGGAGATCGCCGTTTCCTGGCTCTGGCCGACCAGGAGACTGGCCTCGAAGGCGAAGGCCAGCACCTCGCGCAGACTGTCGATTTTCTCCTGGACGGTGCGGATGTGATCCGTCACGTCGCGGAACAGCGGGTGCATGGCCGAATGGATCTGCGGCAGCTCGGCGCTGGTCAGCCGGCGGCAGACTTCCACCAGGGGCAATGCCGCATTGCGCAGGCGCAAGAGGTCGCGGCGCAGCATGTAAAGCCGTTCGATATCGGGGCCGGTCATCGGCTTCAGCAGGACCTTGTCCTCGATCGCCTCGACCTCGTCCTCGATCTGCTCGAGCACGGGCATGTAGTTGTCGACGATGAAGTCGAGAATGGCGTAAAGGACGAAATCCTCGCCCTTGGCCAGCGAGTGCGGGCAGCTTTCCCAGTGCTGGCGCACGGCGGCATAGGATGTCGACGGGCCGTGCCTGACGCTGACGATGTAGCCTGAGCCGACAAACAGATGAGTCTCGCCGAAGGTGACGCGCCCGTCGATCAGCTGCGCCGTGCGGGCGACGATGAACAGCGCATCGCCATATTGCTCGATCTTTGGCCGCTGGTGCGGATGCTCGGCATCCTCGATCGCCAGCTCATGCAGATGAAACTGTGCCTGGACGCGCAGCAGAAGTTCACGGTCGGGTTCAAGCAGCCCGATCCAGACGACGTGTCCCGATTTCTTGGCCCAATCGCCGGCTTCCTCGATTGGAATATCGGCGATGCGGCGCCCGGCGGTATAGACACCGCAGGCAATGATGCCCGATGTCGGCGGCGAGGGCTTGAACTCCCGGACATATTCCATCGCGGCCTCCGAAAGCGTTGCCTTCCCCAGGGAACCAAGCTTATCTCGGGGTAGTTTAGCGCAATATGATCAAGCGTTCGAGAGGACGTGCGTTCACTTCACCGGCAGCGCCGCGGGGAGGCCGATCTTGTCCGTCTTGTCGCTTTTCGGCCGATCGGGCGGCATCTGGTCGCCGGTGACGATGTAGTAGATGGTCTCGGCGATGTTGGTGGCATGATCGCCGATACGCTCGATGTTCTTGGCGCAGAACAGCAGATGCGTACAGGGCGTGATGTTGCGCGGATCTTCCATCATGTAGGTCAGCAATTCGCGAAACAGCGACGTGTACATGGCATCGATCTGGTCGTCTCGGTCGCGCACGAAGCCGATCTTGTCGACCGAACGCGACGCATAGACGTCGAGAACTTCCTTCAGCTGGGTCAGCGCCAGGTTGGCCAGAGCCTCCAGGCCGCGGAAAAGGCTGGTCGGCTGACGGCCGTCGATGACGGCGACCACCCGCTTGGCGACGTTCTTACCGAGGTCGCCGACCCGCTCGAGGTCGGCCGAAATGCGGATGGCGCCGACGATCTCGCGCAGGTCCGTCGCCATCGGCTGGCGCTTGGCGATGATGATGATCGCCTTGTCGTCGATCTCACGCTGCCCCTCATCCAGCACGAGGTCATCGCGAATGACCTTCTGGGCCAATCCCGGATCGGCATTGACCAAGGCGGCGACCGCCTGCTCGACCATGCGCTCGGCATGGCCGCCCATGGCGGCGATGCGCTTGGAGAGATATTTCAGTTCCTCGTCAAAGGCGCTCATTGTGTGAACGGACTGCATGGACGAAATGCCTTCCCACGGGGTGTCTTGATTTTGAGTCGTTTCCTCGAATCCCCGCTGATACGCTAACCGGATGACAGAAAAAAGAAACGGTCCCGTGGCAAACTAGGGCAGTATCAGTGCGCCGGCAAATGGACTGAGAACGCGGCGCCCTTGCCGACCTCGGACCGGATCGTCAGCCTTGCGTTGTGACGCGTCAGAATGTGCTTGACGATCGACAGGCCAAGTCCCGTGCCTTTCTGGGTCCGGCTGGTCTCGACATCGATACGATAGAACCGCTCGGTGATGCGCGGGATATGTTCCTCGGGGATGCCGGGGCCGAAATCCCTGATCGTCACGTCGATGCCTGGCTCGGAGCCGTCATCGCCGCGCGCGATCGACACCACGACGCGGCCGCCCGACTGGCCGTATTTGCAGGCGTTTTCCAAAAGGTTCTCGAAGACCTGGAACAGCTCGTCGCGATCGCCCGGCACATCGAGCGGCCCCTTGGCGAAATCGCGCTCGATGGCGACATTGTTTTCCCGGGCGAGCGGTCCGAGCGAATCGATGACGCTGTCGACGGTCTGGCGCAGATCGACTTCGGTTCCCGGCTTCAGATATGGCTTCATCTCCAGCCGCGACAGCGACAGCAGATCGTCGATCAGGCGCGCCATCCGGCCGGTCTGGTTCTGCATGATCTGGAGGAACTGCTCGCGTGCCGCCGGATCGTTGCGGGCCGGTCCGCGCAGCGTTTCGATGAAGCCCGCGATCGAGGCCAGCGGGGTGCGCAACTCGTGACTGGCGTTGGCGATGAAGTCGGCGCGCATGCGGTCTATGCGTCGCGCCTCGCTCTGGTCCTTGAAGACCAGCACATAGAGGTCAGTGCCATGCCCGACCGATGACGCGCTGACCCGGTAGGCCCGTTCGACAGGCAGTTTCTCGGTGTAATCGACAACATCCGAGGCGACGGTTCCCGACAGCACACTGTCCAGCAGCGCCTGCATTTCCGGCGCCCGGAATTTCAGCGGCAGCGATATGCCGGGCGCGATGCCGCCAAAGGCGGCAAAGGCGGCGGCGTTGGCGTGGACGATGGTGGCGGCCTGGTCGAAGATGATGAGCGGATCGGCGACCGCGGCCGCGAGATATTCCCCCGACAGGCGCTGCAAGCCCATCGCCTCGATTGCCCCGGCGCTCTCGGCGGAATGGCGCACACCGGCCGCCGGCAATATTGCCGCCGCCAGCAACAGCAGCAGAGCCGGTACCAGCACGTAGGCGGAAATACCCGCGAAGCCATAGGCGATCAGAACCGCCACGACCCCGGCCGCAAGCAGCCAGCGGCTGTTCCACAGCCGGGCGGCCATGGCTTGCCCCGTGCCTTTCTGTTCCGCGCCCAGGTCAGTCATTCGCGCGCCCAACCTCCACCGGTCACACGGCGACGGAAACTTCCGCTGGACCGCAAATCAAAAGTGCTACAGCGTCGTTTGCGCGTCCAAATGGACATGCGGCCTGTAGTGGCTCCCAATAGCATGAGTCCAGACACTTAAAAGGGTTCGCCTGCATGAAAAACGCCAAGGAAAATTCCGTCACGCCAACTTCTGGTCCGCTGAACATCAAGATCGGCGGCAAGAAACGGGAGTTCGATATCGAGAATCCCGAGCTTCCGGACTGGGTCGAGGAGAACAAGCTGACCGCGGGCGGGTATCCCTACGACAAGAAGATGAAAAGCGAAGAGTATGACGAGACGCTCGAGAAATTGCAGATCGAGCTGGTCAAGGCGCAAGCCTGGCTGCAGGCGACCGGCAAGCGGGTGATGGCGCTGTTCGAGGGGCGTGACGCTGCCGGCAAGGGCGGTACGATCTTCGTGGTGCGCCAGTACCTCAACCCGCGCACGGCGCGCAACGTCGCGCTGACCAAACCAACCCCGACGGAGCTGGGGCAATGGTACTACCAGCGCTATGCCGACCATTTCCCGACATCGGGCGAATTCGTCACTTTCGACCGCTCCTGGTACAACCGCGCCGGCGTCGAGCCAGTGATGGGTTTTTGCACCCCCGAACAGCATGAGAAGTTTCTCGACGAGACGCCGCATTTCGAACGAATGATCGTCAATGACGGCATCCATTTCTTCAAATTCTGGCTGAACATCGGCCAGGAGACGCAGCTCGAGCGCTTTCACGATCGCCGCTACAGCCCCCTGAAGAGCTGGAAGTTCTCGCCGATAGACATTGCCGGCATCACCAAGTGGGACGATTACACCAAGGCGCGCGACAGCATGTTCGAGCACACCCACAAGGAGTTCGCGCCATGGATCATCGTGCGGGCCAACGACAAGCGCCGCGCGCGGCTGGCGGTGATGCGTCGCATCCTCCTGTCGCTGCCCTACGAGGGGCGCGATCTCGATGTCGTCGGCAAGGAAGACAAGAAGATCATCGGCGAAGGGCCGTCATTCCTGGGCAAGCAGGACTGACGCTTTGGCGCCGCGCGGCCAAAGCCAGCGCGGCGCAGTTGATGGATGTCCTCTTTCCTCAGCCGAGCGGCTCTAGGCCGCCAGGCGCGCGATCCGCTGCAACCGTCGCAGCGTGGCGTCGTCCTGCAGCGCCTGCTGGAACAGCGATATCTCCTCATCGATGCGCTCGCAAAGTGCCGTGGTGTTGCCCTTGAGCAAGCCGCGCGTCTGCAGCAACGCCGCAACCGGCTTTTTGGCCAATTGTCTTGCCCGGCCGAGCGTCGCCTCCTCGACGCTGCCTTCCGGGACGATCTCTGCGACGAGGCCGAGCGCCCTGGCGTCTTCGGCACGGAGCGTGTCGCCGAGGCAGAAGAAGCGGAAAGCTCCGGCATAGCCGAGCTTCTGCGGCGCCAGGATGCTGGTCGCCGCGTCCGGCACCAGGCCGAAATCGACGAACGGCACCCGGAACGTGCTTTTTTCCGACGCGATCACCATGTCGCAATGGAACAGGATGGTGCAACCGACGCCGACGGCGTCGCCGTCGACACAGGCCAAGATGGGCTTCGGAAACGTCGCCAGCATGCGGAACATGTCGGTGACGGCGGCGATCAGCTTCTGATGCTTGGTGGCATCCAGGAATTCGGAAAAGTCGCCGCCAAGGCAGAAACAGCCCGCCAGGCCGCGCAGCACGACGACCCGCACCTCGTCGTTCTCGGCGGCTTCGTGGAACGTCGTGGCAAGGCTCTCATAGGCCCTTCTATCGAGCACCGGCCGGCCGTCATTCGACGATACGGTGACGATCAGAGCGTGGTTGCGCAGTTCAGGCTGCGGGTGCGCGTTCATGATGCCCTCCTTTGGCCGAACATGTCGGGATATCCCCTGGCCAGAACGGGCGCATGATGATTGCGGCGCGACCGCACCACGTCCAGCGTGTGCTCGTTGAAGGTGAGCAGCGTCGCCACGACCTGCTGGGTGCCATAGGTGCGCTGATAGCCGAGCGGCGTCGCCAGGAAGTGCAGTTGCAACGCGCGCAGCACCCACATCGGCTCGAACTCGATGATCACCTTGTCGACGCCGCGCTTCAGACCCCACTCGACGAAACCGGCTATCAACTCCGTGCCGACGGTCGAGACGCCGCGCCGGCCATCGCGAAAACCCGGAGCCACCGCATAGCGGGTCAACTCCCAGATGTTGGGACCCGCCGGCGGCGTTCCCTCGGAGAGATCGGTCAACACCTCGGTCAGCAGATGCGGCCGCGTGGTCGGCAACATCCTCTGATAGCCCGCGACTTCATTGCCCCTGATGACGATCTGATGCACCGCCTCGTCATGATCGAACTGGTCGACCTCAAATCCGTCGGGGCGCCGTAGGTCCTCCCATCCCATTTCCTCGACGAATATCTGATAGCGCAGCCGATGGACGGCCTCCCAGAGATCGGGGCGTTCCATCAATTCCTTGGTCGAAAGACAAAAAAGCATTCCGTAGTCTCCTGTGTTTCAGGGGAAGATACGGCCGTGCTTCGATGCGAAAATTGCGTGATCACGTAGGCGAAAAGTGCTAGGCCGGCACGGCCGACCTAGCTAATGTAGCCGCGCCTTATCGCCTCGGCGACTGCCTGCACCCGGTTGACGGCACCGAGTTTGCTTTTGGCGTTAAGAAGATGTTTCTCCGACGTGTGCTCGGAGATGCCGAGGATTTGCGAAATCTCCCATTCGGACTTGCCGACGGCGGCCCATTGCAGGCACTCGCGTTCGCGCGGCGTCAATTCGATATGGTCGATTATCTTGCCGGCCATGGTGTGGAGTTGCATGGCGCGGCCGACCGCATAGGTCGAGACCAGCGAGACAAGGCCGAACTCGGCCGCCGACAGTTCCACGGCCTCGCCCCCCAGGGACACCATGACGATCTCACCGTCAAGCGTGATCAGAGGGAAGGCGAGCCCGTCACGCAGCTTGAAGGCACCGGCGTCGCCCATCACTTCGCCACTGTTCTTGTCGATGCGAAGGCCCTGGGCGGCTTCCCGCCACTGGAACGGCGCCTGCAACTGCTTCATGTGACTGACGACGGGATCGTGATCGACATAGTTGCGCGCCACATAGCGCTCCAGCCATTCGACCGGCCAATCGCAAAGCAGCACATGCTGCTTTTGCTGACCCGTCGGCGTGCCCGGCTTCGGAACGGTTCCGGCCATCAGCGCGGTCAGGCCGAACTCCGATGTTACGCCCAACAGTTTCTCGCAGACCGCGGCCGCCGTCGCGGCGTGCTGCAGTTGGTCTATGTATTCCAGCGTCCGATCGAACTGACTCATCGCAACATCAACCCCATGTTGCCTCATGCATTAAAGCCCATGGTCCGCGCCTTGCCGGCACTTTGCCACTGACCACGGATTGCAAAGCGCCCGCTTCCGGTTGTGGTTCTCGACCCTGGTACCCCCACCAGGGCAGCCACCGCTTGTTTGCAAACTCAGCGAATCATATCCTGAAATCGAAGCGTTGAAATCAAAAAGCATTGTGCCTGTACCATTTTCGTACCAAAACCGGCACGAGCACGGTGCGGGGAGTTCTATCGTGGCGTTCCAATGGCGGTTCCAGGTCCTGGCAGTGGCGCTCATTGCGGCACTGGCTTGGATTCCCGGGGCGCGCGCGGAGCCCCAGGTACCGGTGCTGTGGGACGCCAAGGAGCGGCTGCCCAAGCCGGACCTTTCGGCACTGCCGCGGCTGCGGTTCCTGACGACCACGGATTTTCCGCCCTTCAATTTCCTCGACGGCGCGGGAAAGCTGTCGGGTTTCCATATCGACCTGGCGCGCGCCATCTGCGCGGAGCTCGGCATCGTCGACAAGTGCCAGATCCAGGCGCTGCCCTGGGCGGAGCTTCAAGGCGCGATCGGGAAAGGCGAAGGCGAAGCGATCATCGCCGGCATTGCCGCAACGCCGCAGTCGCGCCAGACATACGCCTTCTCGCGCGCCTACCTGCAGTTCCCGGCGCGCTTCATCATGCCGAAGAACAAGGCGCTGGCGGAACCGATCTTCGATAAATTGCACGGCAAGCGCGTCGGGGTGATATCAGGCTCGGCGCATGAACGCATGCTGCGCGACTATTTCAGCACGGTCCAGGTGGTTCCCTTCGACAAGCCGGAAGCCCTCTATGGCGATCTGAAGGCCGGCAAGATCGATGCGGCCTTCGGTGATGGCATGCGCTTCGCCTTCTGGCTCGGAGGCTCCGACGCGGCCGGCTGCTGCCGCTTTGCCGGCGGCCCCTATCTGGCGCCCGAATATCTGGGCACCGGCATGGCGATCGCCACGCGAGCGGACAATCCGGCACTGGCCGCGGCCCTCGACTACGCGCTGCAGGAGATTTCGATGAAAGGCACCTTCGCCGAATTCTACCTGCGCTATTTCCCGGTCAGCTTTTTCTGATCCGGCCCGGTCAGCTTTTTTCTGATCCGGCCCGGTCAGCTTTTTTCTGATCCGGCCCGGTCAGCTTTTTTCTGATCCGGCGTAATGCTCGCCTTCAGGTGAGCGTGCGAAGCCGCGCCTTGGCCGCACGGCCGATGGCCGCCACGGTCAACGTGTCGAGATCGAGCTGGCGGCGGATCAACTGCAGCACCCGCACTTCCTCCATGCGCATTTCGAGATCGATGGCAGCCACTTCGAAGGCCGCCGCATAGGCGGTGTCGCGCAATCGCTCCGGCAGCGCCTCGGCAACCTGGGTGAGGACACCCTCCAGGCCATCCTTTTCATGCAACAGCTTCTGACAAGCCTGAGCCACGGCAACCAGCCGGTCCTGCTTGAAATCCTCGAACACCGGCCACGAGCGGACGACCTCGCCGATCCTGGCCAGTTCGACATCGGTCATGTCACGGTCGGAGGCCGATGTGATGACCATCAGGTAGATCAGCGCTTCGTGCGGGGTGGGCGACGGCATTCTTTACTCCTTGGACGGGCTTCGAAGGTAGGAAGGGGAGCCTGAGGCCGCAAGGAAAAAGCGCCCCACGCGTTGACGCTCCGGCCATGCGCGCCTAGAGACCGGTTGAAAATCGACACTTGCAGCCCGAGCGGCGAATAATTTTGGAAAACAGGACCATGGCGGGATCAAACATCATCGATCTCAATCCCGAACTGCTGGCGGCGGCGGCCGAGAGCAAGGCGTGGCCGTTCGAGGAAGCCAAAAAAATCATCGAACGCTACAAGGGCGCCGACTTTCCCGAAACGATCCTGTTCGAAACCGGCTATGGACCGTCGGGCCTGCCGCATATCGGCACGTTCGGCGAAGTGGCGCGCACCTCCATGGTGCGCCATGCGTTCCGCGTGCTGACGCAGGACAAGGTCGCGACCAAGCTGCTGTGTTTTTCGGACGACATGGACGGCATGCGCAAGATACCCGACAGCGTGCCGGATCGAGCGGCGCTCGAGCCGTATCTGCACAAGCCGCTGTCATCGGTGCCCAACCCCTTCGGCGGCGACTTTGCGAGCTTCGCCGACCACAACAATGCGATGCTCTGCCGCTTCCTCGACACGTTCGGCTTCGACTACGAATTCGCCAGCGCGACGCAATATTACAAGTCAGGCCGCTTCGATGCGATGCTGTTGCGCGCCGCCGAACGCTACGACCAGATCATGGCGGTGATGTTGCCGACGCTCGGGCCGGAGCGGCAGGCGACATACAGCCCCTTCCTGCCGATTTCGCCGAAGAGCGGGCGCGTGCTTTACGTTCCCATGAAGCATGTCGACGCCAAGGCCGGCACCATCACCTTCGACGATGAAGGCACCGAAACCACGCTGCCGGTCACCGGCGGCAGAGTGAAGCTGCAGTGGAAGCCGGATTTCGGCATGCGCTGGGCGGCCCTCGGCGTCGATTTCGAGATGTTCGGCAAGGACCACCAGACCAATGCGGTGGTCTATGACCGCATCTGCAACATACTGGGCGGGCGGGCGCCGGAGCATTTCGTCTACGAGTTGTTCCTCGACGAGAACGGCCAGAAGATCTCCAAGTCGAAGGGCAACGGCCTGACCATCGACGAATGGCTAACCTATGCGCCGACCGAGAGCCTGGGGCTCTATATGTACCAGCGGCCCAGGCAGGCGAAGAAGCTCTATTTCGACGTCATCCCGCGGGCGGTCGACGAATACTACACTTTCCTCGCGGCCTATCCCCGCCAAGAGTGGAAGGAGCGGCTGGGCAACCCGGTCTGGCATATGCATGACGGCAATCCGCCCGCCATCGACATGCCGGTGCCGTTCTCGCTGCTGCTCAACCTGGTCAGCGCCTCCAATGCGCAAAACAAGGATGTGCTGTGGGGCTTCATCTCGCGCCATGTTCAGGGCGTGACCCCCGCCTCCCATCCCGAGCTCGACCGGCTGACGGGCTATGCGATCCGCTATTTCGACGATTTCGTGAAGCCGACGAAGACCTTTCGCCCGGCCGACGAGGTCGAACGCGAAGCGCTGGTGGCTCTCGAAAAGGCGCTTGCCGACTTGCCGACGGACGCCGGCGGCGAGGCGATCCAGAACGCCTCGCTCAACGTGGCGCGCAAGATCGAACGCTACCAGGATCATTCCAAGCAGAGCCCAGAAGGCGGCCCCGGCGTTTCAGGCGCCTTCTTCCAGATGATCTATCAGGTGCTGATTGGCCAGGAACGCGGCCCACGCTTCGGATCCTTCGCCGCGCTCTACGGCGTCACCGAGACCCGCTCGCTCATTCAGAAGGCGTTGGCTGGTCAGCTTGCTTGAGGACGCCGCCATCCTCTTCCAGGATCGAACCCGGCGCCTGAGGCGCCGGGGCGGTGGCGGCCGGCGCCGCCGGGATGCCGGCTAGGTTCGGCGCCGGTCCGAAAATACCTTTCTTCGCACTTTGTGCCTTGTCACCGGCTTCCACATAGGGCCCGCCCTTGGCGGCGCGCGCCCAGCCGTTTTCGACCAGCCATTGACCGACATCCTGCTTGCCTATCCGGCACTCCGCGGCAATCAGGTCGCGACCACCTTCCGGCGGCACCAGGCAAACCACCGCGCGGCCGCGCAGCAAGGAACGGAATGCCGTGCGGGCACGGACGCCGCACGGCCAGGATTTGCCATCGGTGGTGCAGGTCTCGTCCTGCCCGACGACATCGATGCCGGAAATGGCGACCGAATAGCCTTTCGCCTCGATCAGGCCGGCGGCCGGGGCGACCGGCTGGAACAGCTTTGTGCCGTGCCAGTCGTCGGGCATCTTCGGCTTGGGCGGCACGGCGAGCGCCAGCTTGCTCAGCGGCGCGCGCGGCTCGACCCGCTCGGGCTCCCCGGCGGGCATTTCTGGCGGCGTGATGACATCCGGATCGATCGCCCGCGAATGCACCGCCGGCTTTGGCGGCTGCGATGCAGGTATGGCGGAGGTGGCAGGTTCTTCCGGCACCGTCCCGGCGTCAGCCTGGGGGAGCGTATCGGCGCCGGGATCGATCTGGTCCAACGCAACAGTGCTTTCGCTGCCCTTCAGCGTGCGTCCGCCGGCAACGACCAGTGCCGCCATCGCCGGAACCATCAGAACCGCCAGGACAAGATGAGGAAGTCGCACCCGTTGCACCTATTGGCTTGCCCAGACGATCCGCGCCACCCATTCGACCTCGCGCATTGGGATGTCGCGATCCGGATGCTCCGGATTGAGCGAGACCAGCGCGATCGACTTGACGGTCTGTCGCTCGAGCACCTTGGCCATCACCTCACCTGATGTCGTCTTGACGACGACGCGATCGCCCTTGCGCGTGGCGGCGCCCGGCTCGACGATGAGGACGTCGCCGTTGCGGTAGAGCGGCAGCATGGAATCGCCCTGCACCTGCAGCGCATAGGAACTTTCGGTCGATTGCGCCGGCAATTCGACGAGCTCCCAGCCCTGCCCCGCCGGAAAGCCGGCATCGTCGAAGAAGCCGCCGGCGCCTGCCTGGGCAAAGCCGAGCAACGGCACGGCGCGCCGGCTGGCGGGCGATGCGCCCCGGCCTTCGATCAGTCCCGTGAATTCGTCCAGCGAAGCGCCGGTCGCCTCGATGATCTTGGCCAGCGATTCGGTCGAAGGCCAGCGCGGCCGGCCGTCCGAGGACAGGCGTTTCGATTTGTTGAAGGCGGTCGAATCCAGTCCCGCGCGCCTTGCCAGACCCGACGCCGAAAGCGAATAGCGCTCGGCAAGAGCATCGATGGCAGCCCAGACGCGGTCGTGCGAGAGCATGACGTGCTCTCCTTCGAAACAGGAAAAAATGCCTCTTCCTGTCTAACGCGCAACGGCTGCGTTGTCCACCAGCGTGGCCGGCGGATCACGAACAAAGCTGTGTGCCGCAACGACGGCACGGTCATGGCCAAAGCCGCGGATAAGCTATCCGGCCAATGCCGCCATCGCCCTCGGCAGACCCTTCTTCAGCTCGTCGACGTTCATTACCGGGATCATCTCGACGGTGGCATTGAAGGCGAAGAAGAACCGCTCGGCGACATAGGGCATGTCCGAACTGTCCTTTACCTCGAGGAAAAGGTAGGCCGTCCGCCAACCACCGTCAGCGGTAAAATAGGCAGCCTCCGGCTTGAGGTCGGACAGGGTATGCTCGATGAACTTGCCCATGCTGCCTTCCTTGATCGCCTTGTTGCCCTCCTCGGCCGGGATGGACACTCTCAGCATCATACGCATGATGACTACTCCTCCGCCAACATTATGTTAGCGAAAACTAATGTATCATCCGCACCTGGCTTGGGAAAGTCGATCGACGGGTTGATCAGCCGGACAATTTGGCGAGACCGCGCAGCCCTTGGTGCGAGGTCATGAAAATCCGTTCCGCCTCTGTCGGCGGACGCGGGTTCACCGCCCGGCCAAGTGCGGCGACAACCTCGTCAATGTCGAGGAAGCGGCGCGCCTTGCGGTCGTAGACGCCGGCCGTCGTCAGGATCAAAGCGGCCGTCTCGCCATTGTCCAGGACGAAACGGTGTTTGCCGATGACCTGGGTGCCTTCCCAGGTCTCGATCGAGGACACCACCTCGAAACGGCGCCACAGCCTGATCTCGCGGGCATAGACCACCTGCAGCCCGCCCATCATCGGCGCCCAGCCATTCTTCCGCGCCAGCCTGATCAAGCCGGCACGGACGAACAGGTCGATGCGGCCGAGATCGGCCAGCATCATGTAGCGCGCATTGTTGAGATGGACGTTGAAGTCGATGTCGGTCGGCAGGCAGCGAAAGGCCAGCCGGCCTTCACCAGCCATCACATAGGGGCCACGGCTACGCGCCGTGGCCAGCATGCGCGCCATGCGCGCCCAGACATACATGGCGCGATATCAGGCGGCCTGCTTCACGTCGCCCTTGGCATAGGGATCGAAGCGTTCGTAGAAGGTCTCACCTTTTTCGGCCATGTCGAGGAGCAGCTTGGGCGCCTTGAACTCGGCGCCGTACTTCTTCTGCAGCCCCTTGGCGATCTTGACGAACAGCTTGGCGCCGATCCCGTCGATATAGGACAGTGCGCCGCCGGTATAGGGCGCGAAGCCGAAGGCCAGGATCGAGCCGACATCGGCTTCGCGCGGGTCGGTGACGATACCCTCTTCCATCACCCGTGCCGCTTCGAGCGCGATGGTGACCAGCAGGCGCTGCTGCAGCTCCTCATAGTCGACCTTCTCGGGCGCGAGCTGCGGATAGAGGTCCTTCAACCCCGGCCACAGCTTCTTCTTGGCGGGCTTGGCCGGATAGTCGTAAAAACCCTTGCCGTTCTTGCGGCCGAAACGGCCGTGGTCGTCGACCATTGTGTTGATCAGCGCCATCTGCCTGGGGTCGACGGCCTTGTCGCCGAGATCCCTGATGGTCTGCTTCATGATCTTCTGGGCGAGGTCAATGGCCGTCTCGTCGGTCAGCGCCAAGGGACCGACCGGCATGCCGGCGGCCTTCGCCGCATTCTCGATCATCGGCGCGGGCACGCCCTCGATCAGCATCTTGTAGGCTTCCGACATGTAACGCAGCACGCAGCGGTTGACGTAGAAGCCGCGCGTGTCGTTGACGACGATCGGCGTCTTCTTGATGGCGCGCACGAAGTCGATCGCCGTGGCCAGCGCCTTGTCGCCGGTCTTCTTGCCGAGGATGATCTCGACCAGCATCATCTTGTCGACCGGCGAGAAGAAGTGGATGCCGATGAAATTCTTCGGCCGCGCCGAATTCTTGGCGAGGCCGGTGATCGGAATGGTCGAGGTGTTGGAGGCGAAGATCGCCGACGACTTCAGCACGGCCTCGGCCTGTTCGGTGGCGTTCTTCTTGACACCGGAATCCTCGAACACCGCTTCGACGACAAGATCGCAGCCGGCGAGGTCGGCATAGTCCGCCGTCGGCGTGATCAGCGACAGGAGCTTGTCCTTCTCCTCGGGCTTGGCGCGGCCCTTCTTGACCTGGTCCGAGACCAGGCTGTCGGAATGCGCCTTGCCCTTCTGCGCCGAGTCCATATCCCGATCGAGCAGAACCACCGGAATGCCGGCCTTGGCGGTGACATAGGCAATGCCCGCGCCCATGAAGCCGGCGCCGAGGATGCCGATCTTCCTGAACTTGGTGTCCGGCACGCCGGTCGGGCGGCGCGCGCCCTTGTTCAGCTCCTGCAGCGACACGAACAGCGAACGGATCATCGCCGCCGCTTCCTTCGTCTGCATGATCTCGGTGAAATAGCGCTGCTCGATCCTGAGCGCGGTGTCGAAGGGCACCAGCAGGCCCTCATAGACACATTTGAGGATCGCCGCGGCGGCCGGGTAATTGCCATGGGTCTCGCGGCGCAGGATGGCGATGGCAGGCGGCCACAGATTGGCGCCGGCGGCAGAATAAACCGGCCCGCCGGGCAGCTTGAAACCCTTCTCATCCCACGGCGCCACCGGCTTGAGGCCGTTCCTGATCATCGCCTTTGCGGTCTCGACCAGCTTCGCAGGTTCGGCGATCTCATGGATCAGGCCCATCGCCTTCGCCTTTTGCGGCGACAGGGTCTGGCCGGAGGTCAGCATCTGCAACGCCTGTTGCTGGTCGGTCAGCCGCGGTACGCGCTGGGTGCCGCCGGCACCGGGGAAGATGCCGATCTTCACCTCGGGGAGCGCCATCCTGACCTTGTCGGAGTCGGCGGCGACACGGCCATGGCAGGCCAGCGACATTTCGAAGGCGCCGCCCATGCAGGTGCCGTTGATCGCCGAGACCCATGGCTTGCCGCAGGTTTCCAGCTTGCGGAACAGGCCGGTCATGATGCCGGCATTATCGAACAGCGCCTTGGTCGCCTTTTCGACGTCCTTGACCTTGTCCGTGGCGAAGCTGGTCAGCATCTTCTGCAGCAGGGTGATGTCGGCGCCACCGGAGAAGCTGTCCTTGCCGGAGGTGATCACCGCGCCCTTGATGGCGGCATCGCCGGCCACCTTGTCGACGATGGCGTTCAACTCGCGCATCACCTCTTCGGTGAAGACGTTCATCGAGCGGTCCGGGCTGTTCCAGGTGACCAGCGCGATGCCGTCGGCGTCGGTGTCGAGGGTGAAATTGGTGTAGCTCATCGTTCTCTCCCCGTCAGACGCGTTCGATGATGGTTGCGGTGCCCATGCCGGCACCGATGCACAGCGTTACCAGCGCGGTGTTCAAGTCGCGGCGCTCGAGTTCGTCCAGCACGGTGCCGAAGATCATCGCCCCGGTGGCGCCGAGCGGATGGCCCATGGCGATGGCGCCGCCATTGACGTTGATCTTGTCGTGCGGGATCTCGAAGGCTTGCATGTAGCGCAATACGACCGAGGCGAAGGCCTCGTTGAGCTCGAACAGGTCGATATCCGACAGCTTCATCTTGGCGCGCTTCAACAGCTTTTCGGTGACGTCGACCGGGCCGGTCAGCATCAGCACCGGCTCGGAGCCGATGTTGGCGAAGGTGCGGATTCTGGCCCGCGGCTTGAGGCCCATGGCCTTACCGGCCTTCTTCGAGCCGAGCAGCACGGCGGCGGCGCCATCGACGATGCCGGACGAATTGCCGGCGTGGTGGACGTGGTTGACCTCCTCGACCTCGGGATGCTTCTGCACCGCCACGGCGTCGAAGCCGCCCATTTCGCCAGGCATGACGAAGGACGGGTTGAGCGAGGCGAGCGACTGCATGTCGGTCGACGGCCGCATGTGCTCGTCATGGTCGAGAATTGTGAGACCATTCTGGTCCTTGATCGGGATGACCGAATTCTTGAAGCGGCCATCAGCCCAGGATTTCGCGGCGCGCTTCTGGCTCTCGACCGCGTAGGCGTCGACGTCGTCGCGCGAGAAGCCGTATTTGGTGGCGATCAGGTCGGCCGAAATGCCTTGCGGCACGAACCAGCCGGGCAGGCCGACCGAGGGGTCCATGAACCAGGCGCCGCCGGACATCCCCATGCCGACGCGCGACATCGATTCGACGCCGCCGGCGATGACGATTTCATCGGCGCCTTGCGCGATCTTGGCGGCGCCGAAATTGATGGCGTCCAGCCCGGAGGCGCAGAAGCGCGAGATCTGCATGCCGGGTGCCTTGGTGTCGTAGCCGGCCTCGAAGGCGGCGGCGCGCGGAATGACGGAGCCCGCCTCGCCGACCGGGTCGACGCAGCCGAAGATGATGTCGTCGACCGTGCCGGTGTCCAGCCCATTGCGGTCGCGCAGTGCCTCGAGCGTCCTGGCGGCGAGCCGCACCGCCGGCACCTCGTGCAGCGATCCGTCCTTCTTGCCCTTGCCGCGCGGCGTGCGCACGGCGTCATAGACATAAGCTTCGGCCATTTTCATGCTCCTTGGGTTCGCTGAAGAGAGCTGCTCAGAGCGAGCGTCCGATCAGCAATTTCATGATCTCGTTGGTGCCGCCGTAGATGCGCTGGACGCGGGCGTCGCGGAACATGCGGGCGATCGGATATTCATTCATGTAGCCATAGCCGCCGTGCAATTGAAGGCATTCGTCGACGACTTTGCCCTGCAGGTCGGAAAGCCAGTACTTGGCCATCGAGGCCGTGACCGGATCGAGGCCGCCATTGATGTGGCGTGTGACGCAGTCATTGTAGAAGACGCGGCCGATGGTGGCCTCGGTCTTCAATTCGGCCAGCTTGAACTGGGTGTTCTGGAAGTCGATGATTGCCTTGCCGAAGGCCTTGCGTTCCTTGACGTAGTCGATGGTCAGCGCCAGCGCCCGCTCGATCATGGCGATCGCCCCGGTGCCGATCTGCAGCCGCTCCTGCGGCAATTGCTGCATGAGCTGGACGAAGCCCTGTCCCTCCTCATGGCCGAGCAGGTTGGCGGTCGGCACACGCACATCGTTGAAGAACAATTCCGAGGTGTCGTTGGCCTTCAGCCCGATCTTGTCGAGGTTGCGGCCGCGCTGGAAGCCTTCGACCTCATCGGTCTCGACGATCATCAGCGAGGTGCCCTTGGCGCCCTTTTCCGGATCGGTCTTGGTGACGACGATGATGAAGTTCGCCAGCTGGCCGTTGGTGATGAAGGTCTTGGAGCCGTTGATCTTGTACTGGTTGCCGTCCTTCTCGGCGCGGGTCTTGACACCCTGCAGGTCGGAGCCGGCGCCAGGCTCTGTCATAGCAATGGCGCCGATCAGTTCGCCGGTGGCGAGCTTCGGCAGCCATTTCTTCTTCTGCTCCTCCGAACCGTAATGAAGGATGTAGGGTGCCACGATCGAATTGTGCAGGCCGATGCCGAAACCGTCGACGCCGACATGGCCGATCGCCTCGATGATGGCGCTCTCATGCGCGAAGGTGCCGCCAGAGCCGCCATATTCCTCCGGCATCGAGGCGCAGAGCAGGCCGGCGGAACCGGCCTTCAGCCAGCTTTCGCGGTCGACCATCTCGTTCTTCTCGAACTCGTCGTAGCGCGGTGCGATCTCCTCCGACATGAAGCGTGTAGCCATGTCGTAGAGCATGCCGACCTCGTCGGCCGCCCAGGCTGGTTTCGGCAAGGAGAGCACTTCGGCGGGATTTGTCGCCACGATTTCCTCCGCGTATCGACAGATAGAAGGCTAGCGGGACCGAGTTTAGAACGCTTCCGCCGGCAGGGCCATCAGCGTATCGGCGCCGCTCGAAATACGGGCGAGGTGCGCCGAGGTTTCCGGCATGATCCGTTCCATGAAAAAGCGCGCCGTCACGACCTTGTTGTCGTAGAAAGCCACGTTGTTTTTAGAGGAAGATTGGGAACCGTTAGCGCCGGTCTTGCCCTGCGCCGCCTTGGCCATCTGCGCCCACATGTAACCCAGCGCCACGAGGCCGAAGAGATGCATGTAGTCGGTCGAGGCCGCACCGGCATTGTCGGGCTTGGCCATGCCGTTCTGCAGCAGCCACATCGTCGCCGCCTGCAAATCGTTGAGTCCCTTCTTCAGACCCTTGGTGAAGGGCGCCATCTTCTCATCAACGCGGTTTTCCTCACAGAATTCGCCGACCTCCTTGAAGAAGGCCTGGATGGCGCGGCCGCCATTCAAGCCGAGCTTGCGGCCGACGAGGTCGAGCGCCTGGATGCCGTTGGCGCCTTCATAGATCATGGCGATGCGGGCATCGCGCACGAACTGGCTCATGCCGTGCTCTTCGATATAGCCGTGGCCGCCGAACACCTGCTGCGCCATGACAGCGTGGTCGAAGCCCTTGTCGGTCAGCACGCCCTTGACCACCGGCGTCATCAAGCCAGTGTAATCGTCGGCCGCCTGGCGGTCCTTGTCGTCGGCGGAGCGGTGCGCGATGTCGGACTTGATCGCAGTCCACAGCGCCAGCGCGCGGCCGGCCTCGTTGAAAGCCTTCATGGTCATCAGCGAGCGGCGGATGTCGGGATGAACGATGATCGGGTCGGCCTTCTTGTCCGGCGCCTTCGGGCCTGACAGCGAGCGGCCCTGCAAACGGTCCTTGGCGTAGGCGACGGCGTTCTGGTAGGCGATCTCCGACAGTGAAAGGCCCTGCAGGCCGACGCCGAGACGGGCCTCGTTCATCATCGTGAACATCGCTTTGAGGCCGCCATTGGCCTCGCCCAGCAGCGTACCTTCGGCCTCGTCATAGTTCATGACGCAGGTCGAATTGCCGTGGATGCCCATCTTCTCCTCGATGGAACCGCAGGAAACGGTGTTTCTGGTCCCGGGATTGCCCGAAGCGTCGAGCTTGAGCTTCGGCACGATGAACAGCGAGATACCCTTGACGCCCTCCGGTGCGCCTTCGATGCGGGCCAGCACCAGATGGACGATGTTGTCCGACATGTCGTGCTCACCGGCCGAGATGAAGATCTTCTGGCCTGAAATCTTGTAGGTGCCATCGCCGTTCGGCACCGCCTTGGTGCGCAGCAGGCCGAGATCGGTGCCGCAATGCGGCTCGGTCAGGTTCATGGTGCCGGTCCAGGTGCCCTCGACCATCCTGGGCAGCCAGGTCGCCTTCTGCTCGTCGGTGCCGTGGGTGATGATGGCGGCGATCGCGCCCTGGGTCAGGCCGGGATACATCATCAGCGACATGTTGGCCGACACCATGTATTCGGCCACCGCCGTGTGTACGGCATAGGGCAGGCCCTGGCCGCCGAACTCGACGGGGGCCGCCAGACCCATCCAGCCGCCTTCGCGATACTGGTCGAACGCTTCCTTGAAGCCCTTGGGCGTGGTCACCGAGCCGTCGTCATGGCGCACGCAGCCTTCCATGTCGCCGACACGATTGAGCGGATGCATGACGTTCTCGGCGAGCTTGGCCCCTTCGGCGAGAATTGCCTCCAGCACGTCGGGCGTTGCGTCGGCGAATCCGGGAAGGTTCGAATAGCGCTGATAGCCCAGCACTTCGTTGAGCACGAACAGCGTGTCCTGGACCGGGGCCCTGTAGATCGGCATGCTTTTCCTCCACCATGCGGATTAGGCCTCGAAATCAAGCCGTGCGCGGCAAGCGGGCCAATGTCGAAGCCGCAATAGCAAATATTGACGTTTGCGTAAACGTCAATATTTTCGATGCGACAAGATTTCCGCCGCCAGGCGCGCGGAGCCTAGCGTTGCGGCATCGCGCAAGCCAGGATGAAACAGCGGGCCAAAGATAGCGAAAAGCCGCGCGGCATGGCCACGCGGCTTTGATGGTGAAGGGCCGACAGGTCGGCGTGAGCAGACTGGCTTAGCTGGCGACGCTCGCCTGCGGCGCCGAACGCTCGGCCAACATCTGACGTACCGCCGACATCGAGCCGCTGAGCTCATTGATGGCGTCGTCGATCAGCGCCCGCTGCTTCTGAAGGCGAGCGAGCTGCTTCTCCGACTTGTCCAGCGCCAGGCGCAACTGCTTGGTGTTGGAACCGGTCGGATCGTAGAGGTCCATCATCTGCTTGACGTCGCGCAACGAGAACCCGACCTTGCGGCCGAGCAGGATCAGCTTCAGCCTGGCCTTGTCGCGGCGCGTATAGAGACGGGTCGAACCGTCGCGCTGCGGGTTGAGCAGGCCCTTGTCCTCGTAGAAACGCAGCGTGCGCAGCGTCACGCCGTATTTTTTGGCCATTTCGCCGATGCGGGAGAGATCCTCGCCGGCTTCGACGGATGCATTATTGGTATTGGCCGCGGTCTCGCCGGCCGAGATAAGTTTCATGGTCACTGGCTTCCCCGTCTGGTGGCGTCGCGGTCCTGGACCATGCGTCGCCTGACTGGAAGCGGGGGCGTGCTTCCGGCCGTGGTTTCGACAAACAAATCGCAAAACAGCACAGCTGATGCGCCATTTACGTTTACGTCAATTCTATACCGATAGCCGCCTCATGACGCAAGGGCGTTCTGAGAACGGTGCTTTATGCCGCACCGGAAGTCGCGACAGCCAACTTCCTTGCAACTTCTTAAGCTTGGTTAACGCGTTGTTTACCACGTTGGGCGAAATGTGCGCGTGTCGGCTACCCGTGGTTATCCTGTATCGAATTTTCACGGTTTTTCGGAGCGCGGGTGAAACCCGGGAAGCTTGTCTTCCACCGTGGCATGCAAGCGCGGTCGCCTCGTTCCGGCAGGGACTTGGGGAGCTGGTCGCAAGCCGGCCAATCTGAAAGACGGACGCACCGATGAACAGCAAGCGGTCCTACCTCGATACACTCAATGCCGGCAGGCAGCGCAAGCCGCAGACAACGCTCGAGCAGCTGAACCGCTCGCTGGAGACCCTGGAGCAGCGCCTGGGGCAGACGCGTGAGGACGCGACGGCACGGCCCGTTCCTCGCCAATATGGCGCCGATCCGCGCTACCCCGCCACCGATCCGCGTTATCCCGCCGCACAGCCGACAGCCCAGCAGCGCTGGTATGAGGATCCGCAGCCGGCACCGCGTGCGCAGAACCCGGCGCCTTCGCCCGCCTTCGACCAGAATTATCAGGCGATCGCGCGCGCCATCGACCGCGTGCGCGGCCAGGAAGACAGCGTCGCCATGGTCGGCAAGATCGCCGGCGAGCTGCGCGGCATGCGCGAGGAACTGCGCCACCAGGTGACTTCAGGGCTGCAGCGCGAATTCGACGCGCTGCGCAAGGACATCGACCGCGCCTTCCAGGCGAACGCCAAGCCCGGCGCGACAGGCAAGGGCAGCGCCGAACTCGGCGTGGAATTCGAGCGGCTCTCCGGCGCCATCAAATCGCTGTCGGAGAAGAGTGACGACAGGAGCGTCAACCTGCTGCGGCTGGAGCTCGAGCAGGTCAAGGCCGCGCTCGACACGCTGGCGCGCGAGGAGAGCGTGCAGAAGGTCGACCGCCGCTGGGACGATTTCGACCGCCGCTGGACGGCTTTCGAGGACCGCGTCGACGCCGACCAGCGCAAGCGCTCCGACGATCCCGCCCTCGCGGCCTTGACCGACCGGCTGGAGCAGATCAGCAACGCCGTCAACAACCTGCCGGAATCGCTGTCGCTGCGCTCGCTGGAGGAAAAGGTCCGCACGCTGGCCGGCGCGGTCGACCATTTCGCCAGCCAGCAGGACAATCGCGGCGGCGGCACGCTGGCCATGATCGACGAGCGGCTGGACGAGATTTCCCGCGCCATCGTGGCCTCGACAGTCGCCGCACAGGCGAATTCAATCGACCACGAAGCCTTCGAGCGCATCGAGAAGCGGATCGACTCGCTCGCGCAGCAGATCGAGGAAGTGGCGCAGGACCGTCCCGGCAATGTCGTGATCGACCGGCTGAACACACTGTCGAGCCGGGTCGATGACCTCGCCGGCCGCGCCAACCTGCCCGAGCAGGCGATGGAACGGCTCGCCAAGCAGATCGCGCTGATCGCAGACAAGATCGATCAGGCGCCGGCCATGCCCGACGCCGACTACATCTTCCACGGGCTGGAGCAGCGCTTCGACGTGCTGTCGGGCATGATGGAGCGTCGCCAGGGCGACGCCATCGAACAGGGCAACATGCTGTTTCGCGATCTCGAGCGCCGGCTGGACGAGGTTGCCGACCGGCTGGACCAGCGCAGCATGCCGCAGGTCGACAGCGCCGGCATCATGGACGCCATCGATGCCCGCTTCACCGCGCTGGCCAAGCGCATGGAAACGCGCGCTCCCGATCCCGCCGGCGAGGCGGCGATCCGCGGGCTGGAAAGCCGGCTCGAGGATATCTCAAGCCGGCTGGACGCCTCGGCGGCCCAGGTGGCCGGCATTGATCCGGCGCTGATCCGCAGCCTGGAGGCTCAGGTCGCCGGCCTGTCGGCGCATCTTTCCAGGCCCAGCACGCCGCTGCCGGACTTCGAGGACATCAGCCCGCGCCTCAACGAAATCGAGAAAGCGCTGGCCGGGACCCGCGATTCCATCCTCGGCGCCGCACGCGAGGCAGCCGAGAACGCCGTGCGCTCGCTGGCCGGAACGAGCACCAATACGGCCGCGGTTTCCGGCCTCGCCCAGGATCTGAAGACACTGGAGACATTGACGCGGCGTTCCGACGAACGCAATTCGCGCACCTTCGAGGCCATTCACGATACACTGCTCAAGATCGTCGACAGGCTGGGTTCGCTGGAAACCAGCGACCCGTCCGAAGCGGTAAGCGAACTGCTGGATGCGGCTCCGACCGAACCGGGCGGCTGGCGTGGCGCACGGCGGTCCAAGATGGCGGTGAACGCGCCGTCGATGACCATGGACGAGCCGCTGCCGCTGACCGGCGACATGGCCGATCTGGACGCGCGTGCCGCGGCCATATTGCGCGCCGAGCCTGCTTCGTCAGTCGAGCCGGCACTGCACGTCGAATCGGGCTTTTCGGCCCGGCCGGGGGCGCGCTCGCCGGCGGAAGCCGCCGCCGCCGCCGCGATGGCCGCACTCGGTTCCGACGCCACCACCAGAAAAGACCAGCCTGCTGGCCGCAAGTCGATGTTCGGCGGGCTGGCGCGCGCCTTCAAGAGCAAGAAGGCGGCGGATGTTCCGCCGCTGGCCGGCCCGGCGCCGGACGCCGATATCCCGAGTGTCGATCTCGACGAGCCGCTCGACCCGAAAGTCGCCAACCGCCCGCTGGAGCCCGGCTCCGGCGCGCCCGACCTCAATGCCATCATGAAGCGCGTGCGCGACGAGCGGGGACAACCGGCAAAGCCCGGCGACAGCGACGCCGCGAAATCGGATTTCATCGCCGCTGCCCGGCGCGCGGCGCAGGCGGCCGCGGCCGAGGCCGACGCCCTGAAGCGCCAGTCGACGATGAAAGGCCCGGTCAAGGCGCTCAGGATAGGTGACCTGCTCAAGGCGCGGCGCAAGCCGATCCTGATGGCGGCGGCAGCGATCATGCTGGCGCTTGCCGGCCTGCAGCTCGGCAAGGCGTTTCTTTCGGATCCCGCCCAGGTGGCAAGCAACGACGCGGCTCCCATCGTCGCCTCGCAGCCGGTGAAGACGGCATCTGTCGATACCGCCAGCCAGCCTAAGACCGAAGTCCAACCGGTGGCGACGGACAGCGCGCCGGCCCCTACCGTCAGGCAGGCGGAACAATCCGCGCCGCCAAGCAAGGACGACATGGCGGCGCAGACCGTCATGGCCATGCCGTCGGATACGGACGCGATGCCCGCGCCTACCGCCGAGCCCGCTCCAGCACCCGTCGCGCCGGCCATGGCTCCCGACGCGATGGCTTCGGCCTCGCCGGCGCCTGTTGCTCCGATGACCGCTGCTCCTACCTTAACGGATCCGGCACCAGCCGCCGTCACCAGCGGTACGCAGGCGTCGGATGCCGATGCCCAACCTGCATCAGCCGCGCCAACGGCCGCCGCCGAGGCAACGGCCAACGACACGACCGGCACCGTTGCGCCGATGGACAAGCCGGCGGCGACAGCCGCGACCAAGTTCGACATCCCGGCCGAAGCCGGCCCCGTTGCTTTGCGTGACGCCGCCGCCGCTGGCGACGCCAAGGCACTGTTCGAGGTCGGCTCGCGCTACGCCGAGTCGCGCGGCGTCAAGGAAGACATGCCGGCGGCCGCCAAATGGTACGAGAAATCGGCGGAACTCGGCTTCGCGCCGGCCGAATACCGTATCGGCAATTTCTACGAGAAGGGCATCGGCGTCGCGCGCGACATCAAGAAGTCGAAGACCTGGTACCAGCTCGCCGCCGCGCAGGGCAACGCCAGTGCCATGCACAATCTGGCGGTGCTGTTCGCCATGGCCGCCGACGGCGTGACCGACAATGAATCGGCCGCGCACTGGTTCCAGGAGGCCGCCGACCTCGGCGTCAAGGACAGCCAGTTCAATCTCGGTATCCTGGCCGCCAAGGGCGTCGGCATGAAGCAGAACCTGGAAGAGTCCTATAAATGGTTCGCGCTTGTCGCCAAGACCGGCGACAAGGATGCCGCGGCCAAGCGCGACGAGATCGCCAATGCGCTGCGGCCCGAGCAGCTCGAGCGGGCGCGCGCCGCGACAGAATTGTGGAAGGCCAAGCCGCTCAACGCGGCGGCCAATTCGGTGGACATTCCCGAATCCTGGCAGGAAGGCACGCCGCAGACGACCGCCGGCATCGACATGAAGAAGGCGGTCAAGAATATCCAGCTCATCCTCAACAAGAACGGCTATGACGCAGGCGGCGCCGACGGCGTGATGGGCGAGAAAACCAAGAACGCGATCATCGCTTTCCAGACCGCCAACAAGCTGCCGGCGACCGGCGCGGTCGACGAGAAACTGGTCAAGGCATTGCTGGCGCGCAAATAACGGCAGAAGCGTCGTTTCCACGACGCCCTTGCCATACATTTGCCTGTTAACTGATTGAGTTGTTTTTTGTTTCGGCGCGGTGGCGGGGTTTGACCCCGCTGCCGCGTCGGCGCAAGACAAAATTGGCTTTTCGATGCGATACTGCCCGCAACGGCTTTATTCGCCGACAGGCAAACTGATCGAGACTGACGGGTGGGCATCTATCTCCCGATCGCGGAAATTTCCGTCAACGTCTTCGTGCTGCTGGCCATGGGCGCCGCGGTGGGCTTCCTGTCGGGCATGTTCGGGGTGGGCGGCGGCTTTCTCATCACGCCGCTCTTGATCTTCTACAATATCCCGCCGGCGATCGCGGTCGCCACCGGCGCGAACCAGGTCATCGCTTCTTCCGTCTCCGGCGTTCTTTCGCACATGAAGCGAGGCACGCTCGACTTCAAGCTCGGCGGCGTGTTGCTGGCCGGGGGCATCGTCGGTTCCACCGCCGGCATCTACGTGTTCGGCTTCCTGCGCAGGCTCGGCCAGCTCGACCTGTTCATCTCGCTGCTCTACGTCGTGCTGCTCGGCACCGTCGGCGGGCTGATGCTGGTCGAGAGCATCAACGCGTTGCGCGCCACGCGCAGCGGTGCGGCACCGGTGCTGAAGAAATCCGGCCAGCACAACTGGATCCACCGCTTGCCGCTGAAGATGCGCTTTCGCGCGTCGAAATTGTTCGTCAGCGTCATTCCGGTGCTCGGTCTTGGCGCCGGCATCGGCTTCCTGTCGTCGATCATGGGCGTCGGCGGCGGCTTCATCATGGTGCCGGCGCTGATCTATCTCTTGAAAGTGCCGACCAATGTCGTCATCGGCACCTCGCTGTTCCAGATCATCTTCACGTCCGCCTACACGACGCTGGTCCACGCCACCACCAACCAGACCGTCGATGTGATGCTGGCCTTCCTTTTGATGGCCGGTGGCGTGGCCGGAGCGCAGTATGGCGCCAAGGCCGGCCAGCGGCTGCGCGGCGAGCAATTGAGAGCCCTGCTGGCGCTGCTGGTGCTGGCAGTGGCGATCCGGCTCGCCATCGATCTGTTCGTCACGCCGCCCAACCTTTATTCGTTGTCCGGCTTGGGCCTCAACTGATGAAAGGGATGAAGGCGCTCGCAACCGTCGCTCTCCTGTCCCTGACCGTCGCGCCGGCGAAGGCGCAGACGCCATTGACGGAAGGCATCCAGATCGGCCTCTCCACCGACGCGGTGTCGATCACCGCCGGTTTTTCCGGCGCCGACCTGACCATTTTCGGTTCGCTGGAAAATCCCGACCCGCTGGTGGCACGCCAGGGCCGCTACGACGTCATCGTCGTGCTCGAAGGACCGCCGAAACCGGTGGTGGTGCGCCGCAAGGACCGGGTGCTGGGCGTCTGGATCAATCTGGATTCCGAGACCTTCGAGAATGTGCCGGTGTCCTATTCGGTGGCGACGACGCGGCCGCTGCAGGACATCACCGAACCCAACAGCTACAAGCAATTGTCGCTCGGCGCGTCCAACCTCTATATGCAGCCCGCCGATGCCGGTGACAGCCCGGCGACGATCGAGGAATTCACGGCGGCACTGCGCGAGCGCAAGGCCGCCGCCGGCCTCTACAGCGAGAATGTCGGTGGCGTGCAATTCCTGTCGCAGAACCTGTTTCGCGCCACGGTCAGGCTGGCGCCGAATGTGCCGGTCGGCACCCATAAGGCGCGCGCCTTCCTGTTCAAGAGCGGCCTGTTCATCAAGGAGAGTTCGGCGCAGCTTGAAATCCGCAAATCGGGCTTCGAACAATCGATCTTCCGCGTCGCCCACGACTATTCGTTCCTCTACGGCGTGTTCGCCATATCGCTGGCCATGGTAACGGGCTGGCTCGGCCGGCTGGTGTTCCGCAAAGATTGACGCTCGGGGAAAAGAGGGGTTCCCCTTTTCCCCACCATGCGATAAACCGCCGCCTCCCAGCCCAAGGGCAAACACGCACATACCATTCGCAAGAGCGGTCCGGCTTTCCGGATGACAGCGCGATACGTCGCCGCTGTCTTGCCGCCACGAAACCATGACAGGAGGCTGCAATGCACCAGGCATTCGGCGGCATCGACTTCGGCACGTCCAATTCCACGGTGGGCGTGATCCGGAACGGCAAGGCGCGGCTGGTCCCGCTGGAGGGCGAACAGCCCACCTTGCCAAGTGCCGTGTTCTTCAACTTCGAGGACGGCCACACCTATTTCGGCCGGCGCGCGATCGGCGATTATACCGACAGCATCGAAGGCCGCCTGATGCGCTCGTTGAAGAGCGTGCTCGGCAGTTCGCTCGCCCACGAGAAGACGCGTATCAAGGCGCGCCAGATCGGCTTCATCGACATTATCGGCCTGTTCATCGGCCATCTGAAGACGCGGCTCGAAGAGGACGCCGGCGGCGTGGTGGAAAGCGTGGTGCTCGGCCGCCCGGTGCAATTCGTCGATGACGATGCGCAAGCCGACGCGAAGGCGCAAGGCGAGCTCGAGAAGGCCGCCCGTGCCCAGGGTTTCAAGCACATCGCTTTCCAGTTCGAGCCGATTGCCGCGGCGCTCGACTACGAGCAGAAGGTAACGCGCGAGGAACTGGCGCTGATCATCGACATGGGCGGCGGCACGTCCGACTTCTCGATCGTGCGGGTCTCGCCGGAGCGCTCGCGATCGACCGACCGCAAGGACGACATCCTGGCCAGCCGCGGCATCCATATCGGCGGCACCGATTTCGACCGGTTGCTGAGCATCGCCCATGTCATGCCGCAGCTCGGCTACCTCTCCGCGACCAAGGACGGCAAGCGCAATCTGCCGGCCAGCTATTTCATCGACCTCGCCACATGGCAGCGCATCAACCTGGTCTATACCGCCAAGGCGATGACGCATCTCCGCCAGATCCGTTACGAGGCCGTGCGTGCCGACCTGGTCGACCGCTTCATCCATATCGTCGAGCACCGCTACGGGCACGCTCTGGCGGCGCTGGTCGAAAAGGCCAAGATAGAACTGACCAACAGGTCATCGGCGGAGGTGGCGGTGAAGCTGCCTGACGCGGCGTTCGCCGCCGGGATCACGCGCGACGGGCTGGAGGCCACGATTGCCCGAGATATCGAGCGGGTCACCGAAACGGTCGGTCAGACCATTCGCGACGCTCAGGTCAAGCCATCGGACATCACCGCCGTGTTCCTGACGGGAGGCTCGACCGCGATCCCGCTGGCAAGACGAGAGATCCTGTCGCTGGTGCCGCAGGCTTCTGTCATAGACGGCGACATGTTCGGATCGGTCGGGCTTGGCCTGGCACTTGATGCGCAGCGGAAGTTCGGCTGATCCTACCCTGACCCGTTCATCTCTGCAGCCAGATGCGCCTTCAGCGCCATCTGGGCCAGGCTTGCCTGGCGGTCGCGATGGGTGATCATGGCGAAGTCGCGCTTCGGCAATTCGATCGGCACGGCTCTCAGGCTCCCCTCGGCGACCGCGCGCCCGACGACCAGCTCCGAAATGATGGTGGCGCCGGCGCCTGCTTCGACGGCCTGGCGAACCGCCTCGTTGCTGGGCAGCACCAGGAATATCTGCAGGTCGGCAAGTGAAATCCCCTCGCGCCGCGCCAGATCCTCCAGCACCTCGCGCGTCCCGGAGCCGCCCTCGCGGATGATCCAGCGCAGGCCGGTGATGTCGGGGCGGCCCGGCGCGATTTCGGCGATCCGCGGATGGGAACTGGCAACGACCAGCATCAACCGGTCGGTATCGACCTTGGCGCGGCGCAATATGTCGGATTCGGTGCGCCCTTCGACCAGGCCGAGATCGGCGGTTCCATCGAGCACGCTGGCCTCGACCTGCCTTGTGTTGCCGATGGTGACGCTCAGCCTGACGGCCGGATAGGCCTCGTGGAAGGAGGCCAGCCGGCGCGGCAGCCAGTAGCTGGCGATGGTCAGGCTGGCGGCGATCGAGAGGCTGCCGGCGACCGTCTGCGAAACATGTTCCAGCACGTTGCGGGCGGCGGCAGCCCGCTCCAGCACGGCCTTGGCCTCGGGCAGGAACCGGTGGCCGGTCTGGGCCAGCTCTATGTTGCGGCCGACGCGGTTGAACAGATGGACACCGTGCTGCTCTTCCAGCGCGCGAATGGCGGCCGACGCGGCCGACTGGGATATACCGAGAAGCTCTGCTGCCTTGGTCATGTGGCCACGCTCGGCAACGGCGACGAAAATGCGCAACTGGTCCAGGGTCATGCCTGCATTAAGAACCAATATCGATCGAATTTACAAGAACAACTGATTAGACGGATCGATAGGTTTATTCTACTTTTTCAGCTGAAGTTAGAAAAAATTGGCCTGCAGATCGCAGAGAGCAAAATGATCGGGCGGTTCAGATCCCTGCTTGCGCATTGGACCCGCGGCATCCGGCGGCGATTGGCTGGTGATCGATATCACCCCGAAGAGCATTACATGCGCGGCCCCGGACCGAAGACGCGCGCCAAATCCGCCGGCCGCGCGAGCACCCCCGGGATCATGATGCAAGGACCGCCGCGCGGCGCCAATTCGGCCCCCTCGCAACGCCCGCTTGCCGACACGCGGGCGCCCGATGAAGGCGACGGCGTCGACACCTCGCCAGATGTTTCCGACGGCATCGCCAAGACGACCTGCTACATGTGCGCCTGCCGCTGCGGCATCGACGTGCACATCAAGGATGGCAAGGTCCGCTACATCAACGGCAACAAGGACCATCCGGTCAATCGCGGCGTGATCTGCGGCAAGGGCAGCTCCGGCATCATGCAGCACTACAGCCCGGCCCGGCTGAAGAAGCCGCTCTTGCGCACCGGCCCGCGCGGCTCGGGTGAGTTCCGCGAGATCGAGTGGGATGAAGCCTTCGCGATCGCGACCGAGCGGCTGTTGAAGATCCGCCGGACCGATCCGAAAAAACTCGCCTTCTTCACCGGACGTGACCAGTCGCAATCCTTGACAGGCTGGTGGGCGAGCCAGTTCGGGACGCCGAACTTCGCTGCCCATGGCGGCTTCTGTTCGGTCAACATGGCAGCCGGTGGCCTCTACACGATCGGCGGCTCGTTCTGGGAGTTCGGCGAGCCCGATTGGGACAACACGAAATACTTCATGCTGTTCGGCGTCGCCGAGGACCATGACTCCAACCCGATCAAGATCGGACTGGGCAAGCTCAAGGCGCGCGGCGCCAAGGTGGTGTCGATCAATCCCTGCCGGACCGGTTATAATGCGATCGCCGATGACTGGATCGGCATCCGACCCGGCACTGACGGCATGTTCGTGTTCGCGCTCATCCACGAACTCTTGAAGGCCGGCCGCGTCGATCTCGATTATCTGCTCCGCTACACCAACGCGCATGTCCTGGTTATCCAGGAGCCTGGCGCGGTCGATGATGGGCTTTTTCTGCGCGACGGCGACGGCACTCTTGTCGCTTGGGACCGAGTGGCGAAGACCTCCGTCAACGCGACCGAGCCAGATGCAAAACCGGCACTGACCGGCAGCTTCACGGTCGACGGGCGCAGGTGCGTTCCGGTGTTCCAGCTCATTGCGGACCGCTATCTCGACGAGAGCTACGCACCCGACGCGGTCGGCGGGCGTTGCGGCATTGCCGCCGATACGATCCGCCGGATCGCCGCCGAACTTGCACATGTCGCCTTCGAAGAGGTGATCGAACTGCCGGTCGCCTGGACCGATTGGGCCGGGCGCCGGCATGAGACGATCAAGGGCCGACCTGTTTCGATGCATGCCATGCGCGGCATCTCCGCCCATTCCAACGGCTTCCATACCTGCCGGGCCATTCACCTGCTGCAGGTGCTTCTCGGAACCGTGGACGTGCCTGGCGGCTTCCGCTTCAAGCCGCCCTACCCCCGGTCCGCCCCGCCGGGTCCGAAGCCCTGCGGCAAGGACGTGAGGCCGATGACGCCGCTCGACGGCATGCCCCTCGGTTTCGTTTGTGGACCCGACGATCTGCTGGTCGATGAGGCCGGCACGCCGCTGCGCATCGACAAGGCTTATTCCTGGGATTCGCCACTTGCGGCGCATGGTCTGATGCACACCGTCATCCGCAACGCCTGGGCCGGCGACCCGTACCCGATCGACACGCTGCTGATGTACATGTCGAACATGGCGTGGAATTCGTCGATGAACACGGTCGAGACCATGGCCATGCTCACCGACCGTGATGAAGCGGGCAACTACAGGATCCCCTTCATCATCTATTCCGACGCCTATTATTCCGAGACCGTACCGTTCGCCGACCTCGTGCTGCCCGACACCACCTATCTCGAGCGCCATGACTGCATCAGCCTGCTCGACCGGCCGATCAGCCACGCCGACGGGCCGGGCGACGCCATCCGCCATCCCGTCGTCGAGCCCGACCGCGACGTCAGGGCGTTCCAGTCGGTGCTGATCGAACTCGGCGCGCGGCTTGGCTTGCCGGGCTTCGTCGAGGACGACGGCTCGGCGAAGTACCGCGACTACGCCGACTACATCGTCAATCACGAACGCACGCCCGGCATCGGCCCGCTCGCCGGCTGGCGCGGCAAGGACGAAATCTCGATCGGCAAGGGCGACGTCAACCCCAACCAGTTGCAGCGCTACATCGACAATGGCGGTTTCTGGCATCACGACTTCAATGACGACCAGCGCTACTACAAGATGGCCAACCGCTCCTATCTCGACTTCGCGGTGCAACTGGGCTTCATCCCCAAGGCCGAGCCGGTCGTCTTCCAGCTCTATTCCGAACCGATGCAGCGTTTTCGGCTGGCCGCGCGCGGACATGGCAAGGTGCGGCCTCCGCAATCGGAGCGCGACCGCATCGAGACCTACATGGATCCGCTGCCGTTCTGGTACATGCCGTTCGAGGAAGCGATCGTCGATCTCGAAAAATATCCGCTGCACGCGCTGACGCAGCGGCCGATGCACATGTACCATTCCTGGGGTTCGCAGAATGCGTGGCTCAGGCAAATCACCAGCCAGAACCGGCTGTTCGTGCACCACCGGACGGCCGCCGGCCTCGGCCTCGCCGACGACGACTGGGTGTGGGTCGAAAGCATCAACGGGCGGGTGAAGGGGCAGATCAAGCTGGTCGACGGGGTCAACGAAAGCACGGTGTGGACCTGGAACGCCATCGGCAAACGGCGCGGCAGCTGGGGCCTGAAGGATGATGCCGCCGAAAGCAATCGCGGCTTCCTGCTCAACCACATTATCGGCGACCAGACCTCTGCCGATGCCAACGGCAGGCGCTATTCGAATTCCGATCCGGTGACCGGCCAGGCGGCATGGTTCGATCTCAGGGTCCGCATCGTCAAATGCGCGGCGGAAGAGGCCGGCTTCACCGAACCGCAATTCGAGCGTTTCCACCAGCCGCCAAATGTCGAGCCCGTGCCGGACATACTTCGCTTCGGCGCCGAATTTCGCCAAAAGAGAGAAGCCGCCGAATGACCTGCTTGCCCTCTCACACGGACAAAAGGCTCGGTCTCGTCATCGACCTCGACACCTGCGTCGGCTGCCAGGCCTGCGTCACCGCCTGCAAGGAATGGAACACCGGCGGCCACATGGCGCCGCTGACCGACATCGACCCCTATGGCGGCCATGCCGACGGCGTCTGGTTCAACCGCGTGCACAGTTACGAGCACAGCACCGAGATGGGCGGGCGCACGGTCAACTTCCCGCGCTCCTGCCTGCATTGCGAGACGCCGGCCTGCGTCACCGTCTGTCCGACCGGCGCTTCCTACAAGCGGGCCTCGGACGGCATCGTGCTGATCGACGAGAGCAAATGCATCGGCTGCAAATTGTGCAGCTGGGCCTGCCCCTATGGCGCGCGCGAATTCGACAGTGATGTCGGCGTGATGAAGAAGTGCACGCTCTGCGTCGACCGCATCTACAATGACAATCTGGCCGAGGAGGATCGTGTGCCGGCCTGTGTTGCCGCTTGTCCGACCAGCGCCAGGCATTTCGGCGATCTCGGCGATCCCGCATCGGCTGTGTCGCAATTGGTGGCGGAGCGCGGCGGCGTCGATCTGATGCCGGAGCTCGGCTATCACCCGACCAACAAATACCTGCCGCCGCGCGCGCACACGCAACGCGCCGCATCGGTGCCGGCGAAGGCGCTGGAGCCGGTGCGGGCCGAGGGCGGCTTTCTCGGCTGGGTCGACCGCATGCTTTCGAACTAGCCCATGCATCCCGCCTTCTCGGTCGTCTTCTTCACCACCGCCACGGGCGCCGGCTACGGCCTGCTGGCGTTGCTCGGCGTGCTGGGCGCAGCCGGCGTCATCGCGCCCGACTTCTGGCTCGGCCTGGCCGGCATGGGGCTGTCGCTCGGCCTGATCAGTGCCGGATTGCTGTCCTCGACCGGCCATCTCGGCCGGCCGGAGCGGGCCTGGCGGGCCTTTTCGCAGTGGCGCAGTTCCTGGCTCTCGCGCGAAGGCGTCGCCTCGGTCGCCACCTTCGTTCCAGCCGGCCTGTTCGGCCTTGGCTGGGTCGTGCTCGGCCGCCTCGACGGCTGGGTGGCGGCGGCGGGACTGCTGGCCGCGATCGGCGCCATCGTCACCGTCTGCATGACCGGCATGATCTACGCTTCGCTGAAGCCCATCGCCCAGTGGCACAGCCCCTACACCTTGCCCGGCTACCTCATCTTCTCGGCGATGAGCGGCGGCGTGCTTCTGAACGCGCTGCTGCAGGGTTTCGCGCGCGGCTCGATGATCCTGTTTGCGGCTTCGGCACTGCTGACCTTGCTCGGCTGGGGCTGGAAGCTGGCGACCTGGCGCCACAATGACAGGCTTGAAATCCCCACCAATGCCAACACCGCCACCGGTCTCGCCGGCGGCACGGTACGGTCGCTGGAATGGCCCCATACCGAGGAAAACTACCTGCTCAAGGAAATGGGTTTTCGCATCGCCCGCAAGCATAGCGCGAAGCTGCGGCTGATCACGCAAGCGCTGGCTTTTGCCCTGCCCGTCCTGCTGCTCACCGCCAGCTTCGCCTTCCCCTGGCCCTTTGCAGTGGCGGCGTCAGTACTTGCCGCGATCGTCCAATTCGGCGGCATGCTGGTCGAACGCTGGCTGTTCTTCGCCGAGGCGAAGCACAGCGTCACGCTCTATTACGGGCGATAAATCTCAGCCGGGCCGCAGCATCGAGCGCGAAATGGCGAAGATGCGGTCAGTGCCAAGCATATAGGCCATCAGCGTTTCCAGCCGGAACAGGCCGGCATAGGCGCGGTCGAGCACGTTGAGCGAACCGGTATAGGCGCCGAAGGCCGGCATGATCATGCGGCCGCCGTCGCCGGCAAAGCAGCGCCTGCGCACCGAACGGCCTTGCTGCACGATGCGCGCGCAGGGATGCAGGTGGCCTGAAATCTCGCCCTCGACCCGCACCTTCGACGGCTCGTGCCGGAACAGCAGGGAACCTATGGCCAGTTCCCGCACGGTCTCGCCGGGCAGGTCCGCCGGCGCCTCCGGGTCGTGATTGCCGGCGACCCAGAACCAGTCACGGCCTGCCATCAGCGCTTCCAGCCGTTCGCGAAAGCTCGAATGCATGCGCTTGGCGCCGCCGCCGTCGTGGAAACTGTCACCCAGGCTGATGACGATCGACGGCTGGTAGTCCGATATCACCGCCTGCAACCGCAGCAGGGTCGCGCCGGTATCGTAGGGCGGGATCAGTGTGCCGCGCCTGGCCAGCGACGAGCCCTTCTCCAGATGCAGGTCCGATACTGTCAACAGCTTGAGCTCGGGAAAATAGAGCACGCCGCGCGGATCGCAGACCGCGCGCGCGCCCGCGATGCCGACAAGGTCGGCCTCGGCGATCAGCGATGCGCGCGCCAGCGAAAAGGTCATTCGTCAACCATCCCGGGCCCCATGGCCTCCTCGACCAGCGTCGCAGCATCCATCAGCAGCGTTTCATCGGCCTCGCCATTGACCGGCATCTTGCCGATCTCGAGCATGATCGGCACGGCAAGCGGCGATATCTGTTCGAGCGCCTTATGCATGATTCGACCCTGGATGCGCGAGAGCATGTCCGCAAGTCTGCTGACATCGAGCAGGCCGGTCGCCGCATCGGCACGCGTCGCCTGAAGCAGGATGTGGTCCGGCTCATGGCTGCGCAGCACATCGTAGATCAGGTCGGTCGACACCGTGACCTGGCGGCCGCTCTTCTCCTGGCCCGGGTGGCGTTTTTCGATCAGGCCCGAGATCAGCGCGCAGTTGCGGAAGGTGCGTTTGAGAAGCCAGCTATCGGCCAGCCAGGCTTCGAGATCATCGCCCAGCATATCCTGATCGAAGAGCGCGCCGAGTGAAGGTTTCCTGGCTTTGAACATGGCGCTCATGTCGCCCAGCGACCATATGGCCAAGGCATAGTCGGTGGCGACAAAGCCGAGCGGCCTGGCGCCTGCCCTGTCGAGGCGACGGGTGAGCAGCATGCCAAGCGTCTGGTGCGCCAGCCTGCCCTCGAAGGGATAGGCGACCAGATAATGGCGGTTGCCGCGCGGAAAAGTCTCGATCAGCAAATCGTCGCGCTTGGGGAGCATCGATTTGTCCGACTGGAACCGCAGCCAGTCGGCCACCTGCTCCGGCAGCTTCTTCCAACGCTGCGGATCGTCCAGCATGATGCGGACCTGCTCGGCCAGGTAGGTCGAGAGCGGGAACTTGCCGCCGCCATAATAGGGCACCTTGGCGTCGCTGCCGGGCGCGTTCGAGACGAAGCATTCATTCTCGCGGATGCCTTCGAAACGCAGCACCTTGCCGGCAAACATGAAGGTGTCGCCATGCGTCAAGGTTTCCAGGAATGCCTCCTCGATCTTGCCGAGGACGCGGCCGCCGTGCGACGCCGCGCCTTTGCTGCCGGCCTTGACGTAGCGCACATTGAGCGCCGGCACCTCGATGATGGTGCCGACATTCAGCCTGTATTGCTGGGCGACGCGCGGATTGGATACGCGCCACATCCCATCCTTGTTCAGGCGGATGCGGGCGTAGCGCTCGTAATTCTTCAACGCGTAGCCGCCGGTGGCGACGAAATCGATGACACGGTCGAAGGTCGGACGATCGAGGCCGGCATAGGGTGCCGCCGTTCGCACCTCTTCATAGAGGTCATCGGCGCGGAACGGTGCGCCGCAGGCGCAGCCCAGCACATGCTGCGCCAGCACGTCGAGCCCGCCATTGACCAGCGGCGGCGTATCCTGCGCACCGAGATAATTGGCGTCGAGCGCGGCCCGGCATTCCAGCACCTCGAAACGGTTGGCGGGAATCAGGATCGCCTTCGACGGCTCGTCCATGCGGTGGTTGGCGCGGCCGATGCGCTGCGCCAGCCGGCTGGCCCCCTTTGGCGCGCCGACATGCACGACCAGGTCGACATCGCCCCAGTCGATGCCGAGATCGAGCGTCGAGGTGGCGACGATGGCGCGCAATGCGTTGTCGCCCATTGCCTTTTCGACACGCCGGCGCTGGGCGACGTCGAGCGAGCCATGATGCAGGGCGATCGGCAAGGTGTCCTCGTTGACCCGCCACAACTCCTGGAACAGCAGCTCCGCCTGGCTGCGCGTGTTGACGAACAGCAAGGTCGTCTTGTGGCGCTTGATCTCGCGGTAGATTTCCGGCGTGGCGTAGCGCGCCGAGTGCCCCGCCCACGGCACGCGCTCCTCGGAATCGAGGATCGAGATTTCGGGCTTCGCCCCACCCGTCACGGTGATCAATTCCGCCATGTCACCGGGTGGGTTCTGGCTGACCAGCCAGCGCCGCAATTCGTCCGGCTCGGCCACCGTCGCCGACAGCCCGATCGTCTGCAGGCCAGGGACGAAGCTGCGCAGCCGCGCCAGCCCAAGCGCCAGCAGATGGCCGCGCTTCGACGTCACCAGCGAATGCAATTCGTCGAGCACGACATAGCGCAAATCCTCGAAGAAGCGCCTCGCATCGCCTGCCGCGATCAGCAAGGCCAGTTGCTCTGGTGTGGTGAGCAGGATGTCGGGCGGCGCAAGCTTCTGGCGCTGGCGCTTGTGGGCGGGGGTGTCGCCGGTGCGCGTTTCGATGGTGACCGGCAGGCCGATCTCCTCGACCGGCTTGCCGAGATTGCGCTCGATGTCGACGGCCAGTGCCTTCAGCGGCGAGATGTACAGCGTGTGGATGCCGCGCCGCGCCTGGCCTGGTTTTCGCCTCGGCCTGACGGCCAGTTCGGTCAGCGACGGCAGGAAGCCGGCCAGCGTCTTGCCGGCGCCGGTCGGCGCGATCAACAGCACCGATTGCCCGGCCTGGGCTTTCGCCAGCAGTTCGATCTGATGCGCGCGCGGCGACCAGCCCTTCTCGCCGAACCATTTTACGAATGGCTCGGGCAAGACGACGGCGGCATTCTGGTCGGCGAGGCGCGGCAGCTCGGTCACCCGCCAGAGGTAGCGCGGCGGCGCGCAATCGCCAAGCAGAATCGGAACAAAAGGGGATCGAAAAAAGCCTTACGGCCGCCGAAACCCCGTCGGTCCGCCATAGAGATAGCCGATGCGGGCGACCGCTTCCTTCAGCCCTTCGCGCGATACCAGCATGGTGTGGCCGTTGGCGTGGATCATGGTTTGGGCGTCGGTCATGATGGCGACGTGACCTTTCCAGAACACCAGGTCACCACGTCGCAACCCCGAAAAATCGGCGCCCGGCTCGAGCGGCTCGCCGACCGAAGCGGCCTGCATGTCGGAATCGCGCAGCACCTCGCTGCCAGCCATGCGCATGGCCAGTTGCACCAGGCCGGAGCAATCGATGCCGAAGCCGGAAACACCGCCCCACAGATAGGGCGTGCCGAGAAACGTCTCGGCCACGGACACATAGTCGCCGGCCACTTCGCCGATCGGCCGCAGATGGCCAGCGATCATGGCTTCACCCGACGGCAGCAGGGCATAGTGCGTGCCGCGTGTTTCCGCGGCACCCGTCACCGTTACGGTCGATCCCATCGACAGTTGCCCGGCGATCGGAAAGCGCAGATCCGGACCGGGATAAAGGAACGTACGCGGCACCGAGACGATATGGGTGGACGCATGGTCCCGCCCGCCCAGCATGGTGTCGGCGACATAGCCGACATAGCCGTCTCGCTGGGCCTGGATCCAAGCCCAGCCTTCTCTGTCTTCGAAAACAAGGACATCGTCGCCGAACAGAGCTTGCGTGTTGACGCCCGAATCCGGCTTCGGCGCCTTCCGGATATCGGCCACAGGCACCGAAATCCGCGCTGGCCGACCCGTGACGAAACGGTCGGCAGCGACTTCTCCTTTCAACCTGGCATCGGCGAGATCGGAGCGGAAAGCATGAAGGCGTGCGTCGTGAGCGGTCAAAATCGGCAACCCTGTTGAATGGGCATATAGTCAGATCGGCAGTTCGTGGGCCTTGGCAATGATACCATCGCCGAAGCGCTCGACAAAGAGCGCGCCTTCAACGGTGCGCTTGATCAGGACATTGCGCTTGTCGAGCTCGTCGCGATGGCGCGACACCAGTTTCAGCGCGCCCATCGTATCGAGCGCACGTGTGATGACCGGCTTGGTGACGTTGAGGCGGGCGGCAAGACCGCGCACCGTATGCGGCGGCGGATCGAGATAGATGGTGAACAGGATCGCCGTCTGACGCATGGTGAGATCGGGCGCATCCTCGCGCACCTGTGACAGCATCACTTGCTGCCACAGTCGCAAGGCCTGGCTCGGGCGCATCGCAATCGACATCGCGCCATCATGACGGCAAATTGTTTCGGTTCCGTTTCAGTTTCAGCAATTTGCCGGCTCTGGTTGCGGCCATCAGCCATAACGCGTCGAGATGATCCGCTCCAGCGCCCGGATGCCTTGCGCCTCGCCACCGGCGGGGCCGTAGGGGCGATCGGCGGGGTTCCAGGCAAAGATATCGAAATGCGCCCAGCTCGCGGCCTTCTCGACGAAGCGCTTGAGGAACAGCGCCGCGGTGATGGAACCGGCGAAACCGTCCGTGGTGACGTTGTTGATGTCGGCGATCTTCGACGACAGTTTCGCATCGTAGGGCCGCCATAGCGGCATGCGCCACAGCGGATCCTCGACCGCCAGCGATGCCGCCGCCAGCTCCGAGGCAAGCGCCTCGTCATCGGTGTAGAAGGGCGGCAGGTCGGGGCCGAGCGCGACGCGGGCGGCTCCGGTCAGGGTCGCCATGTCGACCAGGAGCCGCGGTTCCTCCTCGTCGGCCAGCGCCAGCGCATCGCCCAGCACCAGCCTCCCCTCGGCGTCCGTGTTGCCGATCTCGACTGATATGCCCTTGCGGCTCGCCAGCACGTCACCGGGCCGGAAAGCGTTGCCGGCAATCGAATTCTCGACCGCGGGGATCAGCACCCGCAGCCGTACGTTGAGCCCGGCGGCCATGATCATCGAAGCCAAGCCAAGCACATTGGCGGCGCCGCCCATGTCCTTCTTCATCAACAGCATGCCCGAGGACGGCTTGATGTCGAGGCCGCCAGTGTCGAAGCAGACACCCTTGCCGACCAGGGTGACCTTCGGCGCGCCTTGCTGCCCCCATGTCATGTCGATCAAGCGCGGCGCGCCGGACGAGGCACGACCGACGGCGTGGATCATCGGGAAATTCTGTGTGAGCAGGTCTTCACCCTTGATGACGGAGACTTCGGCCTTGTGGGTCCCAGCCAAGGCCCGCACTGCCCTCTCCAGATCGTCCGGCCCCATATCGTTGGTCGGTGTGTTGATCAGATCGCGCGTCAGGAAAACGCCATCGGCGATGCGGCGAACGCGCTGCGCATCGACGCCGGCCGGCAATTCGAAGCGCAGCGCCTTGCCCGGCTTCTTGCCGTAGCGGGTAAAGACATAGCCGCCGAGCGCCAACGTGATCGCCGCCAACTCCGGCTCGGCCGGCGCCGAGGCGAAGTGCCAGTCGCCTTCCGGCAAGGTTTTCGACAGCGCGCCCAGGCCGAGCGCGCCCTCGCCGTCGCCAAGTCCGAACATGGCGCCGCCGAGCGCTCCGTTCTCGCCGGGCACGGCCAGCGTCCTGCCGGCCTCGCCGGAAAAGCCGTTTGCCCTGGCCCAAGCGACAATAGACGGCGACAGACCGGCCGCCTCCAGGCCGTCCCTGCCGACCAGATGGACCGGCAGTGGGTTCTTCAGCTTGTTCTCGACCAGTTCCACAGCCATCAGATGTTTCTCCTGCCGACTCGCCCGAGTCGGCGCTTCTTAACCCTCCGTTAGGGTTAACAGAATATTTCTGCTGGAGGGAAGATGGCCACGCGCATGAATGGAGGCCCAGGGTGCCGATGCCGACCAACCGCACGATAGACATCCGGGGAAAACGGCTCATCACCACGGCATTCATGCTGGCGCTCGCGGCAGGTGTCGCGGGATGCGCGACCGACAAGCTCACCACCGGCTCGATCGGACGCACCAGCGGCAAGCCACTGGAGACGATGTCGGCGGGAGAACTGCACAATGCCACCGCCGCACTCGGCCAATCCTACGCCAGGAACCCCAACGACAAGCGCATCGCGACCAACTTCGCGGCGGCGCTGCAGATGGATGGCGATGCCGACCAGTCGCTTGCGGTGATGCGCAAGCTGGCGATCGCCTATCCGAAGGACCGCGACGTACTCGCCGCCTATGGCAAGGCGCTGGCCGCCAACGGCCAGTTCGAGGCGGCGCTCGACGCGGTGCGCCGCGCGCAGACGCCGGAATATCCCGACTGGAGGCTGGTCTCCGCCGAAGCGGCCATACTTGACCAGCTCAACCAGAAGGATGATGCGCGCCAGCTTTACCGCAAGGCGCTCGAACTCAAGCCCAACGAGCCTTCGGTCCTTTCCAATCTCGGCATGTCCTATGTGCTGGAAGGGGATCTGCGCACCGCCGAGACCTATATGCGGTCGGCCGCCCAGCAACCGAACGCCGACAGCCGGGTACGCCAGAACCTGGCACTCGTTGTCGGCCTGCAGGGCCGTTTCGACGAAGCCGAGAAGATCGCCTCGCAGGAACTTTCGCCCGAACAGGCACAGGCCAATGTTGCCTATCTCAGGCAGATGCTGGCCCAGCAGAACGCCTGGAGCCAGCTCAAGGATCAGGACAAGGCGAAACTGCCGAAAACCGCCACCAACTGATCACCTCGAGCTTACCGAAAATCGTAGAAAAGCCGCGCCCCCCTGCAGCGCGGCTTTTTGTTTGCGCAGACGAGTTCTGCGTTGGTCTACTGGCTGGTCGACGCGGCCCCGCCGGAGTGATCGCCGAAGATGCCGCGCTGGCTGACCTGGATGCCCGCCGGCCCCAGGATGATGGCGAACAGCACCGGCAGGAAGAACAAGATCATCGGCACGGTGAGCTTGGGCGGCAGGGCGGCGGCCTTTTTTTCGGCGGCGTTCATGCGCATGTCGCGGCTTTCGCTGGCAAGCACGCGCAGCGCGTGCGCCACCGGCGTGCCGTAGCGCTCGGCCTGGACGAGCGCCTGCGACACCGACTTGACCGATTCCAGTCCCGTGCGGCCGGCCAGGTTCTCATAAGCCTGCTTGCGTTCCTGCAGATAGGAGAGTTCGGCGTTGGTCAGGATGAATTCTTCCGCCAGGGCCACCGACTGCGCGCCGATCTCGTCGGCGACCTTGCGCAGCGCGGCTTCCACCGACATGCCGGACTCCACGCAGATCAGCATCAGGTCGAGCGCATCCGGCCACGCCATCTGGATCGACTGCTTGCGCTTGGTCGCGCGGTTGTTGACGTAGAGGACCGGCGCGTAGAAGCCGCCATAGGCAACCAGGACGCAGACGAACAGCCGGATCACCAATGGCTTGTCGGGCAATCCGCCGAGCACGAAGATATAGAACAGACCGAGCGCGAAGCCGACGAAAGGAAGCACCAGGCGGAAGAACAGAAATCGCGTTAGCGGATTCTGCCCGCGAAAGCCGGCAACCTTGAGCTTTTGCAAGGTGGCCTCGTCGGCCAACGCACGCCGCAGATCGAGCCGGTCGACAATGTTGCGCATGCCGACCGACTGTTGCTCGCGCAGACCCTTGCGGCGGCGATCGGCCTCGTTCGCGAGCCGCGCGCGCTGCTTGGCGCGAAGCTCATCACGCTCCAGCGCGACCGACTTCATGCGCGCCTTGAGCTGGTTTCCGCCGATCGCCGGCAGCAGCGTAAAGACGGTTGCGAACACGGCGATGGCGACCAGCAGCGCAATCAGGAAGCTGGGATCCGTCAGTGATTTGATGACTTGTTCGGTCATGCCGCGGTCCTAGACTTCGAAGTTCATCATCTTGCGCATCACGAAGATGCCGATCGACATCCAGACGGCGGCGAAACCGAGTATTAGATGACCGACGCTGGTCGTGAACAGCGGCATCAAATAGTTGGGACTGGAGAGATAGACGAGAAAGGCGACGATGAAAGGCAAGGCGCCGATGATGGCGGCGGATGCTTTCGCTTCCATCGACAGTGCCGCGACCTTGGCCTTCATCTTCTTGCGGTCGCGCAACACGCGCGAAAGGTTGCCCAGCGCCTCGGAGAGATTTCCGCCGGCCTGCGACTGGATCTGGATGACGATGCCGAAGAAACTCGCCTCGGTGCATGGCATGGTTTCGGGCATGCGCAAGGTCGCGTCGGGGATCGACAGGCCCATCTGCTGCGAATCGACTATTCGGCGAAACTCGGTCTTCACGGGCTCAGGGGATTCATTGGCGATCAGGCGCACGGCGTCGTTCAGCGGCAGGCCGGACTTGACCGCCCGGACGATGATATCGAGCGCGTTTGGAAATTCGTTGAGGAACGCCTTGACGCGGCGGGTACGACGAAAAGAAACGAACCAACGCGGCAAGCCGAGCGCTCCGGCGAGCAATATACCGGGCAATACGATCATCGGCGCACCGACCATGAACGCGACGATTGTCAGCGCGAGGCCGCATATGGCCGAATAGATATAGAAACGCTCGATCGGCACCTTCATCCCAGCCTGGCGAAGCTGGGCTTTCAGCGGCGGCTTCTTGACGGCGGTGTCCTTGGTCTTCTGCTTCTCGTCGAGCTCCTTCAGGGAATCCTGCACCGATTTACGGCGCTTGGCCGCGTCCGCCGCGCGGTCGCGCGTCGCCTTGACGACAGAGCGGTCCGTTTCGGCGGCCTTGATCGTTTCAAGCCGCTTTCCGGCCTGTTTCTCATTGCTGATCTGGTTGAACAGAAATGCATAGGCGACCGCGCCGGCGCTGAAGCCGGCGAGCACGACAAACGCCAATACGGTGCCGTCAATTCCAAACATCGACCTGAACCTTCACGCCCGCGGATGCGTCAGTCAGCACGTTTCTCCATGGCTTCGAGCGCCGTGGCGAGACGCTGCTCCTCGCCATAGTATCGAGCCCGCTCCCAGAAATGGGGGCGGCCGATGCCGGTCGAGACGTGTTCACCCAGCAACCTGCCGTTGGCGTCCTCGCCCTTGATGTTGTAGAGGACGATATCCTGCGTGATGATGACGTCGCCCTCCATCCCGATCACTTCGGTGATATGGGTGATGCGGCGCGATCCATCGCGCAGGCGAGCCGCCTGGATGATCACGTCGATGGAGCCGACGACGATTTCGCGCACGGTTTTCTGCGGCAGCGAATAGCCGCCCATGGCGATCATGGATTCGATGCGGTTCAGGCATTCGCGCGGGCTGTTGGAGTGGATCGTTCCCATCGAGCCGTCATGGCCGGTGTTCATCGCCTGCAGAAGGTCGAAGACCTCGGGTCCGCGCACTTCGCCGACGATGATGCGTTCGGGCCGCATGCGCAGGCAGTTCTTGACCAGGTCGCGCATCGTCACCTCGCCCTCGCCCTCGAGGTTGGGGGGACGCGTTTCCAAGCGCACGACATGCGGCTGCTGCAGTTGCAGTTCGGCCGAGTCCTCGCAGGTGATGACGCGCTCATCACGGTCGATGTAGTTGGTCAGGCAATTGAGCAATGTCGTCTTGCCGGAGCCGGTGCCGCCCGAAATGACGATGTTGCAGCGGACGCGGCCGATGATCTTGAGAACTTCGGCTCCCTGCGGAGAGATGGCGCCGAACTTGACCAGCTGGTCGAGCGTCAGCTTGTCTTTCTTGAATTTGCGGATGGTGAGCGCGGTGCCGTCGATGGCCAGCGGCGGTGCAATGACGTTGACCCGCGATCCGTCGGGAAGACGGGCGTCGCAGATCGGGCTGGATTCGTCGACGCGGCGGCCGACCTGGCTGACGATGCGCTGGCAGATGTTGAGCAACTGCTGGTTGTCGCGGAAGCGGATGCCGGTCTGTTCGACCTTGCCGTTGACTTCGATGTAGACGTTCTTGGACCCGTTGACCATGATGTCGGCGATGTCGTCGCGCGCGAGCAGCGGCTCAAGCGGCCCATAGCCAAGCACGTCGTTGCAGATGTCCTCGAGCAGTTCTTCCTGCTCGGCGATCGACATCGCGAAGTTCTTGATCGCGATGATATCGTTGACGATGTCGCGGATTTCCTCGCGGGCGCTTTCGGGATCGAGCTTGGCGAGTTGCGACAGGTCGATCGTATCGATCAGGGCCGAGAAAACCTGGCTCTTGGTATCGTAATAGGTTTCGCTCTTTTCGCGGCCTCTCCTCGGTTCCGGCGCCATCGGTGGCGCCTCGACCGCGCGCCTGGCGGGTGGCGCGACAGGCGCGCTCGGCTGCGGCGTGGCCGCGGGCCGGGCAAGAACCGCTGTGTCCACCGAAACCGCGGCGGCCGGCGCGACCGGCGCCGGTGCCGGCGCCGGCTGGCGAAATTCCGGCTTGAACCGGTTGCCGTCGTCGTTGCCTCTTTTACCGAACATGACCGACTACCGACCCCATTTCGTCACTTCTTGTTGCGCGAGAGCTTGCCGAGCAGACTGCCCAGGCCAGCCTTCTTTTTCGCCCTGATTTCGCTGCGGCCGGTCAGCACATGAGCAATCTCGTTGATCGTGGCCACAACCGGGTTCTTGGCATCCATCTCGCCCAGCATGCGCCCGTTGTTCGCGGCATTGCCGAACAGCAAGGGATCAAAGCCGATGACCGACATCGGCGTCAGGCCGAGCGGCTCGGCGAAATCGGATGGCGAGATCTCCGGCCGCTTGGGTATGCCGGCCTGGTTGATGATCAATTTCGGCGGCGGGTCGTTCGGGCGAAGCCGCTTGAGCATGTCGACCAGGTTCTTTGTGTTGCGCAGATTGGCCAGCTCCGGCGTCGCCGTGATGACGATTTCGTCGGCCTTGACCAGCGTGTTCTTGGCCCATCCCGTCCAGACATGGGGAACGTCGAGAACAAGGAGCGGCACGCTGCGCTGCGCGGTATCGACAAGTTGCGCGAAGGCGTCGGGATCGAAGTCGTAGACGCGTTCCAGCGTCGAGGGCGCCGCGAGCAGCGACAGATGCTCGGCGCATTGGGTCAGCAGCCGGTCGAGATAGACTTCGTCGATGCGCTCGGGCGAGAACACAGCCTCGGCGATGCCTTGGGCCGGATCCTGATCGAAATTGATGTTGGCGGTGCCGAAGGCGAGATCGAGGTCGGCCACAACGACCTCGGATTTGAACAGGGAGGACATTGCCCAGGCAACATTGTGGGCGATCGTGGAAGAGCCGACGCCACCCTTGGCGCCGACGAAGGCGACCGAGCGACCGAGCGGTTCAGCTTCCGGATCGACGAAGATCGACGAGACGACGCTGACGACGTCGGCCATCGACACCGGCGCGATGACATATTCGGAGATGCCGGAGCGGATGAGCTCGCGATAGAGACCAACATCATTGTAATGGCCGATCACCACCACTTTCGAGGATGGATCGCAATATTCCGAAAGCTGGGCGAGCTGCTCCAGCAATTGCTTGGGTTCGCTGCGCGATTCCAGCAGGATCAGGTTCGGTGTCGGCGCCGACTGGTAGAACTCGATTGCCGTGGGGACGCCGCCCATATGGACCTTGAGATGCGCCTTGGTCATGCGGCGGTCCTCGCCGGCGCGCTGGACCGGATTGGCAACGCCCTCCGTCTCGCAGAATGCCTGGATCGAAATACGCGGAACCGGCCGCAACGCCTGCATCGCGGCGACGTCCTGCAGCGAGGTATCACCGCCCTCCACGGTGGCGTCATAGGCAAGGTTGCTCATGGTCATGCTCTTTCCGTGGCCTGTTCCTGACGTCGCTTCTTTCCGAGGGCGGCTTAGTAAGTCACTTCCGAGTTGCCGAGGAATTCATCCGAAATGCCCCTGTCTTGGTAGACACCGATGGCTTTGCTGCGATTGGCCGCATCAATAGTGGTGGACTTGCGCGGCCCGAGAAGATCTCCCGGATTGGCCACCTGGGCGGCAAGATTGTTCTGATAGGAGCAGCCGAAATCGGCGTAGTGCTTGTTCTCCGACGTCTCCACCAGGTCAGCGGGCCAACGACCGCATTTGTCGGTCTGTGCCCTCACCGCGATGTAGGAGACGCGAACCGGGGCTGATGCCTCGCTCGATCCCGCTTGATAGGAGACCACGACGATCCGGTCGCGCTTGATCCCGGCAGCGAACGCGAGCCGAGCGAAATCATGGCCGGCCGCCGTTGCGGCGACTTCGTTGGCCGATCCGCTTGGAATCTGGATCGTCAATGTCGGAGCGGCACTCTTGTCATAGCCGTCGAGGAAACCCAGGAGCGTGTCGCGCTGCGAGCCGGTCATGCCGCGGTCACCGGCGCCAACAGGAAGATCGATCTTCTGGTTTTTCTCGGCGATGACGATCGGATGATTGGTGCGATAGTCGTCGGGGATGGCGCCGACGGTAACGCTGTCGCGCTGGGCACAACCGGCCAGCAGAGCCGACACCGCCACCGCCATGATCGGAAGCGCTCGCAGGCCTATCCGAGAACGGCCGGAGCGCATCGCCATGGTCCTTGCCTTAAGTGCTGACTGAGACATGTCCGCTTTCCCGTTCACTTGTAGATGAAGCCGACAACGCCGTGATAGCGGCCGTTGGGCCTGTCGGTCTGCATGGTGCCGTAGACGCGATTGACGCGCCCAAGGAACATGCCGGCGCCGTCGCTCGGCGGGTTGAAATTGTCGTCCGGCTTGGCCAGCTCATTGCGCGCCACCGGCTTCACCAGATAGGGCGTGATGATGATGACGAGCTCGGTCTCGTTGCGCACGAAATCCCTGCTGCGGAAGAGCGCGCCGAGCACTGGAATCTTCGTCAGCCCGGGCAAGCCGTTGATGGCCTGCCTGACATCGTCGCGAACAAGGCCAGCGATCATCATGGAGCCGCCGGAGGGCAGTTCCACGGTCGTATCGGCAAGACGCTTGCGCAGAGACAGGATATTCGTGCCGGGACTCGTCACACCCGAGGACAGCGAAACGGACCCTTCGGTGGTCGGCTCGGAGACCGACGTTCTGACTTTCAGGCTGATGCGACCGGGAGACAGCACCACCGGCTGGAACTCCAGGCCGATGCCATATTCGATCTTGTCGATGGTATAGTTCTTCAGGCCGGTCTGGTTGTCGGTCGATACGTTCGCGGTGACGCCGCTCACCATGTTGTATTCACCGCCAACCCGGAACGTCGCCTTCTCGCCAGAAACAGCAGTCAGGGTCGGCTCGGCCAGCGTCTTCATGACCCCGGACTGTTCCATGGCGTTGATATAGGCCTGCAACCCCGAGGCGCCGATCGTGAAGCCGGAATTCGACAGTTGCTTGCCGAGGCCGGTGAAATTGTCGCTGAGCGCGCCGTAGCTGATGCCGTTGCTGCCGCCGCTGCCGACCATGTTGACACCGAGCTGCTTCATCACCGAACGGCTGACTTCGGCGACCGTCACCTTCAGCGTGACCTGATCGTCACCGATGATCTGCAGCAAATTGACGATTTGGCTGACGCGGCGCTCCTGGTCAGGGTTGTTGATGTCGACACCGCTCTGGGCCGAGCCGCCGGCAGCGGTCTGCGAATATTGTCCCGTCGTCGCTTCACCGCCGGACACAAACATGTTTGCCAGCTGTTCGGCACGCTTGGCATCCAAGGGTGTATCCACGGTGCCGGTCAGAACCACGTTGTCATTCAGCAGTTCAACCTTGACGGCCGAGGTCGGAAGGAAGCGCTTGATATAATCCTCCAGGCCGGCGACGTCGCGCTCGATGGCCAGATCCAGGCTGGCGATCTGTTCGCCGTTCGGCCCAAAGACGAAGATGTTGGTTTCGCCGACCGCCTTGCCGAAGAGGTAGATACGCCTTGCGGTGCGGGTCACCGCGTCGGCAACGGAGGGATTGGCGACAAGAATGTCATAGGCATCGCTCGGCAGGTCTATGACCACCGACTTGTTGAGGCCAAGCTTGACGCGCTGGGTGGCTGTCGTGGCCGACACCTGCGTGCTCTTCGCCTCGACGCCCTGCACATTCGCTCCGACGAGCAGCAGGCCGAATGCCGTGGCTAGGATGGCCGGCAGTTTAGCGCTTAGCCTCATTTTCTTGCTCCTACTTCGGAGACTTCGCCCGACTTGATCAGCCTCACCGTTCCCCGGCGGCCATTGCCGGAAACGAGATAGTCGGCCTCATCCACATTCTTTTCCTGGGTGTCAGCGATCGCCCGCAGCGCCAGAGTCAGGCGATCCGCCATCTGCTGGGCAACGGTGATGATCTCCGCCTGTTTGGGGGTCAGCTCCAGCGTGGCGGTCTGGCCCACCCTGGTCTTCTTGCCTTCCTCGTCCTCCTGGATGGTCTGGTCGATCGCCAGGACGCGGATATTCTTGAGGATGGTCTCGGTGTTGAAGCCGGCGCCACCGGTGCTGGCATCGGCCCTGCGGGTCATGATGACGTCGACGAAATCGTTTGGAAGGATGAAGCCGCCGGCCGAAGTGTCCGCCGATATCGTCGTTGCGACCGCCCGCATGCCGGAAGGCAGGATGGACGACATGAAGCTTTGTCCCTCGCCGATCAGCTTGGAGCGCCGCACCGGCTCGCCCGCGTACATCGCCACGCGGGCAATCGACCCCTTGAGTTTCTCCAAAGCATCGGGAGCGGTGGCCTTGGTGATGAAATTCGCGTTGATGCCGTCAGCGGGCCAGGATTGCCAGGCTATGTTGTTCTCGAGCGCGTTGCCCATTGCGACATCGCCCGAGAGCACAAGCACGTCCTGCAGGGACACCGCGGGCGCCTGGGGGCCAGAATCGACGACGACCTGAGGCGGCGGAGCGACCATGTTTTTCGCCACATAGCCAGCACCGCCCGCCGCGGCCACCGCCACGCTCAGAATAATCAATCGGGATGCTGGCATCTGTCCGAACCCTCGCCCTTGGCAAACCACGTAGCCAAGCCGGACTTTGCAGCGGCAATCGTCAAAACAAGGTTAATGCAATGCTTACGATCGTGATTAATTTAAGGTTTACATAAATTGGACGGATCGCGCCGCGATGCGCGGAAAGGCTGGGCCGCCGCTCCGTAAAGCCGGCGTGTAAGCCATGTCAGCCCACGAAAAATTTGATGAATTCAGCTCGCCAGCCTTGCCAGCGCCCACACCATCAAAGGCGAGTCCGGGTAGGTCAGCAGGCCACCAAGGCCGAGCGCGATCCCGTAGGGAACACCGGCCGACTCTTCCGCGAAATGCCGCAGGAATGGATTGCGTCCGGTGAAAACCGCCAGCGGCGATTTCCGGTAAAGCAGGATCGCGATCGTCAGAAGGCCGCCGATGATTGTCGAGGCGACAAGATATTCGACGAGTTGCACGTTGAGCCCCATCCACACGGCCGTGGCGGCCAGCAGCTTGGCATCGCCACCGCCCATGCCACCCAAGGCGAACAGGCCGAACGTCACGGCCAGGACGATGGCGCCGGCGGCGAAATGCCAGCCATAGGCCGCCCAGTCCATGCCCGTCAGCGGCGCCACCAGGGCGAAGACGACGACAAGCAGCACCGGCACGCGATTGGCGATCGTCATCGACAACATGTCGGAGATCGCGGCAAACAGCATGCAGAACGGAAAGACGACGAAGATCAGGGCTTCAAGCATCGGCGATTGTGCCTATTGTGCGGATTCCACAGAAACTCAATCTAGGCTGGTTCGATTAACGATTGATGAGGTCAGTGGTGAAAAGACGACTGTTCCGCCGCGGTCCGAAACAAGTAAAATAAAACAGGGGCCACCCTGTGGCGGCCCCTGTCCTGAATGCGATCCGATCGATCGGCAATAAGCAGATTAGCTGCCGCTGCTGTTCAGCGTGCTGCCGATCGAAGTGAACTTGGCGTTGATGGCATTGCCGAGTGCGCCGGCGCCGGTGATGATGGCGAGCGCGATGAGAGCGGCGATCAGACCATATTCGATAGCGGTCGCGCCGGATTCGTCCTTCACGAAACGTGCAAAAAGGTTAGACATTCGAGAGCTCCTACTCCACGTGTTACAGCACTTCCGTCAACTTCTGTGATGGTTGATCGGATGCTGCCAATCTAGGGAGAAGCTCTTTCGATCGGCTTAATAAACAGCCTTACCGATTCCTTTCCCGGCTCGAACCAAGTGCGTGGTTAACTCCATACTAAGCGCTGGCTAATGTTTCGTTTCGCGGGTCAACGCCGCAAAAGGCAAGGGCTTGGGGAAGCTTGCCACCCCCCGCGCCCATCCGGCCAGGCGGGCAGCCATGCCGACCGCTCCATCCGCCGGCGGCAAGCCCACTTAACCGTTGGTTCACCAATCTCGTTCATGTTCCGTTGAACAGTCCGCTTGCGTGGAGCGCCTTGATGGCCGTGCCGAGATCCTCAATCCTGATTGCCGCGCTTCTTGCCGCCGCCAGCTTGATTACACCCGCCAGGGCTGGCGCCGACATCGAAGTCACCATGAATCAGGCCAAGATCGTGAAACTGTCGCGCCCCGCCGACACGATCGTCGTGGGCAACCCGGCAATCGCCGACGCTTCCGTCCAGGATGCCTCGACGATCGTGCTCACCGGCAAGGGTTTCGGTGTCACCAACCTCGTCGTTCTCGACCAGGAAGGCAGCCCGATCGTCGACACACAGGTTACCGTGGTTCGCCAGGCAGCCTCGTCGGTTCGCATTTACCGCCGCGCGGATGTCCAGACCATGTCGTGCACGCCCTATTGCGAAAGCTCCTACAAGAGCGATGCGGAGAAATCGTCCGAAGCCGAGATGAGCGTCAGCAAATAGGCGGCACGGGAGCGCGCCATCGCCCAGGTTACCTGCTGGTTAAAACGCGCGCGCCGACTTTAACGATCATTCAAACCGGACCTCAATCGGTTTGGGTTAATACACCTGTCAGCACCGTCCAGGGATGGCAGGAACATCGCATGAGCATGGAACTCGGCTCGACAGATCAGCGCAAGGTGGAGCGTACCGGGCCTTTCCAACGCTTCGTGCGCGACCGACGCGGCAGCACGGCGCTGGAGTTCGCGTTGCTTGCCATACCGTTCGCACTCCTGGTGTTCGCCATCCTCGAGAGCTGCATCTCGTTTGCCAGCCAGGAGGTGATGGCCAACATCACCGACGATGTCGCGCGCCGGCTGCGCACCGGCCAGTTGAAGGCCGCGGACATCGCCGGGGACAATTTGAAGAACATGATCTGCGACAAGCTGGAAATCATCGTTTCCCAGGATTGTCCCAATCAGTTGAGCGTCGATCTTCGCCAATACACGACATTCGCCGACGCGGCCCTGGCCGGCTTCAGGATTCAGGGCGGTAATATTCAGCTGACGAAAAGTGGCGCGGATGTGCCCTTTACCGTCACGGCGGGTGCGGCGGAGTCAAGGAACATGCTGCGGGTCTTCTACAAATGGCCCATCATGACCAACCTGATGGCGCAGTCGATGGGAGGTAACAAAACCCTCCATTTCGCTTCGGTGACCTGGCAGAACGAGCCGTTCGACAATTGATGCCATCACGGAAGCAACAACAAGAAAAAAGGCAACGAGTATGATGCGTGCGGGGGCACATCTGGGAATTGCGGGGCTTTGGGGCAAATCAGCCCGATTCTGGTCCAATCGCCGCGGCGTCGCGGCGGTCGAGTTCGCGCTTATCGCGCCTGTCCTGCTGATCATGTATTTCATGACCATGGAGGCCTCGCAGGCCATCGAGACGAGCAAGAAGGTCAGCCGCATCGGCAGCATGGTCGCCGATCTCGTCACGCAACAGCCGACCATCGTCAAGGCGGACCTCGATGCCATCATGAAGATCGGCAGCGTAACCCTTCAACCCTACAACCGCTCGGTGCCGGACATCACCATCACAGCCATACAGGTCACCACCGATCCCACGCCAAAGGTGTTGGTGGTGTGGTCACGCAAGGTGACCAGTGGTGCATACAGCGTCGGTGCAGCGGCGGGCTCGACCACTACGGTTCCGACAGCGCTCAAGGTCGCCGGGACCTTTCTCGTCCGCGTCGACAGCACCCTGGGCTACCAGCCGATCGTCGGCTGGACGACAGACACCCAACAGAAGCTTGGGTTTATCGAGACGCTCGCCAAAGGCATGACGATGAGCGAAACATATTATCTGCGCCCCCGCAGAAGCGTCACGATCCCTTGCAGCGACTGCTGAGGGCTCATTGCCGCCCACCATCGACCGACACCATCCGCACGATGGCCTCCGCCGCAGCATAGTCCTTGGGAACCACGGGCATGAAGCCGCCGGCATGCCTCGCTTCCAGAAGGTCGTAGACATCCGGCGTCGTCGATTTGAGATTGGTGAGGAATACGGTCAGCCGGCGCTTGGCTTCCGGATCGAGATCGCTGCGTACCGCATGGGGGCCGTATCGCAGCAGACCCGACGTCCACACCACCTGAGTGGCCGACGCCGAAAGGCCTGATGCGTCGAGCCTTGCCTGCGTGCCCCCGGCCAGTCGCGGCTGGCCGTCGGCCGCCGCCTTCACCCAGCCGAACATGGCGTCGGCCGCGCCTTCGACAAGCATGGTTTCGGCCGCCGACGCCGAGGCGGCATGGACGAGAAACGGTGCATCCTCGGCGATTTCGACGTGTTCGGCGGCTAACCCCGCCAAGGGCAAAAGCGAACCGCCGACGCTGTCCGGCGGCGGCACGGCGATCCGGTGGGTCTCCATATCGGCCAGGCCGCGCAGTCTGCCATCCCGGGTCAGCAATACCGAGCGGATGCCGGCCGCACCGTCGGAATCGACCGGCGCCACGAGCGGCTCGATGCATCCGCAGCGTTGCAGCGCCGTGGCATAGGCGGTCGCCGAATAGATGGCGTATTCGATCCGTGCATTGGCCTGTCCCTCGATCAGTGCCGCGTAATCGCGGGCAACGACGAATTCGACCTTCATGCCGAGCGCATCGGTAAAGGCTTGCGTCAACACCGCCAGCCCCGGAACGGCGTTGCCGGCGCCGGGCTCGGCCACGACGCCGATGCGAAATGTGCCGATATCATCGCGCCAGTCCGCCCAGGCCGGTCCGCACCAGAATGCGCCGTTCACAGCCATGAGGGCAGTCCAAGCCTTGAGCGCAGCCTTCATGACAGGACCGCCTTGCCCTTTGTTCCGTCCATGGACATGCCCAACTCGTCGCGGCACTTGATCTTGTGCCTGTATCTCATTGTCCAAACCGCGCATGGATCCCTTAGCTTGTCCATGTCGTTGTCGCAAAACCGCTGCGCACTTTTGGGCGACATGGATTTGAGTATCGCGCCAAGCCGTTGCGGTTTGGTTTCCGAATTGCCAACGTCGCCGTGGAACCCTATGTCTGGGCGTCCACACTGGCAACAAATGACCCGATGGCGCGTGCTTTCCTCTTTGTCCTGGATTCCTTCGGCATCGGCGGCGCGGCCGACGCCGAAAGCTATGGCGACGCCGGCGCCAACACGCTGGCGCACATCGCTGAAGCTTGCGCGGAAGGCCGCGCGGATCGCGAAGGGCTTCGCCAGGGACCACTGTTCGTCCCCCATATGGCATCGCTGGGACTTGGCAAGGCGGCCGAGACGGCGACAGGACTGGGTTTTACGCATTTCGGGACGAACCTGCTCGCCAATGCCTTCCATGGCGCGGCGCAAGAGATTTCGAGTGGCAAGGACACGCCTTCCGGCCACTGGGAGATCGCGGGCCTGCCGGTGCGCTTCGACTGGGGTTATTTCCCGGACACGGTTCCCGCCTTTCCGGCCGACCTGACCGAGGCGATGATCCGCGAAGGAAAGGTGCCCGGCATCCTCGGCAATTGCCATGCGCCAGGTACCGAGATCATTGAGCGGTTCGGCGAGGAGCACATCCGCACCGGCAAGCCGATTTGCTACACATCGGTTGATTCCGTCCTGCAGATCGCCGCGCATGAGGCCCATTTCGGCCTCGAGCGGCTCTATGAATTCTGCCAGGTGGTGCGCCGGCTGGTCGACCCGCTGAGGATCGGACGGGTGATCGCGCGTCCGTTCGTCGGCGAGACATCTGCCACCTTCGAGCGGACCTACAATCGCCGCGACTACGCCGTGCCGCCGCCCGAGCCGACATTGCTCGACCGGCTGACGGCGCGCGGCAGCCGCGTCATCGCCGTCGGCAAGATCGGCGACATCTTCGCCCATCGCGGGATTTCGCAAGTCCGCAAGGCCGCAGGCAACATGGCCATGTTCGACCAGGCGCTGGTCGCGATGGACGAGGCGACCGACGGCGACCTCGTCTTCGCCAATTTCGTCGATTTCGATACAGAATTCGGCCATCGCCGCGATGTCGCCGGTTATGCGGCCGCCCTCGAGGCCTTCGACCGGAGGCTTCCGGAGGCGTTCGCCAAGCTGAAGCAGGGCGACCTTCTCATCCTGACCGCCGATCACGGCAACGACCCGACCTGGCGCGGCACCGATCATACGCGTGAACGGATCCCGGTCATCGGCACTGGACCTGGTCTCAAAGGCGGCGACATAGGGCTGAGGGCGACATTCGCCGATATCGGCGAGACCGTTGCCGAACACCTCGCGCTGGCGCGCGGCCGCAACGGCACATCCTTCCATGCGATGATTGGCGGCCATGCCTGAATTGCCTGAAGTCGAGACCGTCCGGCGCGGGCTGCAGCCGGTCCTGGAAGGCGCCAATCTGGCCAAGGTCGAGATGAGACGGCCGGACCTGCGCTTCCCCTTCCCCGAACGGTTTTCGGAGCGGCTGACCGGCAGGACGATCACGGCGCTCGGCCGGCGCGCCAAATACCTGACCATGCATATGCAGGGCGGTCCGGTGCTGATCTGCCATCTCGGCATGTCCGGCTCCTTTCGCATCGAGACCGGCGACGACGACGAGACGCCGGGCGTGTTCCACCATGAGCGCTCGAAGAGCGCGGCGCACGATCATGTCGTGTTCCATGTCGTTTCGGCGGCCGGCGGGCGGTCACGTGTGATCTTCAACGATCCGCGCCGCTTCGGCTTCATGCTGTTTACGGAAGAGCCGCCGGAGACGCATCCGATGCTCGCCGGACTGGGCGTCGAACCCACCGGCAATGCGCTGGACGGCGTTCTGCTTGCCTCGTTGCTGAAAGGCCGCAGATCGCCGCTCAAGGCAGCGCTTCTCGACCAGAGGCTGATCGCCGGCTTAGGCAATATATATGTCTCGGAGGCGCTCTGGCGTGCCGGCCTGTCACCGCTGCGCGAGGCAGGCACCATTGCCAGGCCAGGCAAGAAGGCCAGGGAACAAAGCGATCGCCTCGCCGAGGCGATCCGCTCGGTCATATCGGATGCCATCGCGGCGGGAGGATCTTCACTGCGCGACTATATGCACACCGACGGATCGCTGGGTTATTTCCAGCATTCCTTCGCCGTCTACGACCGCGAAGGTGAGCCTTGCCCGAAGCCCGGCTGCGGCGGCCATGTCGAGCGCATCGTGCAGAGCGGACGTTCGACCTTCTATTGCCGGGCGTGTCAGACGTGAGCTAGACCGGTGTCGAGGAAGGAGAAGCAGCCAATGGCCTATGAGACAATCATCACCGAGAGGCGCGGCAAGGTCGGGCTGATCACGCTGAACCGGCCAAAGGCGCTCAACGCCCTCAATTCGCGGGTCATGGCCGAGGTGGTGGCGGCGGCGAAGGATTTCGGCGGCGACACGGGCATTGGCGCAATGGTCATCACCGGCTCCGACAAAGCCTTCGCGGCGGGTGCCGACATCAAGGAAATGCAGGAGATCGCGTTCGTCGATGCCTATGTGCAGGATTTCTTCGTCGGCTGGGAGGAACTGACGCGGGCGCGAAAGCCGATCATTGCGGCGGTGGCCGGTTATGCGCTCGGTGGCGGGTGCGAACTCGCCATGATGTGCGATTTCATCATTGCCGCCGACACGGCCAAATTCGGCCAGCCCGAGATCACGCTCGGTGTCATTCCCGGCATGGGCGGGTCGCAACGCCTGACCCGGTTCGTCGGCAAATCGAAGGCGATGGACATGTGCCTGACCGGACGGATGATGGACGCCGCCGAGGCCGAACGTTCGGGCCTCGTGTCGCGGGTCGTTCCGGCCGGCGAGCTGGTCGAAGAGGCCGTCAAGGCGGCGGCCAAAATCGCCGATTTCTCGCTGCCGTCGGTGATGATGGCCAAGGAAGCGGTCAACCGGACCTATGAGACGACGCTTGCCGAGGGATTGCGCTTCGAACGCCGCCTGTTCCATTCGCTTTTCTCGCTCGAAGACCAGAAGGAAGGCATGGCGGCGTTCGCCGAAAAACGGAAGCCGAATTTCACCAACCGGTAGGGCGTTGCAGGCCGGCGCCCGAAACCCGTGGCCTTGGCCAAAAAGAACGCCAGGCGGCGTTGACGCGCCGGAAAAGCTGAACTATAAGCCGCACCAACCGAGGCGGCCCCGTGGCTGCCCGTTTGTTTTTTGCGCCCTGCGGCACGCCGCGTGCGCCGACCAGATCAGAAGAGAGGCATCATGGCCAACACATCCTCGGCCAAAAAGGCAACGCGCAAGATCGCCCGCCGCGCAGCGATCAACAAGAACCGCCGCTCGCGCGTCCGCACCTACGTCCGCCAGGTCGAGGAGGCACTCGCCTCCGGCGACAAGGCCGCCGCACAGGCCGCCTTCAAGGCTGCCGAGCCGGAATTGATGCGCGCCGCGACCAAGGGCGTGATCCACAAGAACACGGCATCCCGCAAGGTGTCGCGCCTGGCCCAGCGCCTCAAGGTGCTGTCGGCCTGACATCGCCTTCCCAGGACGATCTTCTTCGAACCCGGCCGATCGCGCCGGGTTTTTTCGTTTGCCGGCAAGTACTTAAAAAGAATAGCCGCAAACAGCTGCAAATGCAGATTCCAGAGTTCGAAATGCTTTGCCGGCACATGCATGCCCGCTGATGATCGGCACGCTTGAAAAGCGGCGCCTAGAAAAATCCCGCCTCACAGAAATACCCAATATTTTTCAATTGGTTAGCGACAGTCATCCACAGCTTGTCCACAACGCGCCGAAGCGACGGGAGGACAACTGGCTGTCAAGAGAATTATTTCAGAAAATTTCGCGCCGGCCCGGCTTTTTCATATTCGTCGGAAAAGGGTTTGAATCACAATGGCTTTGTCAAAATATGCCACTGCGGCATGGCGCTCGAACCCGCCCGAGGTAACCAGATTCCTTAAAAATCCGTTAGACGTGGCCTTGCCCTATCCACAGCGATTTCGGTAATGTCGATCTATCGAAAGGGACGGGCCTCTTGCCCTTAACCCAGCCTGACGCGGCCAGCTAAAATTGGCGGGATTTGCGACGCGGATCAAGTCCGTGGACGGGTATGGTTTGCTCTTTTTCGATACGGTAGGGGACTGGCGTAACTAGACATGGCAGGTAGGACGGCGCGCCGGCGCTCTTTCGCCGGACGGTTTCGTATTGCCCTGACATACCCAACGCGGACTGGCTTCCATGGGCCGGCACCGGTTCCCTTGGATAGTGGGCGACGTTCATTGCCAGCGGCGGCAACGGGCATCGTAGCGAAGACACGGTCGCTGGAAAAAGGATGCAGGAGGCGCATCCCCGGCGAAAAAACAGGTACAGAAAGGCAAGGAACTCGATCATGCAGAGCGGCATCGAAAGGGAGCTTACGGGCGACCTCCCATTTCCTGGAACTTTGATCGGAGCAAACGAGATGGCGGTCTCCAGCGACGCGGAACAGAAATTCGACCGGGTCAAGGCCCAGTTGAAGGCGCGCCTGGGAACCGAAGTCTATTCCAGCTGGTTCGGCCGCATGAAGGTCGCGGAAGCTTCCAAGGGCATTGTCCGCATCTCCGTGCCCACCGCGTTCCTGCGCTCGTGGATCAACGGCCACTATCACGATCTCATTTCCGAGCTGTGGAAGCAGGAGGATCCCGAGCTTCTCAAGATCGAGATCGTCGTGCGCACCGCGACCCGTCAGGGACGCAGCCAGCCTGAACCGGAATTGGCGCCGGCGCGCAAGATGACACGGCAGACGCAGACGGCGCTGGCCGCCGGCACGGTCAGCCCAGGCAGGGTGGAACGGTCTCCCATGCCGCGTCCGGGTGTGCCGGTCGAGAGCGAGTTCCGCCACAACGTGCTGGGATCGCCGCTTGACCCGCGCTACACGTTCGGCTCCTTCATCGAAGGCCCCTCGAACCGCGTGGCCTTCGCCGCCGCCAAGGCCGTGGCGGAATCGCAGTCGAGCGCGGTGCGCTTCAATCCGCTTTTCCTGCATGCCACCGTCGGGCTCGGCAAGACGCACCTCTTGCAGGCCATTGCCGCGGAATCGCTGAAGCAGAACCCGAAGTCCCGCGTCGTCTATCTCACCGCCGAGTATTTCATGTGGCGCTTCGCCACCGCGATCCGCGACAACAACGCATTGACGCTCAAGGAGCAGTTGCGCGACATCGACCTCTTGATCATCGACGACATGCAGTTCCTGCAGGGCAAGTCGATCCAGCATGAATTCTGCCATCTGATCAACATGTTGCTCGACAGCGCCAAGCAGGTCGTCGTCGCCGCCGACCGGCCACCGTCGGAGCTGGAATCGCTCGAACCGCGGGTCCGTTCGCGCCTCAATGGCGGCGTTGCGCTCGAAATGTCGGCACCCGACTTCGCCATGCGGCTCGGCATGCTCAAACTGCGCCTGGCCACAGCCAGGATCGACGATGCATCGCTCGACATTTCCGAAGAGATCCTCAACCACGTTGCCCGCACCGTGACTGGTAGCGGACGCGAACTGGAAGGCGCCTTCAACCAGCTCCTGTTTCGCCAGTCGTTCGAACCGCAGATCACAATCGACCGCATCGACGAGATTCTCGGCCACATCTATCGCACCGGCGAGCCGAAGCGGGTCCGCATCGAGGATATTCAGCGCATCGTGGCGCGCCACTACAACGTCTCGAAGACGGAACTTTTGTCCAACCGGCGCACACGCACCATCGTCAAGCCGCGGCAGGTCGCGATGTATCTGTCGAAGGTGATGACGCCGCGCTCGCTGCCGGAAATCGGACGGCGCTTCGGCGGCCGCGACCACACGACGGTGCTGCACGCCGTGCGCAAGATCGAGGATCTTTCCGGCAATGACAACACGCTGGCGCAGGAACTGGAATTGCTGAGAAGGCTGATCAACGACCAGGCCTGAGCGGCCGAAAACCGCCCGCTCGTGGGGTTGGCCAGCTTTATCCCCAGAAAGCCCGCGTAACCGGCCCGAACCGGTGGCGCGGGCTTGCGTTCACTGGTTTTTTCCTGTCAGTTTGCGTAGATTCTGAAGCCTGTTCAGAGCTTTCGCGGGGCGCCGGTAGCCGGAGACCCGTTCATTCATTCAAGCGAGCCTGTTTCGTCATGCGTGTTATCCTGGAACGGTCAAATCTCCTGAAGTCGCTCAACCACGTGCACCGCGTGGTCGAACGGCGCAACACCATACCGATCCTGTCCAACGTGCTGCTCAGCGCCGAAGGCGCCAGCCTCGAAATGAAGGCCACCGACCTCGACCTGGAGGTGACGGAAGCGACGCCCGCCAAGGTCGAGCGCGGCGGCGCGACGACGGTCCCCGCGCACCTGCTCTATGACATCGTGCGCAAGCTTTCCGACGGCGCCGAGGTGATGCTGAAGACGGATGAGGACGGCAACGCCATGACGGTGACGTCGGGCCGCTCCAGCTTCCGCCTGCAGTGCCTGCCGCAATCCGACTTTCCCGAGCTTTCGGCCGGATCCTTCTCGCACATCTTCCGCCTCGACTCGGTGGCGCTGAAGGGCCTGATCGAGAAGACGCAGTTCGCCATCTCCACCGAGGAGACGCGCTACTATCTCAACGGCATCTACCTGCACACGCATGAAGTCGGCGGCAAGCTGAAGCTGCGCTCGGTGGCGACCGACGGCCACCGCCTGGCGCGCGCCGAGATCGACGCACCGGCTGGCTCCGAGGGCATGCCGGGCATCATCATTCCGCGCAAGACGGTAAGTGAACTGCAAAAGCTGGTCGACGATCCGGATGTCGCCGTGACCACCGAATTGTCCGACACCAAGATCCGCTTCACCATCGGCAGCGTCGTGCTGACCTCGAAGCTGATCGACGGCACCTTCCCCGACTATCAGCGGGTCATCCCGACCGGCAACGACAAGAAGCTGATCCTCGACCGCCAGAGCTTCGCCGCCGCGGTCGACCGCGTCTCGACCATCTCCTCCGAACGCGGCCGCGCGGTGAAGCTCTCGATCAGCGAAGGCCAGGTGACGCTTGCCGTCAACAATCCGGATTCGGGCAGCGCAACGGAAGAACTGGCGGCAGACTATTCGGCCGACCCGATCGAGATCGGCTTCAATGCCAAATATCTGCTCGATGTCGCCGCGCAGCTGACCGGCACGGAAGCCAAATTCATGCTGGCCGATGCCGGTTCACCGACGCTGATCCACGACATGGCCGACGAGACCGCGCTTTACGTGCTGATGCCGATGCGGGTATAGCCGGCGCGGCGGCGCCTGGCGAATACGGCCGGCGGCGGGCGTTGGTTGCGGTGACTTCCACGGGCGGATAGCGGTTGCCGGCACAAACCCATATAAGTAAGCTTACGCTTACCAATTTTCGTAACTACGCGACCCTGGCGATAGATGTTGCGCCGGGCGCCGTGGTCTTTTCGGGCGACAATGGTGCCGGCAAGACCAATCTCCTCGAAGCGATCTCCTTTCTGACGCCCGGGCGCGGCTTGCGCCGCGCACCTTACGGGGATGTGGCACGTGAGGGTGGCGATGGCGGCTTTGCCCTGCATGCCCGGCTCGACGGGCCTGACGGCGAGGTCGAGATCGGCACGGGCATCTCCGGGGGCGACACGGCGGAAAGCGGCAGGCGGGTGCGTATAAACGGAGCCGCCGCGCGGGCCGAGGGCATGCTGGAATGGCTGCGGGTCGTGTGGCTGACGCCGGCGATGGATTCGTTGTTCACCGGACCTGCCGCGGATCGCCGGCGCTTTCTCGACCGGCTGGTGCTGGCGATCGATCCCGGACATGGCCAGCGAGCGCTCGACTACGAGAAGGCGATGCGGGGCCGTAACCGTTTGCTGACGGAAGGCTCGCGGGATGTCGGCTGGTTCGAGGCGATAGAGACGCAGATGGCAGAGACCGGCGTGGCGATCGCCGCGGCGCGCGCCGAAATGGTGCGGCTGCTGGCCGCCATGATCGGCAGGCTGCCCGACACCGGACCGTTTCCGCAGGCCGATATCGGCCTTTCAGGTGACCTGGAGGCCGAGATTGCCGGCGCACCGGCGGTCGACGTCGAGGAGCGGTTCCGGCGGGCGCTTGCCGATGGCCGAGACCGTGACCGCGCCGCCGGACGCACCCTCGAAGGCCCGCACCGCTCAGACCTCATGGTCCGGCACCGGCCCAAGGCGATGCCGGCCGAACTCTGCTCGACCGGCGAACAGAAGGCACTGCTGATCGGCATCGTGCTGTCGCATGCCCGGCTGACCGGGGAAATGTCCGGGCTGACGCCGATCCTGCTGCTCGACGAGATCGCGGCGCATCTCGACGGCGGACGGCGCGCGGCACTGTTCGCGATCCTGGAGGAACTGAACTGCCAGGCTTTCATGACGGGAACCGATGCGGCGTTGTTTTCCAGCCTGCATGGCCGAGCGCAGTTCCTGACTGTCGACCATGGTACGGTTGGGCCAACCGAAGACCCCTGACAAGCTTTTTCGACCACTATATGGTCCCGATATGACCACAGCGCTCACCGCCGACGAGATCGAACGCTATGCCCGCCACATCGTGCTGCCCGAGGTCGGCGGCGCGGGCCAGCAGAAGCTCAAGCAGGCGCGGGTCCTGGTGATCGGCGCCGGCGGGCTCGGTGCGCCGGTGCTTGAATATCTCGCAGCGGCCGGCGTCGGTACGCTCGGCGTGGTCGACGACGACGCCGTTTCTCTCTCCAACCTGCAGCGCCAGGTCATCCATGGCACCGATACGATCGGCATGCTGAAGACCCAAAGCGCCGAGGCGGCGATCGCTCGTATCAATCCCAACATATCAGTCGAAACGCACACATTCCGGCTGACCGCCGAGAACGCCCCCGCCCTCGTCGCCAGGTACGATGTCGTCGTCGATGGGTCCGACAATTTCGAGACGCGTTATGTGGTGGCCGATGCCTGCGCCAGCCAAGAGAAGCCGCTGGTGCATGCAGCCGTTGGACGCTTCGATGGCTCGGTGACCGTGCTGAAGCCTTTCGAAAACGGCAGTGACGGCAAGCCAAACCCGAGCTATCGGGATCTGTTTCCCGAGGCCCCGCCGCCGGGGCTTGTGCCGTCCTGCGCCGAGGCGGGGGTGCTCGGAGCGCTGACCGGGGTCGTCGGCACGCTGCAGGCGATGGAGGCGATCAAGCTGATCACCGGCATAGGCGAGCCGCTGATCGGCCGGCTGCTGCTCTATGATGCGCTGGCCGCGCGCTTCGAGACGATCCGCTACAAGAGACGCTGATCTTGGAACATTCCCATGTTTCGATCACGCGGATCCCAGCCGATTTCGGCCGCTGGGGTGATGTGCTTGCCCTCATCATGCGTGCCTTCGCCTTTATGGACGGCATCATCGACCCGCCGTCGTCGGCTCACCTGCTCACAGCCGATGCGCTGCGCGCCAAGGCGCTGCGGGAGACCGGCTTCCTGGCACTCGACGGCGACAGGATCGTGGGCTGCGTTTTTGCTCTTGAAAGAGCTGACGGTCTTTATGTCGGCAAGCTCGCCGTCGCCCCGGACCGCCAGGGGCACGGCATTGGCCGACGGCTGATGCAAGCGGCCGAAGATCTGGCCCGCAGCCGCGGCAAGGCCGCCATCGAGCTCGAGACGAGGATCGAGCTCACCACCAATCATGCCGCCTTCGCCCGGCTCGGCTTTCGCGAAACCGGGCGGACGGCGCATGACGGCTATGACAGGCCGACCTCCATCACCATGCGCAAAACGATCTCGTAAGCGTCGCGTTACATTGAACGGCGAGCCTGCGCCTGGACAGTTTCAGGTCCTGAGCGGCAGCACGCGGTCCGGCGGACGATGGCCGTCGACGAAGGCGCGGATATTGATGATGACCTTCTCGCCCATGTCGATGCGGCCCTCGAGCGTGGCCGAGCCCATATGCGGCAGAAGCACGACCTTGTTCCTGGCGGCGAGTTTCAAGAGCTTGGCGTTAAGGGCCGGCTCGTGCTCGTAGACGTCGAGGCCGGCGCCGGCGATCTTGCCGTCCTGGATGAGCTTGACCAGCGCTTCTTCGTCGATGATGTCGCCGCGGGCGGTGTTGACGATATAAGCGGTGGGCTGCAGCAACGCCAGCCGCCGTGCCGACAGAAGATGGAAGGTCGCCGGCGTCGACGGACAATTGACCGAGATGATGTCCATGCGGGCCAGCATCTGGTCAAGACTCTCCCAATAGGTCGCCTCCAACCCATCCTCGACCGCCGGCAGCACGCGATGCCGGTTGTGATAGTGGATGGACAGGCCGAAAGCCTTGGCCCGCCTGGCAACGGCGGTGCCGATGCGGCCCATGCCGACAATGCCGAGCCGCTTGCCCCAGATGCGCCGGCCAAGCATCCAGGTCGGCGACCAGCCGGCCCATTTCTTGTCGCCCGTGAGCACGTTGGCGCCTTCCGCCAGCCGGCGCGGCACAGCCAGCATCAATGCCATGGTCATGTCGGCGGTATCTTCGGTGAGCACGTTGGGCGTGTTGGTGACGGTGATGCCTTTCTTGGCCGCCGCCGCCACGTCGATCTTGTCGACGCCGTTGCCGAAATTGGCGATCAGCTTGAGGTTGTCGCCGGCCTGGGCGATCAATGCGGCATCGATGTGGTCGGTCACGGTCGGCACCAGCACGTCGGCTTCCTTGACCGCGGCGACCAGTTCCGGCTGCGTCATCGGCCGGTCCTCGACATTCAGCCTTGCGTCGAACAGCTCGCGCATGCGGGTCTCGACCGGGTCGGGCAGCTTTCGCGTGATGACCACGAGAGGCTTCTTTTTGCCTGGCATTGTTTCCCTCGTTGAGACCTCTTTAACCAAGACCGGCGAAACTGAAAGCTGGTCGCGGTAGCCGATTTTACCCATGTAACAAGCGGTGCCGCCGAAGACAAAGAAAAAGGGGTGCCGCAGCCGTCGGGCCGGCGCCGAAAGGAACGAAAGTGTCTGGTTTCGCGTCGCTTCGCCTGGCCCTCAGCGCAGCATTTCTCGGCGCTCTCCTCTATTCTCCGCTTGCCGGCGCGCAGAGCGCGGCCGCCCCTGCCCAGAGCGCCATCACGCTCGGACCGAGCGGGCTGCCGCTGCCGCGATTCGTCAGCCTGAAATCCGGCCGCGTCAACTCGCGCGTCGGCCCCGGCGCCAACTATTCGGTCGACTGGATGTATATGAAGGCTGGCCTGCCGATGGAGATCATCCAGGAGTTCGATACGTGGCGGCGCGTGCGCGACGCCGATGGCTCGGAAGGATGGATCAACCAGTCGCTGCTGTCGGGCCGGCGCACGGCGATCATCGCGCCCTGGCAGCGCGGCAAGGGCGGCCAGGTCAATCTTCTGAAAGGTCCCGACAAGGATGCCAGGGTGGTGGCGATCGTCGAACCGGGCGTTATGGGCACGATCAAGTCCTGCGACGGCCAATGGTGCGAAATGACGCTCGACGGCCACACCGGCTGGCTTGCCCAGTCGGTCGTCTGGGGCGCCTATCCGGGCGAGCGGGTCAAGGACTGAACGTCTCGCGTTTGCGCCCGATAGGGCCAAGATGGGTGTCCTGAAACCCCGTTGACAGCTTCAAGCCGTAACCCAGTGCACGGTCGATTGCGATATGAGCGATCCAGATCAGTGCGATGGCGCTGCCGACCGCACTGCCGGCGAGATGCCCGGCAAGCAGCAGAAGCACCGGTACGATCAGAATGTGCAAGGCGTTGTAGGCAAGGGCGCCGATGCGAGGTCCACCGAGATAACCCAGCATCGACAGGTCCGGCGCCAGGATGAGCAACGCGAAAAGCCACCAGGAAACGCCCGTCGCGCCATAGAAGACGATTGCGGCAACCGCCACGACGGCCCATTCGAGCCGCACTATCCAATCCAAGGGTTTCATCCCACACCGATTGTTCCGGCTTCGCCGGTCATTCCGGACGCTTGGGACGCAGCCTCACCACGATATCGACATTGGCGATTTCCATGCCCTCGGGCGGGTCCGGCAGGTTGGTGACCGTGACCGGGCCGTTGGCGATGTCGAAAATCCTGTTTTCGCCTTCGATATAGAAATGGTGGTGATCGGAGGTATTGGTGTCGAAATAGGTCTTGGAACCTTCGACGGCGAGGATACGCAGCAGCCCCGCCTGGGTAAACTGGTGAAGCGCGTTGTAGACGGTGGCCAGCGACACCGGCACGCCGGCGGCCTGCGCCTCCTCGTGCAGTTCCTCAGCCGACAAATGGCGGTCGCCCTTGGCGAAAAGCAGGTCGGCCAGCGCAATGCGCTGACGCGTCGGCCTCAGGCCGGCTTCACGTACCCGCTTGTCCACAGCGACATTTTCCTTCCGGCAGCCCCGGTCCATCTGGTCTTCCAAGCTCACAGTCCCGCTTCAAGACACGCCCAGAGTGGCAAAAAAATGAATATATGCCGAACCCGGACCCCGGTTGACATATATTCTGTCGCCCGAATGCGATCAATAGCGCGCATTGACCCGGGCAGACTGGCGGGTTAAGCGCAAACGCCGGTTTCCGGCCTGAAACAGATTGTGTTAGGACACCAACGACAAGGGCGCGCTACCGCCCGGACGATATGGGGAGAAATTGATGGCGGGTTCGAAATCCAGCTACGACTACGAAGAATTGCTGGCCTGCGCCCGCGGCGAGCTGTTCGGAGAGGGCAATGCCCAGCTGCCCTACCCGCCGATGCTGATGTTCGACCGTATCACCGAAGTCAGCGAGACCGGCGGCGCCTTCGACAAGGGTTTCATCCGCGCCGAATTCGATATCAAGCCCGACCTGTGGTTCTTTGCCTGCCATTTCATCGGCAATCCGATCATGCCTGGCTGCCTCGGCCTGGACGCCCTGTGGCAATTGACAGGCTTCTATCTCGGCTGGCTCGGCGAACCCGGCAAGGGAATGGCGCTGTCGACCGGAGAGGTCAAGTTCAAGGGCATGGTCACGCCATCGGTCAAGAAGGTGGAGTATGGCGTGGATTTCAAGCGTGTAATGCGCGGCCGGCTGGTGCTCGGCATCGCTGATGGCTGGATGAAGGCGGATGGTGAGCCCATATACGCGGCGACGGACCTGAAGGTCGGTCTGTCAAAGCAGTCGGCGGTCGCTTGACCGCAGCCCTGGCCCGCACACTGGCCAGCATCCCTGGAAGGAGTTGCGAATGAGACGTGTCGTAGTCACAGGCCTCGGCATCGTGTCGTCGATCGGCAACAATGCCAATGAGGTGCAGACCTCGCTGCATGACGCCAGATCCGGCATCAGCTTTTCCGATTCCTTCGCGGAGCATGGCTTCCGCTGCCAGGTCTGGGGCGCGCCGACGCTCGACCCTTCCGCCATGATCGACCGCCGCGCGATGCGCTTCCTGAGCCAGGGCGCGGCCTGGAATCACGTTGCCATGGACCAGGCGATCGCAGATGCAGGCCTCGGCGAGAGCGACATCACCAACGAGCGCACCGGCATCGTCATGGGTTCGGGCGGTCCTTCCACCCGCACCATCGTCGAGGCCGCCGAGACCACGCTCAAGAACGGCAGCCCCAAGCGCATCGGTCCCTTCGCGGTGCCGAAGGCGATGTCGTCGACCGCGTCGGCGACGCTGGCCACCTGGTTCAAGATCCATGGCGTCAACTATTCGATCTCGTCGGCCTGCTCGACCTCGGCGCATTGCATCGGCAATGGTTACGAATTGATCCAGTGGGGCAAGCAGGACATGGTCTTTGCCGGCGGCCACGAGGATCTCGACTGGACGATGTCGGACCTGTTCGACGCCATGGGCGCCATGTCGTCGAAGTTCAACGACAGGGCCTCCACCGCATCGCGCGCCTATGACGCCAATCGCGACGGCTTCGTCATCGCCGGCGGCGCCGGCGTGCTGGTGCTGGAAGAGCTGGAACACGCCAAGGCGCGCGGCGCCAAGATCTACGCCGAGATCGTCGGCTATGGCGCGACGTCGGACGGCTACGACATGGTGGCGCCCTCGGGCGAAGGCGCGGTTCGCTGCATGCGCCAGGCGCTGGCGACGGTCTCCACGCCGGTCGACTACATCAACACCCACGGCACCTCGACCCCGGTCGGTGATTCCAAGGAAATGGGCGCGATCCGTGAAGTGTTCGGCGAGAAGATGCCGTTCATCACGTCGACGAAATCGCTGACCGGCCATTCCCTGGGCGCGGCCGGTGTGCAGGAATCCATCTATTCGATCCTGATGATGCAAGGCGGCTTCATCGGAGAAAGCGCCCATATCGAGACGCTCGATCCGGAATTCGAGGGCATGCCGATCGTGCGCAAGCGCATCGACAACGCCGCGATCGACACCGTTCTGTCGAATTCCTTCGGTTTCGGCGGCACCAACGCAACGCTCGTTTTCCAGCGCTATTCCGCATAGGGCCAAGTTTTACATAAGGATTGCCGGCCATGGACGGATTGATGAAGGGCAAGCGCGGGCTTGTCATGGGTGTCGCCAACGATCATTCGATCGCCTGGGGCATAGCCCGGAAATTATCCGAACATGGGGCGGAACTCGCCTTCACCTACCAGGGCGACGCTTTCGGCCGCCGGGTCAAGCCGCTCGCCGACAAGCTCGGCGCTTCGCTGGTCGTTCCCTGCGACGTCGAGGACAGCGCTTCGGTCGCCGCCACGTTCGAGACGCTTGGCAAGGAATGGGGCGGGTTGGACTTCGTCGTCCATGCCATCGGCTTTTCCGACAAGAACGAGTTGAAGGGCCTCTATGCCGACACCAGCCGGGACAATTTCGTCCGCACCATGGTGATCTCCTGCTATTCCTTCACCGAGGTGGCGCGCAATGCAGCGCCGCTGATGACTGCCGGCGGCTCGATGGTCACGCTGACCTATGCCGGCTCGGTCCGCGTCATGCCGAACTATAATGTCATGGGCGTCGCCAAGGCCGGGCTCGAGGCCAGCGTGCGCTACCTCGCCAATGACTACGGTCCACGCGGCATCCGCGTCAACGGCATCTCGGCCGGTCCGGTGCGCACACTGGCCGGCGCCGGCATTTCGGACGCCCGCCACATGTTCTCCTACCAGCAGCGCAATTCGCCGTTGCGCCGGACCGTGACGATCGACGAGGTTGGCGGCTCCGCGCTCTATCTCATGTCCGACCTCGCTTCCGGTGTCACCGGCGAAATCCACTATGTCGATTCCGGCTACCATATCGTCTCGATGCCGACGCTCGATGAATTGAAGCAGACGGATGGCGGCGGTGACTGAAGAGCGGTCCCGTCAAGCAGGTCCTTTCCCAGCCAAGAAAATAATCCTCTCCAGTAAAATTGAATGCATTCGCGGAAACTCATTTTAAGAGGGTTTCCGCTATAGGGTCTCCGACCTGGGGACCTTTTCATGCCTGCCGTCAGCAACCCGAAGCGAACGCCAGTGTTCCGACTGCTCACGATAGCAAGTTCGGGCATTGGCAGTTTCGTCCTCGGCATCTGGGGCCTGAAGCACGGTCTCGGCGAGGGGTTTGCCGGCATATCAGCTGACATGATGGTCGCGATCATGGCCGCGCTTTGCGCGCTTGCGGCATCGGTGGCGGCAATGTCCTTCTTCGCAGGCATCGATGAATCGGCGGATTTCGTCTTCAACGAAACCCATTTCGACAAGCTGACCGGACTGCTGGCGCGGCCGGCCATGGTCGGCAAGATCGCCGAGGCGGCATGCGCGACAAGCCGTACCGGGGAACCGGTGTTCCTGATCGACATCGACATCGACCGGTTCAAGCAGATCAACGACGCGATCGGCTACACCCAGGGCGACGAACTGATCCGCGCCTTCACCAAGCGGCTGCACAGCTGCGTGCCCGCGCGCGCGCCGATCGGACGCATCGGGGCCGGCGAGTTCGCGGTGCTGCTCCCGGACCATCTGATCCAGGGAACCCTGGAAAGCATGGTCGAGAGGCTCATCGACGAAATGATGGAGCCGTATGAACTCAGCAGCCACCAGCAATCGGTGAGCCTGTCGGTCGGCATCGTGGCGATGCCCAAGGACGGTGTCGATCCGGTCCTCATCCTGCGGCGCTCCAACCTGGCGCTGCAGAATGCGCGTGCGAGCGGAGTTGGCAACTGGTCGGTCTTCGACAGCGAGATGGGACGCGTGGCCGACCATCGCCAGTGGGTCGAATCCGAGCTGCACAGCGCCTTTGAACGCGGTGATTTCGACCTGCACTACCAGCCGCAGCTCGACCTCCCGACCGGCCGCATCGTCGGCTACGAGGCGTTGATCCGCTGGCAGCATCCCGAACGCGGCATGATCCCGCCGATGGAGTTCATCCAGATCGCCGAGGAGACCGGCATGATCAACCCGATCGGCGAATGGGTGCTGCGCAAGGCCTGCAGCGATGCCCGCCATCTGCCGGACGACTGTTTCGTCGCCGTCAACATCTCGCCGGTCCAGTTCATGACCAAGGACTTTGTCGGCCTTGTACGCGACACGATGCGGACCACGGGCATCAAGCCGTCACGGCTGGAGCTGGAAGTCACCGAGACGGCGATGATGCAGGACCGCGACCGCGCGGCCGCCATCCTGAAAGAGCTTGCCGAGATGGGCATCTCGGTCGCCGTCGATGATTTCGGCACCGGTTATTCCAACCTCAGCTATCTGATCGACTTCTCGTTCGGCAAGCTGAAGATCGATCGTTCCTTCATCAGCCGCATCGATACCGACGCCAGCTCCGGCGCCGTCGTGTCGACCATCGTCGGGCTGTCGCGGGCGCTCGGCGTCAGCATCATCGCCGAAGGCGTCGAGACCGAAAGCCAGGCGACGCTGCTCAGGGCCGCCGGCTGTGAGGTGGTGCAGGGCTACCTCTTCGGCCGGCCAGCACCGCTCACGGCCAGTATCGGTGGCCATGCGGCCGAAGATACCAGGCGAGTCGCCAACCTCCATTGAGCGCCATGGCTCCCGCCGTTGCCTCAGCGGCGCGCCGAAAACACCTTGAACATGCCGTCACGAGCAAGCTCTGCGTGGCTGGCGAAGGCCGCTGACAGGACGGCTTCGTAAGGAAGCTGCCGGTTGGCGACCATGAACAGGCGTCCGCCGGGCTTCAGGGCCTTGGCTGCCGCGCGGATCATGCCGGCACCAATCTCAGGCTCCGCCGCACGGCTGCGATGGAAGGGCGGGTTCATGGCGATGACGTCGTAGCGGCGCTCCACAGGCTCGGCGAGCAGGTCCGTCCAGAAGAAGCCCTGTGCCATTGTGTTACCGAGATTGCCCCTGGCCGCCTCCAGCGCGTCGAAATCGGCCTCGTATAGATCGAGCGCCGACAAGCCCGGCGAGCGGGCGGCCATCTCCGCCGCCACATAGCCCCAGCCGGCACAGAAATCGGCCGCGCTGCCACGCAGATCGCCGGGCAGGTTGTCGACCAGCAGTTTCGAGCCGGCATCGACGCGATCGAAGGAGAACATGCCGGGCGCGGTGTGGAACCGGTCCCCAACCAGCAAGGCGGGATTGGCGGTGCGAAGTACGGCGGCGGCCTGCATGTCAGCCGGGCGGCGCAGCCAGAAGGCAATGCCGTGATATTTCGGCATGTGGCCATCGAGCGGCGCAAGATCGCCAACACGCTTGCGCAGGCTGGCAATGCCATCCTCCTTGCCACCGGCAATGACGATCAATCCGCCCTCTGCCACGCGCTCCATAGCCTCGGCGATGCGCAATTCGTTCTGGCCGCGATGGCGGCCGGCGAGCACCAACGCGGCATCAAAACCGTCACCGGCCGATTGCGGCGTGACCGTGAAGCCGGCCGCCTGCAACGCACGGAAATACGGCCGGAAGCCCTGTACGAGATTGAGCGTAGCCTCGAAAGCCGGCGGCAGGCGCAGGCCGGGTTCGGCGCCAAGGAAGAGAACGCGCTGGCCCTGCCGCGGCAAGGAAAGAGCCTCGGCCTCGAACGGGTAAAAAAGCGTCTTCAGCGCTTCAGCGGACATAGCCGTGCTCCATAAAAAAACGGGCGCGACCTAAGCCGCGCCCGCCTCCTTTTTCCGTCGGACCGATCAGGCGGCGTTTTCTTCGCCTTCGGTCTTCTTGTCGCGGGCGATTTCCTTGCCGGTGGCCTGGTCGACGACCTTCATCGACAGGCGAACCTTGCCGCGCTCGTCGAAGCCCATCAGCTTCACCCAGACCTTGTCGCCTTCCTTGACGACGTCCGAGGTCTTGGCGACCCGGTCGTTGGCGAGCTGCGAGATGTGGACGAGGCCGTCACGCGGACCGAAGAAGTTGACGAAGGCGCCGAAGTCGGCGGTCTTGACGACCGTGCCTTCGTAGATTTCGCCGACTTCCGGCTCGGCGACGATGGTGTGGATCCACTTCTTGGCCGCCTCGATCTCCTTGGCGTTCGAGGAAGCGATCTTGACCGTGCCGTCGTCCTCGATGTTGATCTTGGCGCCGGTCTTCTCGACGATCTCGCGGATGACCTTGCCGCCCGAACCGATGACGTCGCGGATCTTGTCGGTCGGGATGTGCATGACCTCGATGCGCGGTGCGAACTCGCCGAGTTCGGGACGGGCGCCGGTCAGGGCATGGGCCATTTCGCCGAGGATGTGCAGGCGGCCGTCCTTGGCCTGGCCAAGGGCGATCTTCATGATCTCCTCGGTGATGCCATCGATCTTGATGTCCATCTGCAGCGAGGTGATGCCGCCTTCGGTGCCGGCGACCTTGAAGTCCATGTCGCCGAGATGATCTTCGTCGCCAAGGATATCGGAGAGCACGGCGAAGCGCTCGCCTTCCTTGATCAGGCCCATGGCGATGCCGGCAACCGGCTTGGCCAGCGGCACGCCGGCATCCATCAGCGCCAGCGAGGTACCGCAGACGGTGGCCATCGACGACGAACCGTTGGACTCGGTGATCTCCGAGACGACGCGCAGCGTGTAGGGGAACTGGTCAGCGGAGGGCAGCATCGGACGGATGGCGCGCCAGGCGAGCTTGCCGTGGCCGATTTCGCGGCGGCCCGGCGAACCCATGCGGCCGGTCTCACCGACGGAATAGGGAGGGAAGTTGTAGTGAAGGAGGAACTTCTCCTTGTACATGCCGGTCAGGGAATCGACATACTGCTCGTCCTCGCCGGTGCCGAGCGTGGCGACGACCAGCGCCTGGGTCTCGCCGCGGGTGAACAGCGCCGAACCATGGGTGCGCGGCAGGACGCCGACTTCGGAAACGATCTTGCGAACCGTCTTGAGGTCGCGGCCATCGATGCGCGAGCCGGTGTCGAGAATGTTCCAGCGCACGACCTTGGCCTGGAGCTCCTTGAACACCGAGCCGATCTGTTCGGAGGTGTACTTTGCGTCCTCGCCTTCAGCGGGGGCAAACGCGGCCTTGACCTTCGCCTTGACGGCGTCGACCGCGGCGTAACGCTTCTGCTTGTCGACGTTCTTGTAGGCATTGCTGAGCTCGTCGCCGACGATCTTCAGCATCTCGGCCTCAAGCGCGGAATAATCCGGCGCGGTGAAGTCGCGCGGTTCCTTGGCTGCAACTTCGGCCAGCTTGATGATGGCGTCGATGACCGGCTGGAAACCCTTGTGGCCAAACATGACGGCGCCGAGCATCAGCTCTTCGCCAAGTTCCTTGGCTTCCGACTCGACCATCAGCACGGCGTCGGCGGTGCCGGCGACAACGAGGTCGAGCTTGGATTCCTGCATCTCATCGACATGCGGGTTCAGCACATATTCGCCGTTGATGTAACCGACGCGGGCGCCGCCGACCGGGCCCATGAACGGAACGCCGGAGAGCGTCAGGGCCGCCGAGGTGGCGACGATCGACAGGATGTCCGGATCATTTTCGAGATCGTGCTGCACGACGGTGACGACGATCTGCGTGTCGTTCTTGTAGCCGTCGGCGAAGAGCGGGCGGATCGGGCGGTCGATGAGGCGGGAAACCAGCGTTTCCTTTTCGCTCGGACGGCCTTCACGCTTGAAATAGCCGCCCGGGATCTTGCCGGCGGCATAGGTCTTTTCCTGGTAGTTGACGGTCAGCGGAAAGAAATCGAGGCCGGGCTTCGGCTCCTTCATCGAAACGACGGTGGCCAGCACCTTGGTCTCGCCATAAGTGGCGAGCACAGCGCCATCGGCCTGGCGCGCGATCTTGCCGGTTTCCAGGATGAGCGGACGGCCGCCCCATTCGATTTCCACTTTGTGGTGATTGAACATGTCTTGTCCTTAATAAGCGGAAAGGGGCGCGCCGTTTCACGGTGCGCGGATGCCCTTTCCCTGGCTTCCTTTCTCGGGCAGCCACGGGCAAGACAACGGGAAGCTCGGATGATTTAGGCGCGACGAGCGCGCACGAGCGTCCTGCAATCCTGCCCCATGACCGTCCATGGGCGGTTTCGAGTGGCCCTCTGCACGCTCGAAACCGGGTCTGGCCAGCCGACACGGCTGGCAGAATGCGTGACCGGCGGACTTTCCGAAGAAAGTCCGCCGGTCAATTCGTCAACGGCGCAGACCGAGCTTCTCGATCAGTGTCTGATAGCGCGCGTCGTCCTTGCGCTTGAGATAATCAAGCAGGCTGCGGCGCTGGGACACGAGAGCGAGCAGACCACGGCGGGAATGGTTATCCTTCTTGTGGTCCTTAAAATGGTCGGTCAGGTTCTTGATGCGCTCGGAAAGGATGGCCACCTGGACTTCCGGAGACCCGGTATCGCCCTTGGCGGTTGCGAATTCACCCATCAATTCCTGTTTGCGCTCGGCAGTAATCGACATCGTGTTTTTCCTTATCTGTTTGAGGAAACGGGTCGCCCACAGCCGGGATGTCGTCCAGCAGGGGCCGTGCATGCAAAGCGTCAAGGCGCTATGCTGCGGCGCATATAGTGCAATTCCCCGAAAAACACCAGCCCAATTCACAAGCCGGCTTTGTCGCGGCTTTTGCGGCATGAAAGAAGCCTTTCGCCGTGGCTAAAGCCACTTCTTCCATCTGAAGAAGGCGATCAGCCCGATAGCGACGAGCAGCATGAAGACAAGTGCCGCCGGATAACCATAGTAGGATCGCAGCTCCGGCATGTTCCATGGCGAGGCGTCGGGACTAAAGTTCATGCCCCAGACGCCGACCAGGAAGGTGAGCGGCATGAAGATGACCGAGACGATGGTGAGGTAAGAGATGACGTCGTTGGTGCGCGCCTGGCTCAGCGACAGGTGCATCTCGATCAGCCCGGTCAGCATGTCGCGCTGGGTCTCGACCAGCTCGATCAGCCTGAGCGAATGGTCGAGCGTGTCGTTGAGGAAGACCTTGGTTTCAGCCCTGACATAGGACACGTCGTTGCGAATCAGCGTCGCCAGCGCATCGCGCATCGGCCACAGCACGCCTTTGAGGACATTGGCATCGCGCCGCAATTCGTGCAGCTGCCGCATCTGGTGCTTGTGCGTCGAATGCAGCATCTGGTCCTCGATGCTGTCGACCAGGTCGCCGGCAGCCTCGATCGGCGGAAAATAGCTGTCGACGATGGCGTCGATCAGCGCGTAGGCGAGATAGTCGGCGCCGCGTGTGCGCAAGCGGTTGGGCGCCGAACTCTCGATACGCTTGCGCACGGGATCGAAGGGATCGCCCTCGCGCTCCTGGAAGGTGACGACGAAGTTCTCGCCGAGGAAGAGAGCGATCTGCTCGTAACGATGCGACGTGACATCGTCGATCATGCGCACGACGACGAAGGCGTGATCCTCGAAGAAGTCGACTTTCGGCCGCTGGCCGGTGTTGACAACATCCTCCAGCGCCAGCGGATGCAGGCTGAAGATGCGGCCGATCTCCTCGATTAATTGGATGTTGGCGAGGCCGGTGCAGTCGAGCCAGATGACGGGCCATTTCCGGCAATTGGCCTTGACATCGTCGATGCTGGCATTCTCGATGGTCTTGAATTTCTGCGGCGAGATCAAGGTCAGCCGCAATTCGGAGCGCCGCGCCGCCGGATCGGCGATCAGCGTACCGGGCGAGGCGCCGACAGGCGGCCGCCTCGTCTTCACCGGCGCGCGCTTCTTGACCGTGTCAGCCTTTGCCATGGAGCCCCTCTGCCGCGATGTCGTGCCGACATTAGATGAGTGGCATCACCCGGCAAAGACCCGCTTGGGCTTGAACATGCCTTGCTCGATCGCGCCGATGGCGACCAGCTTGCCGCGAGACGTCGCGCAGGCCTCTTCGGCCTCCACAGGTGCGTCACGGCCACGAATGATGACAGGATTGCCGAGGCGGATCTTTGTCGCCGCGTCATCGCTGATGGCGATCTGCGGCAGGCAGTCGAGGGCAGCCGAGGTGTCCACCAGAAGCGTGTCGATGGCGCTGAAGTCGACCGGCTTGGCCACCGCGTCTGCCGGTTCGGCGTCGTCGGCCGCTTCCGAATTCTCATCGCCAGTGGCGCCGAAGCGGGCGGCCTCGAGTTCGGCAATGGTGACGAAGTCCTCTGGCGTGAACGGCTCGACCTCGACCCGGCGCAGCTCGCTGATATGGCCGAAGCAGCCGAGGTCGCGGCCCATGTCGCGGGCCAGCGAACGCACATAGGTGCCCTTACCGCATTCGACTTCGAAAATCGTCTGGTCCGGCTTGTGCTCGACAATATCGAGCCGGCCGATCTCGATCTCACGCGGCGGTATGTCGACCATCTCGCCTTCGCGGGCGAGGTCGTAGGCGCGCTCGCCCGCAATCTTGATCGCCGAAAATTGCGGCGGCGTCTGCATGATGACGCCGGTGTATTTCGGCAGCAGCGCCCGCACCTCGGCTTCCGCCGGACGCAGGTCGGAGCTCTTCGTCACCGGCCCTTCAAGATCGTCGGTGGAGCGCTCATCGCCCCAGGCAACGGTGAAGCGGTAGATCTTGGCGCCGTCCTGCACGTAGGGCACGGTCTTGGTGGCTTCGCCGAGCGCGATCGGCAGCATGCCGGAGGCAAGAGGGTCTAGCGTGCCGGCATGGCCGGCCTTTTCGGCCTGGAACAGCCATTTGATCTTGGAGACGGCTTCGGTCGAGCCCATGCCGACCGGCTTGTCCAGCACCACCCAGCCGGAGACCGGCCGGCCCTTCTTCTTGCCGCGACGCGCCATCATTCTTCTTCCTTGTTGTCGTCGGTATCCAGATCGCGCGCCACTTCGGGCGATTTCAGCAGGTCGTTGATCCTGGCGAAATTGTCGAAGGAGGTATCGAGCCGGAAGCGGAATTCCGGCATGTATTTCATCTGCCTGAGCGCGCCGGAGACGCGGCCACGCACGAACTTGGCATGCTTGTTCAGCGCCTCGATCACCGCGTTGGCATCCTTGGCGCCGAGCGGAGAAACAAAGGCGGTGGCGATCTTGAGATCGGGCGACATGCGCACTTCCGAGACCGAAACGACCGAATTTTCAATCAACGGGTCGATGATTTCGCCGCGCTGCAAGGTTTCGGAGAGTGCATGGCGCACCTGCTCGCCGACGCGCAGCATGCGCTGGGATGGGCTTGATGTTGTGGAACGGGGCATTTTTCTCAATCCTGAAAGCGTGAGGCGCGGGATAGGACCGTGCCGCATGTCTCAAACGGTCATTCTCAATAGCACCAAGGCGGCGGTCTTTCGACCACCGCCCAATATCGACGAGCCACTCGAACTCAGAGTGTGCGGGTCACCATCTCGACGCGGAAGCACTCGATGATGTCGCCGACGCGCATGTCTTCGTAGTTCTGGAAGGCCATGCCGCATTCCTGGCCGCCCGGGACTTCCGAAACCTCGTCCTTGAAGCGCTTCAGGGTCTTCAGCGTGCCTTCGTGGATGACCACGTTGTCGCGGATCAGGCGCACGCCCGCGCCACGCTCGACCTTGCCCTCGGTGACACGGCAGCCGGCGATCTTGCCGACCTTGGTGATGTCGAAGATCTCGAGGATCTCGGCATTGCCGATGAAGGTCTCGCGACGCTCCGGCGACAGCAGGCCCGACAGAGCCGCCTTCACATCATCCACCAGGTTGTAGATGATCGAGTAGTAGCGGATCTCGATGCCCGCGGCCGCGGCCGCGGCACGCGCCTGCACATTGGCGCGCACGTTGAAGCCGATGATCGCCGCGCCGGACGTTTCCGCCAGCGAGACGTCGCTTTCGGTGATGGCGCCGGCGCCGGAATGAACGATGCGCGCACGCACTTCGTCGGTGCCGAGCTTGTCCAGGGCAGCATTGATCGCTTCGATCGAACCCTGCACGTCGCCCTTGATGACCAGCGGGAATTCCTTCAGCCCGCTCGTCTGCAACTGCGACATCATCTGTTCGAGCGAGCCACGCTGGCCGGCATGCCTGGCCACCGCCTTCTCGCGTGCCAGACGCTGGCGATATTCGGTGATCTCGCGGGCGCGGGCCTCGTTGTTGACCACCGCGAAGCGGTCGCCGGCCTGCGGGGTTCCCTGAAGGCCGAGCACCTCGACCGGCATCGCCGGCGGCGCTTCCTTGATCTGCTCGCCGCGATCGTTGACGAGCGCGCGCACACGGCCCCATTCGTTGCCGGCGACGAGGATGTCGCCCGGCATCAAGGTGCCGGTCTGCACCAGCACGGTGGCGACGGGACCACGGCCCTTGTCGAGCTGCGCCTCGATGACGACACCTTCGGCGGTGCGGTCGGGGTTGGCCTTGAGGTCGAGGATTTCGGCCTGCAGCAGGATCGCTTCGAGCAACTTGTCGAGATTGGTGCCCTTGGTCGCCGACACTTCGACGTCCAGCACCTCACCGCCCATCGATTCGACGAAGACCTCGTGGCGCAAGAGTTCCGAGCGCACTTTCTGCGGATCGGCGTCATGCTTGTCGATCTTGTTGATCGCCACGATGATCGGAACGCCGGCCGCCTTGGCATGGCTGATCGATTCGATCGTCTGCGGCATGACGCTGTCGTCGGCCGCAACCACCAGGATGGCGATGTCGGTCGCCTGGGCGCCACGGGCACGCATGGCCGTGAAGGCGGCGTGGCCGGGCGTGTCGATGAAGGTGATCTTCTGACCGTTCTTCTCGACCTGATAGGCGCCGATATGCTGGGTGATGCCGCCGGCCTCGCCGGAAACGACATTGGCGTTGCGGATGGCATCGAGCAGCGACGTCTTGCCGTGGTCGACGTGGCCCATGATGGTGACGACCGGCGGACGCGACACGAGGTCTTCCGGACGGTCGGCGATGTTGAACAGGCCTTCCTCGATGTCGGACTCGGCGACGCGGCGAACCGTGTGGCCGAATTCGGTGGCCACCAGCTCGGCCGTGTCGGCGTCGATGACGTCGCCCGGCTTCAGGATCTGGCCCTGCTTCATGAAGTACTTGACCAGGTCGACAGCACGCTCGGACATGCGCTGCGCCAGTTCCTGGATGGTGATGGTCTCGGGCAGGATCACTTCGCGCATGACCTTTTCGCGCGGCTCATTGTGCATCGCGCGCTTGAATTTTTCCTGGCGGCGACGCATCGACGACAGCGAACGGGCCCGCGCATCCTCGTCGGACAACGCGGAATTCAGTGTCAGCTTGCCACGGCGGCGGTCTTCCTCGCTCTTGGTCGGCTTGGCCGGGCGCGCCACTTCGGGCGTGACCAGGCGGCGCACCGGCGCACCAGCGATCGCCCGCTTGGGCTTGACCTCTTCCTCCTCGTCGGCGGTCGCCAACTCAGCGGCTTGCGGTGCGCGGCGGCGAGCCTCTTCCTCGGCGCGACGGCGCGATTCGGCCTCGGTCTGCAGCCGTGCCTCTTCCTCGGCCTGGCGGCGCGCGGAGTCCTCGCGTTCGCGCTTGCGGCGCTCTTCGTCCTCGGCGCGGCGCTTGGCCTCTTCGGCCGCGCGCTGACGGTCTTCGACCTCGCGGACCTTCGAGCCCTCGAGCGCCCTGCGGCGCGCGTCCATTTCGCTGCGCGACAATTCGTTCAGCACCATGCCGCTGCGCTCGACCGGAGGCCGCGGCGGAGGCGGCGCCTTGGGCGCTTCCTGCACGACAGGTGCCGCCACGACCGCCGGCTTCGGCGTGAAGACGGGCGCAGCCGGAGCGGCAACCGGCTCCGGCTTATCGCCGGGCAGCGAGAACTTGCGCTTCTTGGTCTCGACCACGACCGACTTGGTACGGCCGTGCGAGAAGTTCTGGCGCACAGTGCCTTGTTCCATGCCGGGGCGCTTCAGCGTCAAGGTCTTCTTCGGTGTAACACTCAACGTCTTGTCGTCGCCCGATTTCGTATCGTTCATTCCATATCCTCTGCAGCATCATCTTCGTCAGCAACGGCCGCAAGCATTGCAAGATCGTCCGGGGTTCCGCCCCGATATCGGTCGAGCGCAACCATGCGCTTCTGGACCGCCTTACCCGCGTCTCCCGCGAGGACGGCAGCATGTATCACATTTGTACCCCCCAATGCCAAGCTCAACTCGGCCTCGGAGAAAAGTTTGTAGGCAAGGATGGAAGGGCCGCCAATATGGACGGTCGCCCGCCGCGCCTGGCTGATCTTGCGTACGCCGTCGTCGGATGCCTCGGTCGCGTGGAGCACGAAAAGCGCCAGCCCGCCGCGCACCGCGCTCTCCACCTTGGTGGCACCCAGCGAAATCGCGCCTGCCTTGCGGGCAAGGCCCAGCATGCCTAGAGCGGATCTGGAGAGCAACCCGTCGACCATGCCGCCGAGATCGGGCGGTACGACCACCTGTGCCTTGAAGGCGCGGGCAAAAAGGTTCTTGGCCGCCGCCTTCTCGATATGTAGGCGGTCGGCACTCACCCAGCAACCACGGCCGGGCAGATTTCGCTTGAGATCGGGAACGACGGCCGAATCCGGACCGACGACGAACCGGATCAGTTCATCCGGTTCGGCCTGTTTTCGGGTGACGATGCAGGTGCGATCGTTCATCTCGTCCAAGGGCGGGTTGTGTGCGATGCGGTTTCACCTCACGCACCAACGGCTTCGTCAGCCGTTTCTTCTTCGGCCGCAAGCTCGTCCTCGGTGATCCAGCCGGCCTTGAGGCGAGCGGCCAGAACCATCTGCTCGGCATCGGCGCGCGAAACGCCGTGGTTGGCCAGCACGCCGGGATAGACCTTGGTCTCGCCGTCCTTGCGTTCCTTCCAGCCGGTGAGGTCGTCGGCGGCATAGCCGGCGAAATCCTCGATCGTCTTCACGCCGTCCTCGCCGAGCGTCACCATCATGGCGGTGGTGACGCCTGGAATTTCGCGCAGATCATCCGAAACGCCCAGCGCCTTGCGCTTCTCGTCGTGCTCGGCTTCGATCTTCTCCAGATATTCGCGGGCGCGGGTCTGGATTTCAGAGGCGGTATCCTCATCGAAGCCGTCGATGGAGGCGATTTCGCCGGCATCGACATAGGCGACTTCCTCGACGCTGGTGAAACCTTCGGAGGCCAGCACCTGACCGACCATCTCGTCGACATCGAGCGCTTCCATGAACAGCGCCGAGCGCTCGACGAATTCCTTCTGACGGCGCTCGGATTCCTCGGCCTCGGTCAGGATGTCGATATCCCAGCCAGTGAGCTGCGAGGCAAGGCGCACGTTCTGGCCGCGGCGGCCGATGGCCAGCGACAGCTGATCGTCGGGAACCACCACTTCGATGCGCTCCGCATCCTCGTCGAGCACGACCTTGGCGACTTCCGCCGGCTGCAGCGCATTGACGATGAAGGAGGCGGCCGAAGGCGACCACGGAATGATGTCGATCTTCTCGCCCTGCAATTCGCCGACGACGGCCTGGACGCGGCTGCCGCGCATACCAACGCAGGCGCCGACCGGATCGATCGAGCTATCACGCGAGATGACGGCGATCTTGGCGCGCGAGCCCGGGTCGCGGGCGACCGACTTGATCTCGATGATGCCGTCATAGATCTCAGGCACTTCCATGGTGAAGAGCTTGGCCATGAACTGCGGATGGGTGCGCGACAGGAAGATCTGCGGGCCACGCTGCTCGCGGCGCACGTCGTAGACATAGGCGCGGACGCGATCGCCATATTTGTAGTTTTCACGCGGAATCAGCTCGTCGCGACGAATGATCGCTTCGCCACGGCCGAGATCGACGATGACGTTGCCATATTCGACGCGCTTGACGGTGCCGTTGACGATCTCGCCGATACGGTCCTTGTACTCGTCGTACTGGCGGTCACGCTCGGCCTCGCGCACCTTCTGCACGATAACCTGCTTGGCAGACTGGGCGGCGATGCGGCCGAAATCCATCGGCGGCAGCTGTTCGGCGATGAAATCGCCGAGCTGGGCGTCGGGATTGCGCTCGCGGGCGGAGGAAATGGCGATCTGGGTGGCGTAATCGTCGACCTTCTCGACCACTTCCATCAGCCGCTGCAGCTTCATCTCCCCGGTGTTCGGGTTGATGTCGGCGCGGATGTTGGTCTCCTGACCATAACGCGAACGCGCCGCCTTCTGGATCGCATCGGCCATGGCGGCGATGACGATCGACTTGTCGATCGACTTTTCACGCGCGACCGCATCGGCAATCTGCAGCAGTTCAAGTCTGTTGGCGCTTACAACCATGTTCTTTCTCCCGAGCCTGTTCGCCGGACCTTTGCGCCCGGCAGCTCAATCAAATTTCCTGTTCGTGTTCTTCCGTGACGTCCGGTTCCGCACCCTCGGACACATCGTCGTCCGGTTCACCGCGGCGTCTCTTGGCTTCCTTGCGCGCCCTGTTGTCCTTCGACAACGCTTCGCGAATGAGGTCGTCGGTCAGGATCAGCCGGACATCGGCAATGGCATCGTAGGGCACGCGCACCGTCGGCTCCTCACCATAGGCCGCCTTGTCGCGCTCGATCAGCACATCGTTCTCACCAGCCTCGGCGATCTTGCCCTTGAAACGCTTGCGATCGGCGACGACGACCGAAGTCTCCATCTTCACCAGATGACCGGTCCAGGTCACGAAATCCGATTTGCGCACCAAGGGCCGATCGATTCCGGGCGAAGAAACTTCGAGATGATAGGCCTTTTCGATCGGATCATCGACGTCGAGCGCCGGCGACACCGCGCGGCTGACCTCTTCGCAATCCTCGACGGTCATGGTGCCGTCCTCACGCTCGGCCATGATCTGCAGCGTCAGTCCGTTCTGGCCGGACAGATGCACGCGCACGAGGCGAAAGCCGATGCCGCGCAGCACCGGCTGGACGATCAGCGCAATGCGCGCATCGATGCCGCTTTCGCGGATGATGCGGTCGTCACCTTCGCTTGCCGTTGCAGTCATCAATTGCCTGTCGTTCGTTTCGAACCTATCGGCAGGTAATAAAAAAGAGCGGGACCGGGTGGACCCACTCTTCGTCATACCGACCAAGAATTTGAGGCTGATATAAACGATCCGGGCTGGTGTTTCAAGTCCGCAGTCCCGGCCGGACAAAAGCCTGTGGGTTCAGGGTTGTTCCAGGCGCATGGCCGCCATGCGGCAATCCCCCTGTGAGAGCCCGCGTCGCGCTCTTATTTGTTAGCCATCAAATGAATTGAATTGGCGCGCGCTGGCGCGCGGAAGGACAAGATCATGAGCAACCGCAGGATATTCTCCGCCTTGGGCGATCTCTTCACCACATTCGGCAGCGCCGTTGCCGCATCGCGCGCCGTGGAAGCCGGGCGTAAGCCACGAGCCGACGACCTGCGCAATCTCGGCATGGACCCGGCCATATTCAACAGGATCGGCCGTTTCTGACTGCGATGAGCATTCGATTCGGCTCCCGGTAAGTTGCCGGAGCCGTCGACGGTCGGGAGCGCCTACGTCCTGATGAAGGTAAGATAGGCCGGCCGGCGCCCCTCGCGAATGGCCTTGGCCTCATAGCGTGTACCCGGCCAACCCTCATAGGGACGATGCCAGTCGGCTGCCTCATCCGCCTGCCACGCAAAAGCGCCATGCGCCCGGCAATGCAGCAAGGTCCAGTTCACATAAGTGTCGATGTCGGACGCGAAGCGGAATTTTGAGCCCGGCTTCAGGACGCGCGCGAAACGGTCGAGATTGACCGGGCTGACGAAACGCCGCTTCCAGTGCTTCTTCTTAGGCCAGGGGTCGGGATAGAGAAGGTCGATACCGTCGAGCGAGGACGGCGGCAGCCAGTCAAGCAACTGGGTGGCGTCGTCGTCGTAGACCCTGAGATTGGCCAGCGGCGCTGCCCGCACCGCCATCATCATCTTGGCCATGCCGTTGACGAAGGGCTCCACGCCGATGAAGCCGATCGTCGGCGCCTCGGTCGCGCGATGCAGAAGATGTTCACCGCCGCCAAAGCCGATCTCGAGCCGAACCGCCGAAACCTCGGTTTTGAACAGGGTCCGCGGATCCGACGGGGCTTCAGCCGTCAGATCGAGCCGATAGGCGCCAAGCCCGCTTTCCAGCGCCGCCGCTTGCTGCGGGCGAACGGGTTTGCCGCGCCGACGGCCGAAGAAGGCTTCGGTCGTGCGGCTTGGCCTGTCCCCGTCACGCATCGATTGGCGCAAGTCCTGCCGCCGCCCTCAGGCCGCGACAGCATCCTTGAGCGCCTTGGCCAGATCGGTCTTTTCCCAGGAGAAAGACCCGTCACGGCCAGCCTTGCGGCCAAAATGGCCGTAAGACGACGTCTTGGCGTAGATCGGCTTGTTGAGATCGAGATGACGGCGAATGCCGGAAGGCGACAGGTCCATCACGGTGCGCAGGGCATCCTCGAGTTTGGCCTCGTCGACCTTGCCGGTGCCGTGCAGGTCGACATAGACCGACAGCGGCTGCGCGACGCCGATGGCGTAGGACAGCTGGATGGTGCAGCGGTCGGCAAGCTTCGCCGCCACGACGTTCTTGGCCAGGTAGCGCGCCGCATAGGCGGCCGACCGGTCGACCTTGGTGGTGTCCTTGCCGGAGAAGGCGCCGCCGCCATGCGGGGCCGCGCCGCCATAGGTGTCGACGATGATCTTGCGGCCCGTCAGGCCGGCATCGCCGTCCGGACCGCCGATGACGAACTTGCCGGTCGGGTTGATGTACCACATGCAGTCGTCAGCGATCTTGAGGTCGCCCAATGCCTCGCGGATATAGGGTTCCACGACCTTGCGGACCTTCTTGGAATCCCAGCTCGAATCGAGATGCTGGGTCGACAGCACGATCTGCGTCGCCTCCGCGGCCTTGCCGTCGACATAGCGAACGGTGACCTGGCTCTTGGCATCGGGGCCAAGCTTGCCGGCCTCGCCATTGTTCTCGTGACGGGCGGCGGCCAGGAGTTCGAGGATCTTGTGGCTGTAGTAGATCGGCGCCGGCATCAGGTCAGGCGTCTCGCGGCAGGCATAGCCGAACATGATGCCCTGGTCGCCGGCACCTTCCTCGCCCTGACGGTCGGCCGCGTTGTCCACGCCCTGGCCGATGTCGGGCGACTGGCCATGCAGCAGGACCTCGATCTTGGCCGTCTTCCAGTGGAAGCCGGCCTGCTCGTAGCCGATCTCGCGGATCGCCTTGCGGGCGACGGATTTGAACTTCGCCGGATTGACGATCGGGTGGCCCGCGGCATCCTTGAGGATGTTGCCGGCCTTGTCCTTCTTCAAGAGCGTCTCGGGGACGCGCACCTCGCCGGCGATGACGACGCGGTTGGTGGTCGCCAGCGTCTCGCAGGCCACACGGACTTTCCACGGGTCCATGCCGGTCTTCTTGGCTTCACGATAGACCAGATCGACAATTTCGTCGGAGATCCGGTCACAGACTTTGTCGGGATGGCCCTCGGCAACGGATTCCGAGGTAAAGAAGTAGTTCTGCCGCGTCACGGGTGTCCCCTCTTGAAAAACGATCGGCAGGCTGCCGATTTTGGCGCGCCACGTGTTAGCGGGGCAAAGCGCTGCTCGTCAAGCGTTGCCGCCGGTCTGGCCTGAATGTCGGAGACGATATCTTGTGCCACCGGCGGCGCACGCCGCCGGTGCGAAGCGCATCGCGGATCAGTCGAGATCGTCCTCGGCGAGCGATTTCACCAGGTCTATGATCCTGCGGCGCACCTTGACGTCGGCGATCTTGACAAAGGCCCGGTTGAGCTGAAGCCCTTCGGGACTGCCGCAGAATTCGACGGCGAAAGCCATCGAGCTATCCTCGGCAAAACCACGGTTGGCCGTCAGCTCCTGGCCCGGCGCATCCTCGAAAAAGAAGGCGACGGGCACGCCGAGTATGGAGGCTATCGCCTGCAGACGGCTGGCGCCGACGCGATTGGTGCCCTTTTCATATTTCTGGATTTGTTGAAACGTGATGCCGAGATTCTCGCCCAGCTTTTCCTGGCTCATTCCGAGCATATTGCGGCGAAGCCGGACCCGGCTTCCAACGTGGATGTCGATGGGATTCGGTTTCTTCTTGTTTTCTTCTGTCATTTTTTCCTCGCCGAATTTTTTCGGCTTTGTGATTTTTTTCCTGCCCAAAGAAAACCGGAGGCGACTGCCCCAACAGAACGATCCACCGGCTTCGAGAAATTTTCAGGCGGTACAGTATGAGTTTCTAATGTGCCAACTGTCAATTCACCCGTAGCCTTTGCCTTACGTTCAACAGCACCCCTCCCAGCGCAAACAGCAACATGATCAGCGTTCCGTTAATGCGCCGCTGACGGGACGAAATCACCGTCTGTTCGGAAACAGGAACCTTCACATCGATGGCCCCGCGCGCGTCGATGGCCAGCGCATCGACGACGCGGCCACGGGGGTCGACAACGGCCGAGATGCCGTTGTTGGCAGCACGCAACAGGGGCAATCCGTTCTCCACCGCGCGAATCTGGGCCTGCCTGAAATGCTGATACGGTCCCGGCGTGTCGCCGAACCATGCATCATTGGTAACGTTCACAATAAGCTGCGCTGACGTTGCGTCAACTGCCACCAGATCGGGAAAGATCACCTCATAACAGATAAATGGCAGGGCACGAATGCCACCCGGCAGCGTGATGGGATGACGCTCGTTGCCAGCCGTGAACGTCATCGGCCCAGCGACGAGCTGTTCGATGCCGAAACGGCCGAGCAGGTCGGCAAAAGGCAGGTACTCGCCGAACGGCACCAGATGAACCTTGTCCACGGCATCGGCGATCTCGCCCTTGTCGTTGATCGCCACGACGGAGTTGTAGTAGCGGCTGTCGGGGCTTGCCGCCGAGCCGCCCTCTTCGCGCACGACGCCAGCGATCAGCATCTGGCCGTCGCCCAGCATGTCGCCCAGCGCCGTCAAGGCATCGGGGCGCTCGGTGAAAAGGAACGGCACCGAGGTTTCCGGCCAGAGAATCAGTTGCGGTCTTTCGTGACCTGGATCCGGCGCCTTGGAAGACAGGCCCAGCAAGGTGGCGAAGATGCGGTCACGCACCGAGGCATCCCACTTTTCCGACAGGTCGACGGCCGGCTGGACGATACGGACATCGAGACTGCGCGCCGCCGGCTTTTCGGGGGCCGCGATCCTGACATAGCCAAAGCCGGCATGGGCGGCGACGAGCAGGACAAACAGGGCGGCGCCCAGCCGAAGATGCCGGCGCGCCGCCAGCAGCGCCGGCAGTGCGAAAAGGAAAACCGCGAGCGCGTTCATGCCGATCATGCCGGTCACCGAGACGCTTTGCATCAAAAGGGGGACCGGCATCGCCGCGTAGCCGATGGCATTCCAGGGAAATCCGGTGAACAGGAAGCCGCGCAGCCACTCCGCCAGCGCAAAACCGAAGGCAAGGGCAGCGATACGGCCGATATCGCTGCTCCACAGGAGGCGGGCGACCATCGTTGCGAAGCCATAGAAAAATGCGAGCGCGAAAGGAATGCCGACCACGGCGAAGGGAAGCGCCCAGGCAAAATCGTCGGCCTCGACCAGCAGCGCCGAGCCGATCCACCAAAGGCCGGCGAGGAAATAACCGAAGCCAAACCACCAGCCGACGGCGAAAGCCGGCCGCAGGCGCCGGACCAGGCTGCCGGAGGCTTCGCCGGTCGCGCCGTCGAGCAGCCAGACCAGCACCGGAAACGAAATGAAACAGGCGGCGAAGAAATCGTAAGGCGCCTGGCCCAGCACCGCCAGCGCTCCGGCGAGAAAGGCCACGAGCGCGCGGCGCCAGCCCCAGAGCAGAATTATCCGGCCGGCAAGGCGCACCATGAATACTTCCGAGTCGCGCGAATCAGGAGCCAAGATTTATCAGGCCGCGGCCTGCACTCCAAACGCCGGCCGCATGACCGACCATGGCTCTACCGGTGCCAACCCTCGATGCGCAAGCCACCCAGGCGCTCGGCCTCCTCACGGGAAACAGAACGGATTGGCTGCGTGAACGTCCAGACATGGCCTTCGGGATCGCGCGCCCGATACTGGCGTTCGCCGTAGAACTGGTCCGCCGGTTCCTGGATTATGGCGGCACCGGCCGCGCGGGCCTGCTCGCAATGCGCATCGAGGCCGTCTTTCAGCCTGATATAGACCGACTGCGTGTTCTTGCCACCGACCGATGCGGGGCTCGCGACATGATCGGCCCATTCAGAATCGACGATGATACAACCATCCCCGAACCGCATCTCGGCATGGATCAGTTTCCCGCCGGTATCGCGGACCACCATGCTGGGCTCGAAGCCGAAGGCCGCTTCGAGCCAATCCAGCGCCGCACGCGGGTCGCGGTAGAACACGCCAGAACCGAGGACCGGATGCTTGAACGGATCCTCGATTGTCATTGCGCGGCAGCTTTTCAGGCCTGTTCGGTGCGCGCCGTGGCGCGCCGGCGGCGCTCGCCCTTCTGGCTCTGCACGATGCGCACGCGCTTGACGCGGCGCGGATCGGCATCGAGCACATGGAACTCGAAGCCAGGGATGGCCTGCACCACCTCGCCACGCGCCGGCACGCGGCCGAGCGTGTTGAAGATCATGCCGCCAATGGTGTCGACATATTCGCCATGTTCCCCCGCGGCGAAATCCTCGCCGATCATCTTGGCGACCTCGTCGATCTCGGCCTTGCCGTCGACGATGAACACGCCGTCGCCGGTCTGGGTGATCATCGGCTCATCGTCGTCGTGCTCGTCCTCGATGTCGCCGACCACCATCTCGACGATGTCCTCGAGCGAGACGAGGCCGTCCGTGCCACCATATTCATCGATGACCAGGGCCATTTGCGTGCGCGTCGTCTGCATGCGGCCCATCAAGTCGGAAGCAAGCATCGACGGCGGCACGAACAGGACCTGGCGGATCAGATTGAGCTCGCCGATGGTGCGCGCGAGGTCGACCTGGGCAAGATCAAGAACCGTGGCGACGGGCGTTTTGCGGCTCGTGCGGCCCTTCCTGACGCGCGCCAGCTTGGTGATATGGGCCAGCACGTCTCGGATATGGACCATGCCGCGCGGGTCGTCGAGCGTCTCGGAATAGACCGGCATGCGGGAATGGCCGGATTGTTCGAACATGCCAAGCAAGTCACCAAGCGTCGTGGCGATCTCGACCGCCTCGATATCGGCGCGCGGAACCATGACGTCCTCGACGCGCACTTCGCGCAGGCGCAGGATGTTGTTGAGCATGGCGCGCTCGCCAGGCGAGAAGGATTCGACATCGCTCGTCGTCTCGGCGAGCGCGCCGGCGATCTCCTCGCGCAGGCTGGTGCCGTTGCGTTGCCGGAACAGGCCCAGCACGCGGTTGAACAGGGAGGGACCGGCAGGCGACGGCTCGACGACAGCGCTGCCAGCAATGGTACTCGGACTTGATCCCTCTTCCGACGTATCGGAAGCCTTGGTCGCACTGCCGGCGTCGGGGCGGGCGGCAGTCTCTGGTTTGTCGTTCATCGTCGTCCGGTCAATTGGTCTTTTTTAGTTACGCGTAGGGATCGGGAATGGCAAGCCTTGCAAGCGCGGCGCGCTCGATGGCTTCCATCTCCTCGGCCTCGGCGTCGGTCTCGTGATCATGGCCCATGAGGTGCAGCAGGCCATGGATGACGAGATGGCAGATATGGTTCTCCAGCGGCTTGTCTTCCAGTGCCGCTTCGCGCGCCACGGTTTCGGCGGCAAGCACGATGTCGCCGAGCATCGGCGGCAGTGGGCCACCATTCACATGCGGAAAAGCCGGGAAAGACAAGACGTTGGTGGGCTTGTCCTTGCCGCGCCAGTCCGCATTCAAGGTACGGATATGGGCATCGTCGGAAAAAACAATGCTGAGTTCGGAATGACCCGTCACACCGGTCTCGGCAAAGGCGGCATCAACCGCGCGATCGACCAGCCGCGTCAGGCTTGCTTCATCGGGCCAGCCGCCCGCTTCAATCGATATATCGATCTCGACGGGAACCGGAAGGCTCCCGCCGCCGGATGTGTTGTCCTCAGGCATGAGGCTGCATCGTCACATCAATTCTCGGCGCCAAGGCCGCGCGCCAGCTTGGCGTCCCGGTCATAGGCCCTGACGATTTCAGCCACCAGCGGATGGCGAACGACGTCGACATCGTTGAAGCGCACGGTTACCGCGCCTGCAACACCGTCAAGGACACGCAAAGCCTCGACCAGGCCCGATTTGGTGCTCGGAGGAAGATCGATCTGGGTCGGATCGCCGGTGACGATCATGCGCGAATTCTCGCCGAGACGGGTGAGAAACATCTTCATCTGCATCGGCGTGGTGTTCTGCGCCTCGTCGAGGATCACCGCGGCATGCGCCAGCGTGCGGCCGCGCATGAAGGCTAGCGGCGCGATCTCGATCACTTCGGCCGCAATGGCGCGCTCGACCTTGTCGGCCGGCATCATGTCGTAGAGCGCGTCGTAGAGGGGGCGCAGATACGGATCGACCTTCTCCTTCATATCGCCCGGCAGGAAGCCCAGCCGTTCGCCGGCTTCGACTGCCGGCCGCGACAGGATGATGCGCTCGACCATGCCACGCTCGAGCAGCATCGCCGCATGCGCCACCGCCAGGTAGGTCTTGCCGGTGCCGGCCGGACCGATGCCGAACACCAGCTCCGAACGCTCCAGCGCCCGCATATAGGCGTCCTGGTTGAGCGAACGGGCATAGATCGTCTTCTTGCGGGTGGCGATCTGGGCGGCGGAAACCTTGCCCTTGCGCTCCAGTGTCGGCAGTGTGAGCTGGTCGTCGGCGGCGATAGCCATGCGAACGGCACCGTCGACATCGGACTGGCCGATATCGACGCCTTTCTGCAGGATGCCGTAGAGATTGTCCAAGGCACGGCGCGCCTGTTCGGCGGCGGACGCCGATCCTTTGATGGTCAGCTGGTTGCCGCGCGAACGGATATCGACGCCGAGCTTCTGCTCGAGCCGGGCGAGGTTTTCGTCGAACTGGCCGTAAAGGGCGCTGGCAAGCTTGTTGTTGTCGAAAGTCAGAACGATGTGCGCCATGTCAGAAGCCCCGGATGCCGGTACCGGGGGCAGATTCTTCAGCTCCGCTGCGCTCAACCGTCTCTCCTCATCTGCCGAGACCATCAGGCCAATTCGGCGAACAGGCTGTTGTAGCCCGTCTTCGTGATTCGCACCTTGATAATGTCACCGATTTCGCCGGCCTTTTCATCAACAATAACCGGCTGCAGCCAAGGCGAGCGGCCGACCTTCTGGCCGGCCTGACGGCCGGGCTTCTCGATCAGCGTATCGATGGTGCTGCCGACCAGGCTCGAGCCGAAATCCTGCTGTTGTTTCAGCAGCAATGCCTGCAGGCGCTGCAAGCGCTCGTCCTTGACCGTTTCCGGCACGTGGTCAGGCATGTCGGCCCCCGGCGTGCCGGGACGCGGCGAATATTTGAACGAGAAGGCCGAGGCGTAGCCCACCTGGCGCACCAGTTCCATGGTCGCCTCGAAATCGGCCTCCGTCTCGCCGGGGAAACCGACGATGAAGTCGCCCGACAGCGCGATATCGGGGCGCGCGGCGCGGATGCGGTCGAGCAGCGCCAGATAATCCTTGGCAGTATGCCTGCGGTTCATCGCCTTCAGAATGCGGTTTGAGCCCGATTGCACCGGCAGATGCAGATAGGGCATCAGCGACGGCAGGTCGCGGTGCGCCGCGATCAATTCGTTGTCCATGTCGCGCGGATGGCTGGTGGTGTAGCGCAACCGCGCCAGGCCGGGGATTTCGGCCAGCCGGAACAGCAGGCGGCCGAGACCCCATTCCGCGCCATTATCGCCCGCGCCATGCCAGGCGTTGACGTTCTGGCCGAGCAGCGTCACCTCGCGCACCCCGGCCTCGGCCAGGCGCTCGGCCTCGGCAACGATCTGCGCCACCGGCCGTGACACTTCCGAGCCTCTCGTATAGGGCACGACGCAGAAGGTGCAGAACTTGTCGCAGCCTTCCTGGACGGTGAGGAAGGCGGTGACGCCGCGCTTGATCAACTCGGCGCGCTTGGGCTGCGGCAGATGTTCGAACTTGTCCTCGATGGCGTATTCGGTCTCGACGATCTTCTCGCCGCCGCGCACCCGCGCCAGCACATCGGGCAGACGGTGATAAGTCTGCGGACCGATGACCAGGTCGACGGCCGGCGACCGGCGGATGATCTCGGCGCCCTCGGCCTGTGCCACGCAGCCGGCGACGCCGATCAGCATCTCGAGGCCGGCACCGGCGCGCTCGGCCTTCATGTCGCGGATGCGGCCGAGTTCGGAATAGACCTTTTCGGCGGCTTTCTCCCTGATGTGGCAGGTGTTGAGCAACACCAGATCGGCTTCGCCGATGGCATCGGTCGCGGTATAGCCGTCGGCGGCCAGCGCGTCGGTCATGCGCTGAGAATCATAGACGTTCATCTGGCAGCCATAGGTCTTGATGAAGACCTTCTTTGCTGCCGTGGCGCGCACCGCCGGCTGTCCGGCCGCAGTGCCGATGTCGTCGCTTTCAATCGTGTTCAAGTCCATCCGGCGGCTTCTAACGCCTTTCCGTGACAAAAAACAGACGATTCTCGGCATGCGCCGGCTGGCGCCTGCCGGCGGCTAACGGCTCGGGAGGGGATCGGCGAGCGCCGCCTGCATCATCTCGCGCACCTGGCCTTCCATCAGCTTGGCCGTTTCCTTGCGGTTTGAGCCCTTGGCAAAGGCGATCGGTTCGCCGAAATGCACCTCGACGTCGAGCGCGCCCTCGGCCATCAGCACCTTGAGATGCGGCATCAGGTCCTCGTCGCCGATCCAGGCCGCGATCGGGCGGTGGCGGCGGCCAAGCGGCACGCCGTGCAGGCGCGTGTAGACGATCGCCACCGGCTGGATGAACACTTCCTGCGCGGCCCCTTCCGAGATCGCCATCGAGGCGGCGCCGAACAGCGTGCTCTTGAAGGGCAGGACGATATTGCCGTCACCGGTCGACCCCTCCGCGAACAGCACCATGGCGTCGCCCTTGGCCATGCGGCTGGCGATCTCGCTGGCCTGGTCGCCCGAGGAGCGCTTGCGCTCACGCTCGATGAAGACGGTGCGCTGCAGCTTCGACAGCATGCCGATCAGCGGCCAGCCTTCCATGTCGGCCCGGGCGATGAATTTCACATCGGCAAAAGAGCCCAGCACCATGATGTCGGTCCAGGAGATGTGGTTGGAGGCAACCAGCAAGGGGCGTTTGTCGGAGAGCGTCCCCTTGACATGAATACGCATGCCGAGCGCCCGGATGATCAGCCTATGCCAGATCTTGAGGATGACGGTTTCCGGCCACCAGCCGGTTTTCATCGACAGGATCTGCAGCGGCACGAGAACCAGCGACCCGGCGACGACGAGGCCCAGCGCCAGGAAAATCCTGATTTTTCCGATCATCTGTCCTGGCCCTACCCGATCCCTCGCTAGCGAAGATCGCGGCGCATGACAAGCGCGCCGGTCGGCCCGCGATCGGGCGACTTGTAGTAATCCGGGCGCTTGCCGACTTCCCGAAAACCCAGCCGACGATAGAGGGCGATCGCGGCGGCATTGGTCTCGTCGACCTCGAGGAACAGGGCCTCGGCGCGTTGCGAATGCAGTTCGCGCAGCACGGCGTCCATCAACTGCCAGCCCAATCCCTGGCGGCGATGCGACCGCGCCACCGCGACGGTCAGGATTTCGCCTTCGCCAGCGGCCAGCCGAGCGAGGACGAAGCCAACAGGCGGCTTGGCGCCCTGCCCGGTTTCGCGGGCGGCATAACCGAACACGGTGTCCTGTTCGAGCAAGGCGGCGAACTCACCGTCGGTCCATGGGCGGACAAAATCCTCGCGGTGCAGTACCGATATAGCGGGGCTGTCGGTGATCCTGAGCGGCTCGAGCGCGTAGTCCCGGCGACGCGATTGGAGAAAAGGTATGCGCATTAACTCTCGTTTTCTCGTCTGACCATGATCTCTGGACAAACGGGGCCGTTTGTCCGCGAAAACCGGCTTCCACTTTTCGGGATCATGGTCTTTGCCTCGAAAGTATAAACCCGGCCTGCGGCTTGGCATCGGCGCCGCGCAGATAAAGCGGTTTCGGCCTTTCGCCCTGCCCCTTCGCGACAGCAAGCCGGGCGTAGGTGAGAATGTCGGCGGTGGCCGTCCGAGGCCCGATGTCGAAGGGTCGGCCGGCCGCTTCAGCGATCAGCGTCGCGGCCGTGCCGGCAAGCACCGCGGAACGTTCCGACGCCATGGCCGCCGCATTCGCAAGCGTGGCCGCCGCCGGACCGTAAGTCAAAACTGACATTTCATCGTAGAGAGCGGCATGGATTTCCTCCCGTCCGGCATCGAGCGCCGCCAGCACGGCACGGCCTGGAAATGCGGTCGCCGCCTCGGCGGCCAGCGCTTCGAGCGTCGTTACCCCGGTTGCCGGCACCTGGAGCGCCAGCGCCAGGCCGCGCGCGGTCGACAAGCCGACACGCAGGCCGGTGAAGGAACCGGGGCCGACCGAGACGGCAATGCCGCCAAGGCCGGCGTAGTCAGTCGCGCCTGCCTTCAGCGCTCCTGCGATGACGGCCATCAGGTGCTCGGCATGGCCTTTGCCCAGATCAAGCACCGAACGGCCGAGTTCCTGCCCGACCGCCGCGTCGTAGACGCAGGCGGCGCACAGGCTGGCGGCACAGTCGATGGCAAGGACCTTCATGAAACGACCGGTTGCTAGAAACAATTCCCTGTGCCCGCCATAGCGCGCAACCGCAAGGGTATAGTGCACAATTTGTTAAGCGGCTTCGGTTTGGGCTGGCAGAAGAGCTTATGCCGCCTGCTCTATTCGCAGCATGTGATTGTCCCAGACATAGTCCGGTTCCGACCGCGTGGCACCACTGTCCTCGATGATCTCGCCGGCGCCCGTTGTGGCCATGAACCCGGCCCCGTCAGGGGCCACGCCGCAGACCTCGACCAGCGTATTGGAGGAGACGACCCCGCCCCTGCCCGCATCGATGACGACCAGCGAATTGCCCTCCGGCGAGGATACGGCAACGGTACCGGCAACAGGATTGGCGGCGACCGAGCCGATATAGTTGCGGAAGCCGGATAGCAAAGTCTGCGGCATGTCGAGCAAAGCCAGATCCTTGCCACGCGCGGCGCGGCCGACCAGCAACGGACGATCGGTGCCCGGCCCCCGGTACTGGCAACCGAACCAGACGGTGCCGGACCGGTCTGCATCCATGTGGCGGATCGACAGCTGGTGCAAAGCAGCCGGCAATTCATGTTTTTCGATGAGATCCCCGGTGACGCGGTCGACCAGCACATAGGACGGTTTCATGGTGGCGATGTTGAGCTCGGCGCGGCCATAGTCGGGATGGGTCTCGATGCCGCCATTGGCGACCGCGATCGTCCTGCCGTCGCCCAAGAGCAGAAGTTCGTGCGGACCCATGCCGTAGGTGGGGAATTCGCCGATGCGATTGAATTTCGCCCGCGCGTCATAGACGCCGACCACGCCGGCCGCGTTGTCGAAATCGTTCTCGGTGGCGTAGAGCAACGCGCCGTCGGGCGAGAACACGCCATGGCCGAAGAAATGCCGGCCGGCGATGCTGGCGATGGTCAGCGGAGCGTCGCGCCCGGTGTGATCGAACACGACGGCGAAGGTGCCGGGCTGGCGGGCGAAAACCACCGAACGCCTCGATGCGGGATCGAAGGTGACGTCGTGGCCGCGATCGGGCAGGTCGATCGCATGCAGCACCTTGCCGGCCTCGGACAGGACGGCGGCGCCAAAACTGCCATCGCGCTTGACGAAGGCGGTGGCAAAGACGGCATCCGCAGCAAGCGTGGTTGCCCAGGCTGAGGGCGTCACCGCGGCGGCAAAGCCGATGCCGGCGGCCCTGAGGAAATCGCGGCGATCGATGAGCAATCTCTTCATGCTCAGTCCCCATCCAGCGACGAGAAGCCGGCGGTCAGGCCGAATTCGGCGGTCAGCCTGGTGCCGATCAGGGTCGACAGGCTGGAGGTGATCAGGACGAGATGCTCGAGTTTTTCGCGCAGCGCCGGATCGGCGAGCGCCCTGTCGATCGGGCCTTGGACGGCCTTGGCAGCCGCAACGCCGTTGACCAGCTGGATGTGGATCGATTCCGCCATCCAACGCGCATCCGGCGGCAGCGCGTCGCCAAGCTTCGACACCTGAAACAGCGCATCGATGCCGGCCAGATTTCCAGCCAGCGCATTGCCGGTGTTTTGCGAACGCCAGTAGATCGCCTGTTTTGGCTTGTCGGCGTCGGGCGTAGCGCCCAGAAAGCCTTTGAGGCGGACATCCCGGACCATTTCCAGCTCGTTGATGAAGACGCCGACCAGTTCGGTGACCGTTTCGTTGCCATCGCGATAGAGCGCATTCCGTGGCCCCGGATTGGCCCAGAGTGCCGCGAAGCCGTCCGGTTTGCTCCAGGCCGCGCTGACATCGGCGGCGATGGTTTCGATGTTGCCGGCAACGGACGCGCCATAAGCGCAGCGATAGGGTTCGTCCTTGCCCGTCAAGGCATCGGCGCCGTCGCCGTAAAGCACGAATTCCAGCGCGCCGAGCCCCTGCATGGCAACGCTCTTGTCGGCAAGCTGCGCAGGATCGGTGGCGGTGGGATCCTTGCCCGACAGCGCCGCCTGCACCTGTTTCAGACCGATGCTCTTGCGGTCCGGCCAGAACAGCATGCGCTCCGCCCTGTTGTTCTCCTTGATCGGCCCGAAACCGATGATCTCGGCCGATGACCAGGCATAGACGGTAGCCGAGAACGCCGCGCGCGCCGCATCAAGCTCCCCTTGCGAGGGCGCCTCGCAGAGCTTGTGCATCGCCTTGGCGAGGGCTTCCGTATGCTGGTGCAGATCGGCATAGGCCGGGCGGACAAAACCGTCGATCGCGCGCTGGACGACGTCCGAGGCTTTGACCGCGGCCGATGCGGGCAATGCGGCCAGTAGAACCAGCGGAAGAACGAGAACCAGCGCGAAACGCTTCAGCATCACAGTGACTCCAGGAATTTGACCAGCGCATCGCGCTCGGTGGCGTTTGCGGCGGCAAAGCGGTCGCGCGCCTTTTGCGCCTCGCCACCATGCCACAGGATAGCCTCGACCAAAGACCGCGCACGGCCGTCGTGCAGATAGAAGGAATTGCCGTTGACCGTTTCGGTGAGGCCGATCCCCCATAGCGGCGGGGTGCGCCACTCATTGCCTGTCGCCTCGCCCACGGCCTGGCCGTCGGCAAGGTCCGGCCCCATGTCGTGCAGCAGGAAATCGGAATAAGGCCAGATCAGCTGGAACGCCTGCGCCCTGTCGGGCGCATCGCGACGGGTGACGAATTTCGGCGTGTGGCAGGCAACGCAGCCGATTTCGTAAAAGACCTTCTTGCCGGCGAGCACATCGGGCGAGGCGAGATCGCGCCGCGCCGGCACCGCCAGGTTCCGCGAATAGAAGGTGACGAGATCCATCACCGGCGCCGGCGCCTCGGCCGAGCCGAGGCGCGCCTGCACGCCGTTGGGCATGGCGAGGCATTTCTCCTGCGCGGCGGTGCAATCCCCCCAGTGTTTCGGCTCCTCGGGTGTCGAGATGCCGATGTCGCCGGCAAAGGCGTCCGCGGCCTGCCGGCGGATCGACGCGGCCTGCGCCTTCCAGCCGAAGCGGCCAAGCGTCAGTTCACCGCTCAGGCCATCACGCACGATGTTCGGCTTGCCGGAGATGCCATCGCCGTCCCTGTCGTCCGGGTCGGCATGGGCCAGAATGTCCGCCGGCGCGATCTGTTCGATCAAGCCAAGGCCGATCATGGGCGGCGTCAGGCGCGGCGACAGCGTGGTGCGCGGATCGAGCGGCCCATAGCCAAGATCGTCTACCGCGTAGGTGGGTTTGCGCAGGGAAATGACGGTGCCGTCCGTCAGCTCCACCTTACGTTCCTGATAGTCGACACGCATGCTGCCCTCGCCCTTGAGGCCAGGGACGGCTAGTTCCTGCAACTGCGTGCCATAGACCGGGTCCGGGAGATTGAGCAGCCTGTGGTCGGCAAGCGCCGCCTTCTCTTCCGCGCTGCTTGCGTCGCGCGCCAGCCGCAGGAACATCGAGGTGGTGCCGGCATCGCCTTGTGGCGGCCGGCCACGGCCATCCTTCAGATGGCAGTTCTGGCAGGCCCGTTCGTTGAACAGGGGCCCGAGTCCGTCCGAGGCCTGCGTCGAGGATGGCGACGACACCCAATTCTTGCGGAAAAGCGCGTTGCCGAGCTTGAAGGTGCCTTCTTCCTCGAAGGTGAGGTTGACTGACGATTGCGAGAAGGAATCACGGCTGACGTCCTTCCGCGAGGTGCCGGCGCCACCTTGCATCAGTTCGAAGGGCTCGGGTTTGGAGAAATCCGTGGTCGGCCTGCTGACGGCGGTGACGCGCGCCTGATCCTTGGCATTGAGGTCGGTGCGCGAAGTGGCGAGGCCGGCGGGTTGAAGGTCGCCGGCGATGGCGGAGGATGTCAGCGCCAGCATGAAAATGATGCCGCGCCGACCAGCCGATATGGCTGGTGTTTTCCGGAGGGGCAGCGGGGCTTTTGCCCGCCGCAAGCGGCGCGGGAAGTCTAAGAGGCGCCGCATTCCCGCATATCCTTAGTCCGCCTCGTCCGCCGATGCGGCGTTGAGCTGGCCGTATTTTTCCTCGCCGATCGAGGCCAGCAGGTCGAGCTGCGTCTCGAGGAAGTCGATATGGCTTTCCTCATCGGTCAGCAGTTCCTCGAACAGTTTCATCGTCACGTAGTCGCCCGCTTCCTCGCAGATTTCGCGCGAGCGCTTGTAAGCAGTGCGCGCGTCATACTCACCGGCAAGGTCGGATTCGAGCACTTCCTTGACGTTCTGGCCGATGCGCAGCGGCGCCAGGGACTGCAGGTTGGGGTGGCCTTCAAGGAAGATGATGCGGGCGACCAGCTTGTCGGCGTGGTGCATCTCCTCGATCGATTCCGCCCGCTCCTTCTTGGCCAGCTTGGCGTATCCCCAATCCTCGAGCAGACGGAAATGCACCCAATACTGGTTGACGGCGCCGAGCTCCAGAAAAAGAGCCTCGTTAAGCCGCTCGATGATCTGTGGTTCGCCTTTCATGGGCTCTGCTCCCGTATTGGACGCGCAGGCCTCTGACGCGATCCAGATGTGAAACGATGTCCACGCCGCTCGCCTGCGAGCGGGCGTGGTAGTTCTCGGTGACCCGAATGATCGTTTCGACCACATTTGGGAAGCAGCCGCAACAGCGGCCACGTTTGTGCATGGCGTGATAGACCTTTGCCGGCACGATGAGCTGCCAGGGATCCTGATCCAGCAGGCCGATGATCGTCTGCTCGATCTCCTTTTCGGTGATGATGTTGCAATGGCAGATCAGCATTTCGTCGCTCTGGCTGACGGCGCCCGTGCGGCGCCGTTTGGCTGCGGATGGCAGGCTTACTTGAACACCTTGTCGGGTGCGTCGAGGCTGTCGGAGCCTTCGAAGGCGATGGCATTGAGCTTCAGCACGCCAACGGCGCGTTCGATCGACTTGGTCTGGTCGATCAATGCGTCGATTGCCGCCTGAACGGTGGCATTGCCCGCGGTATTGCCCTCGGCGATCTGCTGGTCGTAGGCCTCGCCGGCCTCGGCTCGCGCCTTGATCGCTTCCATCTTGGCGACGGTGACATCGAGCTTGTCGGACAGCTCCTTGTCGATTGCCGGATCGGCCGCTTTCACCATGTCGTGCACCGAGGAACCCGAAACGACGGTGCCGTCCAGGCGCGTGTAGCTGGCGAGATAGGCGGCGCGGATGCCGACGGCATCATAGAGATGAGAGTTGTAGGTGTTGTCGGAGAAGCAGTCATGCTCCTCTTCCGGATCGTGCAGCAACAGGCCAAGCTTCATGCGTTCGCCTGCCAGCTCGCCGTAGGAGAGCGAGCCCATGCCGGTGAAGATCACCGAGATGGCGGTGTTCGGCTCGCCATCGACAAGGTTCTTGCGCGCCGCGCCGTCTTCCTTCCAGTCGTTGACCATCTTCTGGAGGTCCGAGACCAGAAGGCCAGTCGCCGACTTCAGGTACTCTGCGCGACGGTCGCAATTGCCTCCGGTGCAGTTCTTCAGGTCGTAATCCGTATAGGGACGCTCGCCGGCGCCCGGACCGGTGCCGTGCAGGTCCTGGCCCCAGAGCAGGAATTCGATGGCGTGATAGCCGGTGGCGACGTTGGCCTCGACGCCGCCGGCCTGCTGCAGCGTGCCGGAGAGGAATTCCGGCGAAAGCTTCGAGGCATCGACCTGCTTGCCGTTGATCTCGATCTCCTTGTTGGCGATCACATTGGCCGTATAGAGCGAATTCGCGTCCGACTCGGTGCCGTAGCTCTTGGCGACATAGTCGATCAGGCCTTCGTCCAGCGGCCAGGAATTCACCTCACCTTCCCAGTCATCGACGATCTTGTTGCCGAAGCGGTAGACCTCGGTCTGCTGGTAGGGCACGCGCGATGCCTTCCAGGCGTCGCGGGCGGCATTGAGCGTTTCCGCCGACGGGTTGGCAAGCAGCGCGTCGACCGCCTTGTCGAGCGCCTGCGCCGTGGTCAGCGAATCCTCATATTTGGCAAGCCCGATGTCGGCATAGGTCTTGATGACCGCCTTGGCATCGGTTTCCGCCTTGGCAGGCAGCACGAACACCGCTGCCGTCAGCAGCGCCGTGGCGCCGATCGCCGCCAGCCTGCCGCCATATCGTGCTGTCATTATCGCTCTCCAGTTCCTCGGAAATTTTCTAAGCGGCGCACGCGCCAACCCGCGCCAGGCCACATTCATGCCGTTGGGCGCAAGACATGCCGCGCGATCGCGCGGCTCAGGGAAAAAAGACACCAAAATGCCTCCAATCGAACGGGTTCAAGGCCCAGACATCAAAGGGATGCGCCGATGCGCGGCTTCCTTAAAGCTTCGAGTGCGATGGAAGTCAATGAAAATTACTGGAAAAGCCAATTGAAACAATAGTTTAGAATTATTCTAAACTACGATGGTCAACTTTACGCGCCCGCTGCATCGGCTTTGCGGCCGAACTGTACGATTGACAGTCGCCGTCCCGGGTGCGACCCGCAAACCCTCTCTTGCGGCGGCGTCAGACAATTGCCACTTGGCGAGACGTCCTAGGATCGATCGGGATCGGAATGCGATGAAGAACGGCGTGGTAATTGTCGGTGCGGGTCATGCGGGCGTGCAGGCGGCCGCCAGTCTGCGCGAGGATGGCTATGATGGGCCGGTGATCCTGGTCGGCGACGAGAACGAACTGCCCTACCACAAGCCGCCGCTCTCGAAGACCTTCATCAAGGATGCCGAAGCCAAGCCTCAACCGCTTCGGGGCGAGGCCTTCTACACCGGCAGCGCCATCGACTACCGGCCTGGGATCCGGATCGAGCGCATCGATGCCGGCCGCCACGGTCTCGACATTGCCGGCGGCGGCGCACTTGCCTTCGACAATCTGATCCTGGCGACCGGATCGCGCCCGCGCGCCCTGCCGCTGCCAGGCTCCGATCTGTCGGGCGTGGTGTCGCTGCGCTCGCTGGCCGACGCGCGGCTGATCCGGGAGCTGAGCGCTGAGAGCGAAGATATCGTCATTCTCGGCGGCGGCTTTATCGGGCTGGAAATCGCCGCGACGCTGCGGGCGGCCGGTCGCACCGTGACGGTTGTCGAAGCAGTCGACCGGCTGCTCGGCCGCGCCGTGGCGCCGGTGGTGGCGAGCCATGTCCGGCAAAGGCTGGAAGCGACCGGCGTGCGCATCCTGACCGGAACCTCGATCTCAAGGCTCGAAGGCGAAAACGGCAAGGTCACGGCCGCGATCACCTCGTCTGGCGAAAGGCTGCCGGCGCGCATGGTCGTGGTCGGCATCGGCGCCGTGCCGAATGTCGAACTGGCGCAAGCCGCGGGCCTTGCTGTCGCCAACGGCATCCGCGTCGATCATCAGATGCGCAGTTCGGTGCCGGAGATTCTGGCCATCGGCGACGCCGCCTCGTATCGGCACTGGTTCACCGGCGGCGATGTCAGGCTGGAATCGGTGCAGAACGCCACCGACCAGGCGCGGCTCGCCGCCCGGACAATTACCGGTCACACCGACGCCTATTCAGCGGTGCCATGGTTCTGGTCCGACATTGGCGACATGAAGCTGCAAATGGTTGGCCTGACCGCCGGCGGCGACAGCCATGTCGTGCTCGGCGACCTGCGCGACAACAAATTCTCGATCTACCACTATGCCGGTGACCGGCTGCTCGGCATCGAATCCGTCAACCGCCCCGGCGACCACATGCTTGGCCGCAAGATGCTCAGTGCCGGTTTTTCGCCAACGCCGCAGATGGTGGCCGCAGGCCCGGACGGGCTGAAGGCGGCACTGGCGACATTCCAGAACATGGAGCCAGCCCGTGACGAGCGAATATTTCGGTGAGTTGATCCGCCGCGATCAAGACCGTCGACGGCTTCGGCATCTGCTCCTTGAGGGCGCGTCATCCGAACCGGGTCCCTCGGTTGATGATGGCTATTTCGAAGCACTGCGAAAACGAGCGCAGGTCAAATAGGCACAATCTGCTGGCCGAGACGAGGCGGTATTGGCGACAGGAGTCAATTCAGACGTCCGCGCCGCCCCTCATCCGCCTGCCGGCACCTTCTCCCCGTGTAGTGACAGGGAGAAGGTAAGCGCCGTTCAGGCGGCGCAGACCTCGCGGATCGAGCTTTCCAGAATGTCGAGCGCTTCGTTCATGACCTCGTCCTGGATGGTGATCGGCGCCAGGAAGCGGATGACGTTGCCGTAGACGCCGCAGGTCAGCAGGATCAGGCCCTTGTCGAGCGCTTTCAGGCGGATCGCGTTGGCGATCTCGGCCGACGGCAGGCCCTTCTTGACGTCGTTGAACTCCACCGCGTTCATGAAGCCCAAACCCCTGATGTCGACAATCTCGGGCACGTCGTCACGGATCGACTGCAGACGCTGCTTCAACCGCGCACCCAGCGTGTTGGCGCGATCGCAGAGCTTTTCGTCCTCGATCACATCGAGCACGGCGTGCGCGGCGGCGACGCCGATCGGGCTGCCGCCATAGGTGCCGCCCAGTCCACCGGGGCTGGGCGCGTCCATGATCTCGGCGCGGCCAGTGACGGCCGACAGCGGGAAGCCGCCAGCCAGGCTCTTGGCCATGGTGGTGATGTCGGCGGCTACCTCGTGATGGTCCATGGCGAACATCTTGCCGGTGCGGGCAAAGCCGGTCTGCACTTCGTCGGCGATCAACAGCATGCCGTGCTGGTCGCAGAGCTTGCGCAGCGCCGTCAGCAGTTCACGCGGCGCGTCGTAGAAGCCGCCCTCGCCCTGAACCGGCTCGATGATGATCGCGGCGACGCGGGCCGGATCGACATCCGCCTTGAACAGCTTGTCGAGCGCGGCAAGCGAATCGGCGACCGAGACACCATGCAGTTGCACGGGGAACGGCACGTGGTAGACGTCGCCCGGCATGGCTCCGAAGCCAACCTTGTAGGGCACGACCTTGCCGGTCAGCGCCATGCCCATGAAGGTGCGGCCATGGAAGCCGCCGCCGAAGGCGATGACGGCCTGGCGGCCGGTGGCGTTGCGAGCGATCTTGATGGCGTTCTCCACCGCCTCGGCGCCGGTGGTGACGAAGATGGTCTTCTTCTCGAACTTGCCGGGCAGCATGGCGTTCAACCGTTCGGCCAGCCGCACATAGCTCTCATAGGGCACGACCTGGTGGCAGGTGTGGGTGAAACGGTCGAGCTGCGCCTTGACCGCCTCGATCACTCTGGGATGGCGATGGCCAGTGTTGACGACGGCGATGCCCGAGGAGAAGTCGATATAGCGGCGGCCCTCGACATCCCAGATCTCCGAGTTTTCAGCCCGGTCGGCGTAGATTTGCGTGGTCATGCCGACGCCGCGCGAGATCGACTGATTCTTGCGTTCGGAAATGGCGGAGTTCTTCATGATATCCCTCACCGGGTCATCCCTCATCGAGATGGGGCCCGTTCTGTTTGATGCCGTTGAATTCCCTTCTGACCTTATTTCAGATTTTCCTCAAGCCGGCACCATCACAGGGTCGATTGGGCCTGCCTTAACCAGTCCGGCGATACACGTACGAGACCGGTTTCCTTTTTTCCGGGATCGATTATCTTCCTGATATCCGCGAGGGGATCGCGATCAGCGACCGGCGCGCGGCCGAGGGGAGCCATGAGCAGCAACGCGCCATCGTCCGTCTCGCCGCCATCCGCCAAAACTCCCAGCCTTTTGTCTTGTCCAGCCGCTTCAATTCTCGCCTGCACGGTCCTGGCGCTGCTCGCCGGTTGCCAGAAGCAGGAGGCGGCGGACAAGAAGCTGCCGGTCATGGTGCGCACCGAAACGGTGGCGATGGCCGATTATGCGCCGAGAACCTCGCTGACCGGGGTGATCGCGGCGCGTACGTTGAACAATCTTTCGTTCCGGGTTGGCGGACGCGTCGCGGAGCGGCTTGTCGATGTCGGCCAGCATGTCGATCAGGGGACGGTGCTTGCGCGTATCGATCCGCAGGAGCAGGAGTCCGATTTGCGCTCCGCGCAGGCCGATCTCGATGCCGCGCAGGCACAATTGACACAGGCCGCGGCCACGTTCGAACGGCAAAGGACGCTGCTTGCCCAGGGCTTCACCACCAGGCGCGACTATGACGCGGCCGACCAGGCACTGAAAGTCGCGCAAGGCAGCGTCGATGCCGCGCGGAGCGCATTCGCCAATGCCCAGCAGAATCTGTCCTTCACCGAACTCAAGGCCGGTGCGGCAGGCGTTATTACCGCACGCCAGGTCGAAACCGGCCAGGTGGTGCAGGCGGCGCAGACCGTCTTCACCGTCGCCGAGGACGGCGACCGCGACGCGGTGTTCAACGTGCAGGAGACGCTGGTCGCCAAAACGCCGGCTTCACCGGCGGTAACGATCACGCTGTTGTCCGACCCGCAGGTCCGCGCGACGGGCAAGGTGCGCGAAATCTCGCCGGCGGTCGACCCGGCTTCGGGCTCGATCAGGGTCAAGGTCGCCATTCCCGACACGCCGGCCGGGATGCCGCTGGGGGCGGCCGTCATCGGCTCGGTCGGCGCCAAGCCGGCGAAGGCGATCCTGTTGCCCTGGCAGGCCTTGACATCGAGCGCTGGTAAGCCGGCGGTCTGGATCGTCGATCCCGCGACCAAGGCGGTGACGGCGGCGCCGGTCGAGGTGCTGGCGTTCGATTCGGGTACCGTCGTCATCGCCGAGGGCCTGAACGAAGGCCAGAGCGTCGTTACATCAGGCGGGCAATTGCTCAGCCCCGGCCAGACGGTCGAGATATCGGGAGCAGGGCAATGAAGCGGCTGCTACCCGTCCTGCTTGGCCTTGCCGCGCTTTCCGCCTGTTCGAAATCGGACGAAAAACCGCCGCAAATCGTCCGACCGGTGCTGTCGGTCGTGGTCGAGCCGCGCACCACGCAGACTTTCGGTTTCGCCGGCTCGGTCGAGCCACAGGTCAGCGCCGATCTTGCCTTCCGCCTGCTCGGCCGCGTCGTCTCGCGCGACGTCAAGGTCGGCGATATCGTCAGCAAGGGCACGACGATCGCGGCCCTCGACCCGACCGCGCTGGAGCTGGCCGTCCAGGCGGCCAAGGCCGAACTCTCCAATGCCGAGGCGCAATTCGCCAATGCCGCCGCCAGCGAGGAACGCCAGCGCCAGTTGCTGACCTCCGCCAATACGCCGCAGTCGGTCTTCGACGCAGCGCAGCAGGCACGCAAAGCCGCGGAAGCCAGTGTCGAGCGGGCCAAGGCTTCGCTGGCGAAATCGCAGGAGCAGCTCGGTTATGCCAGGCTGTTTTCTGATTTCGACGGCGTCGTCACCGCCGTCGGCGCCGAAGTTGGCCAGACGGTTTCGCCCGGGCAGACCATCGTCACCGTGGCGCGTTCGGACCTGCGCGAGGCAGTGGTCGACATTCCCGACCGGTTGACCGGCGATCTTTCGGCCGGCACGCCGTTCCAGGTCATCCTGCAGTCGCTGCCGACGATCCAGACCGAGGCCAAGCTGCGCGAGATCGCCCCCCAATCCGAGGGCTCGACCCGCACACGGCGCGTCAAGCTGACGCTCACCGATCCGCCGCAAGCCTTCAGGCTCGGCTCGACGGTGACGGCGACCCGGATGACCAAGGTCGTGCCGACGATCGAACTGCCCATTTCGGCGCTGCTAGAAAAGAACGGCTCCGAAAAAGTGTGGATCGTCGATCCAAAGACGTCGAGCGTGAGCGCGCACGACATCAAGGTCGCGTCGAAGAATGGCGGCACCTTTACCGTGGCGGATGGACTGGACGCCGGCATGCGCGTCGTCACCGCCGGCGTTCACAGCCTCGTCGACGGCCAGAAAGTGAAAGTGCTCGAGGGAGGGGCCTCATGAAGGGCTTCAACCTGTCCGACTGGGCGCTCAACCACCGCTCGCTGGTCTGGTATTTCATGCTGGTCTTCGTGGTGGCCGGCATCTTCTCCTACCTCAATCTCGGCCGCGAGGAAGATCCCAACTTCACCATCAAGACGATGATCATCCAGGCCAACTGGCCGGGCGCCTCGGTCAAGGAGACCGTACAGCAGGTGACCGATCGCATCGAGAAAAAGCTCGAGGAACTCGACAGCCTCGACTACACCAAGTCGGTGACGACAGCCGGCCAGACTGTCATCTTCGTCAACCTGAAGGACACCACCAAGGCGCGCGACGTCGCGCCGAACTGGCTTCAGGTGCGCAACATGGTCAACGACATCAAGGCGCAGTTTCCGCAAGGCGTGCAGGGACCGTTCTTCAACGACCGCTTCGGTGACGTCTACGGCAACATCTATGCCTTCACCGCCGACGGGCTGACGCCACGCCAATTGCGCGACTATGTGGAGGATGTGCGAACCAAGATCCTGACCGTGCCCAATGCCGGCAAGGTCGATCTGGTCGGCGCGCAGGACGAGGCGATCTATCTCGAATTCTCGACCCGCCAGATCGCCGCGCTTGGCCTCAACCAGCAGCAAATCGTGGCCAGCCTGCAAGCGCAGAACGCGATCACGCCGTCCGGCGTCATCCAGTCCGGGCCGGAGCGCATCAGCGTGCGCGTCGGCGGCCAGTTCGCCTCCGAGGAGAGCCTGCGCGCCATCAATCTGCGCGTCAACGACCGGTTCTTCCGGCTGAGCGACGTGGCGACGATCACGCGCGGTTATGCCGACCCGCCGACGGCGCTGTTCCGCTTCAACGGCCAGGACGCGATCGGGCTTGCCATCGGCATGAAGCCCAACGCCAATCTGCTCAAATTCGGCGAGGCGCTGCATGAGGAGATGAACAAGGTGCTGGCCGACCTTCCGGTCGGCGTCGGCGTGCATCTGGTCGCCGACCAGCCCGTCATCGTCGAGGAGGCCGTCTCAGGCTTCACGCGTGCGCTGTTCGAGGCGGTGGCGATCGTGCTTGCCGTCTCCTTCATCAGCCTCGGAATGCGCGCCGGTTTCGTCGTCGCGCTGTCGATCCCGCTGGTGCTGGCCATCACCTTCACCGTCATGGAGTATCTCGGCATATCGCTGCAGCGCATTTCACTCGGCGCGCTGATCATCGCGCTCGGGCTGCTGGTCGACGACGCGATGATCGCGGTCGAAATGATGGTGGCGCGGCTGGAGATAGGCGACACCCTGCGCAAGGCGGCGACCTATGTCTACACCTCGACCGCCTTTCCAATGCTGACCGGCACGCTAGTGACGGTCGCCGGCTTCATCCCGATCGGCCTCAACTCGAGCGCGGCAGGCGAATACACCTTCACGCTGTTCGTCGTCATCGCGGTGTCGCTGCTGGTGTCATGGATCGTGGCGGTGCTGTTCGCGCCGCTGCTTGGCGTCACCATCCTGCCGGCGACGATGAAGGAGAAGCATCACGACCAGCCAGGGCGGTTCACGTCGCTGTTCCGGCGCGTGCTTGTCGGCTCGGTGCGCCATCACTGGCTGACGATCATCGTGACCGTGCTGCTGTTCGCTGGCTCGATCGCCGGCTTCGGGCTCGTCCAGCAACAGTTCTTCCCGCCTTCCGACCGGCCGGAGCTGATCGTCGACTGGAACCTGCCGCAGAACTCGTCGATCACCGAGACGCGCGACCAGATGGAGCGCTTCGAACAGCGGGCGCTGGTCGGCAATCCCGACATCGACCACTTCTCCTCCTATATCGGCCAGGGCGCGGTGCGCTTCGTGCTGGCCTATGACGTGCAGCCGGCCAATCCCTATTTCGGCCAGACGGTGATCGTCACCAAGAGCATCGAGGCGCGCAACCGGGTGAAGCCAGCTCTGGAGAAGCTGCTGCGCGCGGAGTTTGTCGGCACCGACGCCTTCGTCAAGCCTCTCGAGCTTGGGCCACCCGTCGGGAGGCCTGTACAGTACCGCGTCGGCGGCCCTGATATCCAGACGGTGCGGGAACTGGCGCAGCAATTCGCCGGCGTCATCTCGGCCAATCCGAGGCTTGCCGCTCCCACTTTCGACTGGAACGAACCGCAGCGCGTGCTGAGGGTCGATGTGCTGCAGGACAAGGCGCGACAGCTCGGCATCACCTCCTCCGACATCGCCAGCACGCTGAACAGCACGGTGGGCGGCGCGACCATCACGCAGGTGCGTGACGCGACCTACCTGATCGATGTCGTGGCACGTTCGCGCGGGGCAGAGCGTGGCTCGATCAAGACGCTGCAGAACATCCAGCTGCCGACGGGCAATGGCGACGCGATCCCGCTCGCGGCGGTTGCCAACTTCCGCTACGATCTGGAGCAGCCGACGGTGTGGCGGCGCGACCGCATCCCGACCATCACCGTGCGCGCCGGCCTGGTTGGCGACGTGCTGCCGGCGACCGTCGTCAACGAGCTGAAACCGTCGGTCGACGCCTTCATCGCCAAGCTGCCGCCCGGCTATTCGGTCGAGACCGCCGGCTCCGTCGAGGAAAGCGCCAAGAGCCAGGGGCCGATCGCCGCCGTCGTGCCGCTGATGCTGTTCGTGATGGCGACCATCCTGATGGTGCAGTTGCAGAGCTTCCAGCGCCTGTTCCTGGTCGTGGCGGTCGCGCCGCTCGGACTGATCGGTGTGGTGGCGGCGCTGGTGCCGAGTGGCGCGCCGCTCGGCTTCGTCGCCATCCTCGGGGTGCTGGCGCTGATCGGCATCCTGATCCGCAACTCGGTCATCCTGATCGTGCAGATCGAGGATCTTGTCGCTGAAGGCAAGGATCGCTGGGCCGCCGTCATCGAGGCGACGGAGCATCGCATGCGGCCGATCGCGCTGACCGCCGCCGCCGCCAGCCTGGCGCTGATCCCGATCGCGCGCGAAGTGTTCTGGGGGCCGATGGCCTATGCCATGATGGGCGGCATCATCGCTGGTACGGCGATCACGCTGCTGTTCCTGCCCGCGCTTTATGTGACGTGGTTCCGGATCAAGGAGCCGAAGCAAGGGGACAACCCATCCGTTCCGGAGAACGGCGAACTGGCGCAAGGTTCGACTTAAGATCCTGCAGTATCACTCGTTATCGTTGAGGGCGAGGGGCGCGATTTGGCTCGCTGCCACGGCGATGATTTCGAACTGCGCCAGGCATGCCAGCCTTCCGGCAAATCGACCAAGGCGAGGATGCTTTCATCGCGCCGAACCACCTCCTGCAGGCCGACGAGCATTATCTCACGTTCGTTCCGATCTCGAGTGTCGCTGCTGTGAAACTGCCAGCTGCCACCTTCTTCGTTGTAGATGTCGTCGTCGTCAGCTTCATGCACGACGTATGCGATCCAATCGTCAGATTTGAATATACTCTTGTCCGATAGCACCGCGACATTGGGTGGATCTGCAAACTTCCATTCCCCCATGGAATTGCCCGGTTGGTCTGTGCACAGGAAGAGCGAATTCAGGCGGTTCTTACAAACCCGTCGCTGGCTCGCAGCAGGTTGCGCGTATAATCCTTGGTCACACGGCGCTCGACCAGATCGTTCGCCACCAGATTTTCCACTGCCTCGCCGCCCTGCATCACCATCAGCCGCTCGCACATATGGGTGATGATGGCGAGGTCGTGGCTGACCATCAGGAAGGTCAGCTTGCGCCGCCGCCGGACTTCCTCCAGCAGGTTGAGCACTTCCGCCTGCACGGAGGCGTCGAGCGCCGAGGTCGGCTCGTCTAGCAGCAGGATCGAGGGCTCGAGGATCAGCGCGCGGGCGATCGCGACACGCTGGCGCTGGCCGCCCGAGAGCTGGTGCGCGTAACGGAAGCGAAAACCGTTGCCGAGGCCGACCTCGTCGAGCGCGCGCTCGATACGCTTTTCGCCGTCGGCAAAGCCGTGGATGGCGAGCGGCTCCTGCAGCAGGCGGTCGACCGTCTGGCGCGGGTGCAGCGACCCATACGGATCCTGGAAGACCATCTGCACTTCGCGGTAAAAGGCCTTATCGCGGCGCGCGCCGAGCGTCTTGCCGTTGACGGCGATGCTGCCCGAGGCGACCGGCGCGAGACCGGCGATGGCTCGCAGCAATGTCGATTTCCCGGAACCGGATTCACCGACCAGGCCGAAGGATTCACCCGGCTGTACATCAAGGCTGACGCCCTTCAGCGCGCGAAAGCGGTCGAAGATCACCTCCAGCGTGTCGACGGCAATCGCTGATGTCATGCCGCCCACTCCGGCTTGCGGTCGAGCACAGGCAGCGGGTGACGGTCGGCGCCGATCTTGGGCATGCAGTTGAGCAGGCCGCGCGTGTAGGGATGCTGGGCCTGGCTGAGTTCCGAGGCCTTGAGTTGTTCGACCACCTTGCCGGCATACATGACGATGACGCGGTCGCAGAAGGAGGAAACCAGGCGCAGATCGTGCGAGATGAAGACCAGTCCCATGCCCCGCTCCGCGACCAGCCGGTCGAGGATACCGAGCACATCGAGCTGCACGGTGACGTCGAGCGCCGAGGTCGGCTCGTCGGCGATCATCATTTCCGGCCCGGCGATCAGCATCATGGCGATCATGGCGCGCTGGCCCATGCCGCCCGACACTTCGTGCGGGTGAAGGTCGAAGACGCGTTTGGGATCGCGGATCTGCACCGCCTCGAGCATGGCCAGCGCACGCTCGCGCGCCTCGGCCTTGCCGACCTTTTCGTGCGTGCGCAGCGTCTCGACGATCTGGCGGCCGATGCTCATCACCGGGTCGAGCGAATATTTCGGATCCTGCAGGATCATGGCGATGCGGTTGCCCCGCAACGCGCGGCGTTGGCGTGGCGAGATGCCGAGCAGGTCGATGCCGTCGAAGGTCAATTTATTGGCCGATATCCGGGCCTGCGGCGGCGTCAGGCCCATGATGGCGCGGCCCGTTTGCGACTTGCCCGACCCGGACTCGCCGACGATGCCGAGGCGTTCCCGGCCAAGCGAAAAGGAAACGCCGCGCACCGCCTCGACCATGCCCGTGCGGGTCGGAAAGGTGACCCGCAGGTCATCCACCTCAAGCAGGGTCCCAGTTCGGCCGTTCATTGGTCGCCACTCCGAGGATCGAGCGCGTCGCGCAGGCCGTCGCCGAGCAGGTTGAAGCCGAGGCTGACGATCAGGATTGCGAAGCCCGGCGCACCGGCCACCCACCATTGGTCGAGGATGAAGCGCCGGCCCGAAGCGATCATGGTGCCCCATTCCGGCAGCGGCGGCTGCGCGCCAAGGCCGAGGAAGCCGAGGCCCGCGGCCGTCAGGATGATGCCGGCCATGTCGAGCGTCACGCGGATGATCAGCGAGGAGATGCATAGCGGCATGATGTGGCGCAACACGATGCGGAAGGGAGAGGCGCCCATCAGTTGCACCGCCTTGATGTAGTCCGAGTTGCGCACGGTGAGCGTCTCGGCACGCGCGATGCGGGCATAGGGCGGCCAGGAGGTGATGGCGATCGCCAGCACGGCGTTCTCGATGCCGGGGCCAAGGGCGGCGACGAAGGCCAGCGCCAGCACCAGTTTGGGGAAGGCAAGGAAGATATCGGTGACGCGCATCAGGATCGCGTCGGTCCAGCCGCCGGCATAGCCGGCGACGGTGCCGACCAGGAGCCCGATGGGTGCGGCGATGATGGCGACCAGGACGACGACATAAAGCGTCCAACGCGAACCGTAGAGGATGCGCGAATAGATGTCGCGGCCGAGATCGTCGGTGCCGAACCAGTGCTGGGCACTCGGCGCCAGCAGACGCGCGTTCTTCAGGTCGCCGAAGGTCGGCGAATACGGCGCCAGCACACCGGCAAGGGCGGCGACGAGCAGCAGAGCGATGATGATCAGCAGGCCGACAAAGGCCAAACGATTGGCGGAAAAGCGCCGCCAGGCGACATAGGCGCGACCGAGCCTTGCCTGCATGCGCGATGCCGGCCGCTCCGACAACAACCATTCGCGACGGGAGAAGGGGCGGGCGTCGGAGACGGTCATGACGATGCCTCTTGAAGCCGTCGACCCCCACTCCGGTCTGCTTCGCAGACCATCTCGCCCCCGGTCGACGGAGGAGAGGAAAGGCGCCAGGCGTGCGGCCGCCTTTTCCTCTCCCCCGGACAGGGGGAGAGGTGGCCCGAAGGGCCGGAGTGGGGGTGATTTGCCGCAGCCAAGCCCGAAAGCGCGATACCTCTGCTCATCCGGTCTTCGTCCTCGGGTCGAGCACGCGGTAGAGAAGATCGGACAGGAGATTGATGCCGATGAACACCGAGCCGATGACGATGGTGCCGCCGAGCACGGCGTTCATGTCTGCGTTCTGCAGCGAGTTGGTGATGTAGAGGCCGATGCCCGGCCAGGAGAAGACGGTCTCGGTCAGCACCGAGCCCTCGAGCAGCCCGGCATAGGACAACGCGATCACGGTCACCATCGGCACGGCGGCATTGCGCAGCGCATGACCCCAGATGATGCGGGTTTCCGACAGGCCCTTGGCGCGCGCGGCGACGACATATTCCTGGGCGAGTTCATTGAGCATGAACGAGCGTGTCATGCGGCTGATATAGGCGAGCGAGAAATAGCCGAGCAGCGAGGCCGGCAGGATGATGTGACGGAAGGCGTCGTAAAAGACATCCCACTGCCCCTGCATCGCGGAGTCGAGAAGGTAGAAGCCGGTGACCGGCGTGAAAGTGTATTCGTAGACGACGTCGAGCCGAGCCGGGAAGGCCACCCATTGCAGCTTGGCGTAGAACAGCACCAGGGCCAGCAGGCCCAGCCAGAAGATGGGCACGGAATAGCCGATCAGGCCGATGATGCGCACAATCTGATCGACGAGGCTACCGCGTTTGACCGCGGCCAGCACTCCGAGCGGCACACCGAACAGCGCGCCGATCAGTGTCCCCAATGTCGCCAGTTCCGTCGTTGCGGGAAGAGCGCGGCGGATGTCGGTCATGACGGGATTGGTGGTCAGCACGGAGATGCCGAAATCGCCGCTCAGCGCATGTTTCACATAGATGTAGAACTGCTCGATCAACGGCAGGTCGAGGCCCATCTCGCGGCGCGTTCGCTCCACGACATTGGCGGGTGCCCGGTCGCCGAGCACGGCCAGCACCGGGTCGATCGGGATGACGCGGCCAATGAAGAAAGTGACCGCGAGAAGACCGAGATAGGTCGTCACCGCAATGACCAGGAAGCGGCCAAGCGATGATGCAAGGGCGACGGCGCGGGCGCTGCCGCGCCCGCTTTCGTTTTCAATCGTGCTCATGCGGCGTGTCCGCGAACACTATTCCTTGGAGACCGGCCCGACGAAGTTGGTGTCGAAGCTCGGACCGAGCGCGAAGCCCTTGAGGTTCTTGCGCAGACCGGCAACTTCCAGCTGCTGGTGGATGATGACGAACGGGCTGGTGTCGAGAATCTTCTTCTCGAGATCCTTGTACATATCGGCGCGCTTGCCCGAGTCCTTCTCGAGCAGGGCTGCTTCCGTTTGCTTGGTCAGATCCGGAATGTCCCAGCTGTTGCGCCAGGCGAGCGTGTGGGACTTGCCGGCATCCGAATTGTCCGGGTTCGAGGCAAAGGTTTGCGCGTTGGAGTTCGGATCGAAATAATCCTGGCCCCAATTGCCGATATAGATGTCGTGGTTGCGGGCGCGGTATTTGGTCAGCGTCTGCTTGCCGTCGCCAGGGATGATCTCCAGCTTGATGCCGGCCTGTCCGAGCGTCTGCTGGATGGATTCCGCCATGCCGGTGGTCGGCTGGCCGGTGCGCACGTCCATGGTGACGCTGAAGCCGTCCGCCAAGCCAGCCTTGGCCAGCAATTCCTTGGCCTTGGCGACGTCGAGCTTGAAGGGGTTTTCGTCGAGTTCGCCCAGCACGCCCTTGGGCAGGAAGGTCTGGTGGATCTCGCCGATGCCCTTGAGGATGGTCGAACCCAGCGCATCATAGTCGACCAGATATTTGAAGGCCTGACGCACCTCGGGTTTGGCGAGGTTCGGGTTCTTCTGGTTGAGGCTGATGTAGTAGACGGTGCCCTTGGGCGCGCTGGTCGAGGTGAGGTCGGCGTTCTTGGCGATGGCGTCGAGGTCGTTCGGTTCGAGGTTGCGGGCAACGTCGATATCGCCGGCTTCGAGCGCCAGGCGTTGCGCCGAGCTTTCCTTCATGTTGCGGTAGATGACGCGGGCGAGCTTGGCCTTTTCGCCGTAGTAATTGTCGTTGCGTTCCAGGACGACGGCCTCGTTGGCACGCCATTCGCGCAGCTTGAAGGCGCCCGAGCCGGCATAGCCTGTCTTCAGCCAGGCGTTGCCGAAGTCGTTGTCCCATTTGTAGTCGGCGCTCGGCGTGATCGCCGCGACATGTTCCTTGACCAGCTTGGCGTCGACAACGGAGGCAACGGTGGCCGACAGGCAGTTCAACACGAAACTTGGCGCATAGGCCTTGTCGACGGTGAACTGAAAGGTGGTGTCGTCGACCGCCTTGGCCTTTTCGGTGACGTTGTCGCCGCTAATGCCGAACTGGCCGATGATGAAGGCGGGGCTCTTGTCCAGCTTGACGGCGCGCTCGAACGACCAGGCGACGTCGGCGGCGGTGATCGGGTTGCCTGAGGCGAATTTCAGGCCCGGCTTGAGCTTGAACGTATAGGTCAGGCCATCGTCGGAGACGGTCCAGCTTGGGGCGAGATCGGGCTTGACCTTGGAGGTGTCGCTGAGGTCGAGGCGGACAAGAAGATCATAGGTGTTGCCGGTGACCTCGGCGGTCGACAGCTCGAACGCCTCGCCCGGATCCATCGAGATGATGTCGTCGATGGCAAAACCTTCGACAAGCGTGTCGGCGGGGGTGACCGCGCCAGCCGGCGCTCCGGCCAGAAGCAGCGCCGACATGGCGGCGCCCGCCAGCAAGATGCGGGATCGTAGAGCAAGCTTTTCCATCATCATGATGATTGTTCCCTGTTTTGTGTTTGTTGACCTGAGTTCCCGGCTCAGGGTTGCGGTGTTCTTTCAGGGCTCCAATGAAAGCCCTTGACTCGCTACCGTCGTGGTTTTTGTCCAGTTGGTCAACACCTTATCCGGCGACTCCCAGCCCGGCAACGAGGATTTGCGAGACGGCCTCAGTGGATCAGAATACACAGCGGCGTGTCGACGCATGCGCCGGCCAAATGATGCCGGGGATCGGGAAAAATCTGCTAAAATTCGATGCTATTTCAGCGCGGCGACCAGGCCGGCATCGGGAAAACAGGTGGCGGCCTGACCATTCTTTTCCTGCCATCTGCCGATCGAGCGGCGGGTCTTGAAGCCGGGCAGGCCGTCGGCGCTGCCAACATCATAGCCCTTGGCTTCCAGTGCCCCTTGCAAGGCGGCGATGTCGGAGCGGTGGAGATCGCCGACCGGACCCCAGCTACCGGAAAAATTCTGATCGCCATGGGCGATGCGGTCGGCGCCATGGCCGATGAACAGCGCGTAGAGGTCGCTGGTGTTGTATTGTTTCAGCACGTAGAAATTGGGAGTCGCGATGAAGGCTGGGCCGCTGCGCCCGGCCGGCATCAGCAGGAAACCTTCCGCCTTCAGCTCGCTCGCCGGGAAGGCTTTACCGCCGACGCGCTCAATGCCCATGGCGGCCCATTGCGAGATCTTTTTGCCCTGGTCCGGGCCCTCCAGCGAACAGGAGACGCTCTCAGGTACGATCACCTCGAAACCCCAGCCGCGTCCCCTCACCCAGCCATAATGGACAAGATAATTGGCGATCGAGGCCAGCACGTCGGGCCTCGAATTCCAGATGTCGACTCGGCCGTCGCCGTCGAAATCGACCGCATGCTCGAGGAAAGAGGTCGGCATGAATTGCGGCTGGCCGAGCGCCCCGGCCCAGGACGATTTCATCGCGCCGACCGGGGCCAGCCCGCGCTGGACGATTTCCAGCGCCGCCAGCAGTTCGGTGCGGAAGAAATCCTTTTTCGTCGACATGAACGCCTTGGTGCCCAGCACCTCGAAGGCGTCGTAGGGCATCTTCGCCGCGCCGAAGCCGGTCTCGCGGCCCCAGATCGCCAGAAGGATTTCGCCGGGCACGCCATAGCGCTTTTCGATCGCGGCGAGCGTGCGGGCATTGGCGGCCTCGCGGGTGCGTCCGCCCGATGTCACCGCACGAACCGTCTTCTCGGCAAAATAGGCGCCGGGCGAACCGAACTCGGCCTGGTGCTGCTTCTGCGGCGTCTTCGGCTTCTCGCCTGGCATGACGAGGTCGGGGAGATTGACATTGGGCTTGATGCCGTTGAACGCGGCGTCGAACGTGTTTTTGGAAATGCCTTTCGCCTTGGCGTCGGGCCAGAGATCGGTTTGGAGCCAGGCGCTGAACTGGTCGTCGATCTTGGCTGCGGAGGCGGGGGCGGCGAAGAGCAACGCGGACAGGGTCACCAGCAAGAACACAAAACAGATCTTGCGAAAGCAACGCTCCGTGGCGTGCAGCACCAGCTTCGAAAGATGCGTGACAATCATCGTGCGCATCCTCCCCGCAATCGTGTCAAAACGCCGTTCGCGAGCGCAGCGCCGCGGCCAGCGTGCCTTCGTCGAGATAGTCGAGTTCACCGCCGACCGGTACGCCGTGCGCCAGCCGCGTTATCTTGACCTCGAAGCCGGAGAGCTGATCGGTGAGGTAGTGCGCGGTGGTCTGGCCCTCGACCGTCGCGTTGACCGCGAGGATGAGTTCCTTGACCTCGCCGCCAGCTATGCGGTCGATCAGCGAGCGGATGTTGAGCTGATCGGGGCCGATGCCGTCGAGCGGCGACAGCGTGCCGCCAAGCACGTGGTAACGCACATTCATCGCCGCCGCCCGCTCCAGTGCCCAGAGATCCGAGACGTCCTCGACGACGATCAAGGTGGCGGCATCGCGGCGTGGATCGGTACAGATCATGCAAGGATCCGAGGTGTCGACATTGCCACAGGTGGAGCAGATGCGCACCTTGTCGGCGACCTCGCCCATGGCGGCGGCGAGCGGCGACAGCAACTGTTCCTTCTTCTTGATCAGGTGCAGTGCCGCGCGCCTGGCCGAACGGGGGCCAAGCCCCGGCACCTTGGCCAGGAGTTGGATCAGGCGTTCGATCTCGGGACCGGCGATTCGCTTGGACATCGCCCTGATCTAGGATTTTTCAGAGCGCTTTGAAACATCCGGCGTCCGCGAATGTCCCGCCATCCTGCCATTGCGGGTTTGCGACACGCATCAGTTGGTTTCGAGCGGGCGGCCCTGGCTGACGATCATCGCGCCGATCGCGTCGGTGTTTTCAGGCGTCGACTGGAACCCCATCGACGCTTCCTGCGGCTCGCCCTCAACCGAGGAGATCACCCTCTTGTTCGAGGTTCCGCCGGTCAAGGTTCCGCCGAAACGAGCGACATCCGGCTCCTCCATCGGCTCCTGCATGGCGACCAGTGTCGGCTTCGCCGAGACGCGTGCGGACTTGGCCGTCGGCGCCGCGGACGCAGTGACATAGGTCTCCTGGGCCGCAGCGGTGCGGGCGGTTGCCGTCTTGCCGGGGCGTGTCGGCTCCGCCGCGGCGGTCATGTAGACCTGCTGGGCTGGAGCGGTGCGAGCGGATGTCTTGGCCGCAGGTACGGGCTCGGCGGAAGCGACGCGCACCGCAGGCACGCCTGGCAAGGCGGCTGGCTGCTCGGCCGAGGCAATGGCAACCGTCGGTTCATCCGGCAGCGGCTGCCAGTTGCGGCCGCGCTTTTCGTAGAAGGCATTGCCGCCGGCAACCATGGTGTAGTGCATGTTCTTGTAGGGGAAGCGCAGACCGGCGGTGTGGAAATACATCGTGTTCTTGAGCTTGGCCTTGCGCTCGCCCTTGAGCACGGCGTCGGCGGCCTCCTCGACATCGGGCATTGCGCGCGAATTCATCGGCCTGGTCATGACGCCCGGCGCGAACTGCCCGGGTTCACCCACCACTTGGCAGATGGTGCTGCCGTGGTTGCCCGAGCGCAGCCGGTTCATCACCACCGTGCCGACGGCGATCATGCCATCGCGGCTCGACCGGTTGGATTCGAAGAACATCGCCCGTTCGAGGCATTCCCTGTCCTTCGGCGTGTGACTGTAGGCGCGCGAACTCAGGAAACTCGGCGTGATGGCGTCGGTCAGGCTGGCAACCGACATGCCGTGCGAGGTGGTCTGGCTGCAAGCGGCCAAGAAAAGGGGAGACGTGACGACGCCGAGCAACAGCGGCGTCTTCCATCGCGTGGCGATCAACAGGTAACCCTCTCACTTCAATGCCCGCCCCCAGGCTGCGGCAAGAATGAGACACTTTCGGGCAAAATGATGGCCAAAACGTTATTAACGGCAGACTGTTGCCGAATTGACACAAATTGAGGCTTTCCAGATAAATCGAGCCGTCGTTTCACACAGATGATGACCGCTCTCTCTTCGTTTCGCCGCAATTCCCTTGGGGAAACGCTATGCGCCTTTCGCGGGAAAGCCTATCGCCCGGCGGCGATTGCCGCCGACCGACCGGGTTCGACCTCTTCGACCTTCTCTGAAAACAGGCCCCGCCCGAGAAACAGCGCCCGCGCCTCCCTAGCCGCCGGCGCGATCTTGCCTGGCCAGTCGCTGTCGATGAACTCGGCCTTGGTGAAATCAGGATTCGTTTCGGAGGCCGCCTCCAGGAATTCGGCGATTTCCAGCACGATCGCGCGTTCGTCCTTCGAAAGCGCCGACGTGCCGGCCTCGATCGACGGGCGGTGCACGAAATCCTCGAAGAGATTGAAGTAGCCCTTGATGCCGACGAGATCGACACCCGCATCGCAATCGGCGAGAATTTCCAGAATCTCGTAGATCCTGTTGCGGATACGCTGCTCGATCAGTCTTTCGGACGGCTCGTCGATCATGGCGCACCGAGCGCTAGAAAGGCAGTTTCATTCCTGGCGGGATGGGCAGGCCAGCGGTCAGCGCCTTGGTCTTTTCCTGCATGATCTGCTCGACCTTGGCCTTGGCGTCATTGTGCGCGGCAAGAATCAGATCCTCGAGGATTTCGACCTCGTCTTCCTTGAATAAGGACGGGTCGATCTTCAGCGACTTGATGTCGAACTTTCCGCTCAAAATGATGCTGACCAGGCCGCCGCCAGCCTGACCGACGGCTTCGACCGTGGCGATCTCATCCTGCATGGCCTGGAACTTGGCCTGCATTTCCTTCGCCTTGCCCATCAGGCCGAGAAGATCTTTCATGGTCCGATCCTTTGCGGATTAGTGCTGGATATCAGGGTTCGTCGTCATCGGCCGGCGGCTCGACCGGCATTTCGGCCTCGCTCGCTTCGGCATCCGGCGTGTCGGGAATGCGCACATCGATGATCTTGGCGCCGGGAAAGCGGGTCAGGAAGGCGGCGACTGTCGGGTCGTTCCTGGCATCGAGGAAAGCGTTTTCACGCTTCGTCGATTCCATTTCGGCCAGCGTCTGGCCGCCCTCCTCCTTAGACAGCGACACCAGCCAGCTGCGGCCGGTCCAGGCGCGCAGTTTCGTCGTCAGTTCGTTGAGCAGCATCTTGGGCGCATCGTCGGTCAGGCCGACGTCGATGCGGCCAGGTTCGATGCGCACCAGACGGATGCAGCGCTTGACCAGCACCTTGAAGGCGACGTCGCGCTGAGCGTCGGCAAGGGCAACGATGTCGGCCAGCGATTTCAGCGGTACGGCTTGCGTCTCCGGCGCCGGCCGCGGGGGCGCGACGAAGGCGGCCGGAGCGGGCGCGGCCTCGACCAGCCGCATGGTCTGCGCGCCGCCCGAGCCGCCAGGCATGCGCGCCTGCGCCACGGCGCTGGCCCCATTGCCGCCAGGACCGCCATTGCCAGGGTTCACGGGCGCGCCGTTCGGACGCGGCGCGGCGCCGGTGGCCGAGGCGCCGCTCTCCAGCGATCTCAGCGCCTCGTCCAATGTCGGCAGATCGGCGGCGTGCGCCAGCCGGATCAGCACCATTTCGGCGGCGCTGACCGGCCGGTTGGAGGACTGTACCTCGGGAATGCCCTTGAGCAGCATCTGCCAGGTCCGCGACAGCACGCGCACCGACAGCGCCCTGGCGAAATCGGCGCCGCGCTGGCGCTCGTCCTGCGACAGCGAGGCATCGTCCATTGCGGTCGGCACGAAGCGCAGCCGGGTGACGAGGTGGTTGAACTCAGCCAGGTCGGTGAGCACGGCGGCCGGATCGGCGCCGGTGTCGTATTGCGCACGGAATTCGCCGAGCGCCGCCGCCACATCGCCTTTCATCACATGTTCGAACAGATCGACGATGCGGGCGCGGTCGGCCAGGCCCAGCATGGCGCGCACGGCCTCGGCGCTGACCGAGCCGGCGCCATGGGCGATCGCCTGGTCGAGAATGGAGAGCGAATCGCGGGCGGAACCTTCCGCCGCGCGCGCGATCATCGCCAGAGCGTCGTCGTCGACCGAAATGCCTTCCTTGCCGGCGATCGAGGAGAGATGCGCGACCAGCGCGCCGGCGTCGATGCGCCTCAGGTCGAAGCGCTGGCAGCGCGACAGGACGGTAATCGGAACCTTGCGGATTTCGGTGGTGGCGAAGATGAATTTGACATGCGGCGGCGGTTCTTCCAGCGTCTTCAGCAGGCCGTTGAAGGCCTGTGTGGACAGCATGTGCACTTCGTCGATGATGTAGACCTTGTAGCGGGCTGAGACGGGCGCATAGCGCACGCGCTCGATGATGTCCCTGATGTCGTCGATGCCGGTGTGCGAGGCGGCGTCCATCTCGATGACGTCGACATGGCGGCCTTCCATGATCGCCTGGCAATGCTCGCCAAGCACGGCGAGGTCGACCGAGGGCTGGTCAACGGTGGCGGTTTTATAATTCAGGGCCCGCGCCAGGATACGCGCGGTGGTGGTCTTGCCGACGCCGCGCACGCCGGTCAGCATCCAGGCCTGGGCGATGCGGCCGGTGGCAAAGGCGTTGGTGAGGGTGCGCACCATCGGCTCCTGGCCGACCAGCTCGGAGAAATTCGACGGACGGTATTTGCGCGCCAGCACACGGTAGGCCGCGGCCTTGCCTGTCGCCAAACTATCGGGCCCCGAATTTCCGGCTTCGCTCATTCGCCGTTAAGCTCCAAAAGGCCGCGCCCAAAGCGCCGATTCCTGCGCATAGTCTCGCCCGCGCTGCAATGCGTCGTCAATGTCGCGAGGAGGGCCGATGAGGTGGGAGGCTGGAACAATGACCCGTTCCGGGCTCGTTAGGGCTGCTTCCTTCCGGACCTGACCCGGTTGGCGAGTGGATCGTCCACCACCAACCTCCCGCTGTCCATATCGGCAATTGCGCGACGAAATGCAAGTGCGCAGGCAAATCGGCACCGCGAACCGCGAGATTCGCTTGCAGCCCCGATGCAGCCGCTTTAGCGTTCAGGGTTTGAGGAAGCCAAGAAAAGCAAGGGAAACGCCGATGCTGCCGGGCCTGAAGGCCGGATTCACGCTGGATGCCCGGCTGGAGGCTGACAGCGAGCAGTTGATGTGGCTTGGGCTGTGCGAATTGCGGGTGATGAACGACCGCCGCTGGCCGTGGCTGCTCCTCGTGCCGCAGCGGCCGGGCGCGGAGGAAATCCACGACATGACGCCGCTCGACCAGGCGATGCTGACCTTCGAGACCAATATGGTGGCGCAGGCGCTGAAGAAGGTGAGCGGCTGCACCAAGATCAACACCGGCGCGCTCGGCAACATCGTGCGCCAACTGCATATCCATATCGTCGCACGGTCCGAGGGGGATCCCGGCTGGCCCGGCCCGGTGTGGGGGCATGGCCTGCACGAGCCCTATCAGCGCTCCGACCTGCGCCGGTTTGCCGAAACGATAAGGGCAGCGCTATAAGCCTTCCCTGTGTCTATCCCAAGCATGTCCATCCCAAAGCACCAGAGTCCATATGAGCTTTCGCCTGTTTGACGCGCCCGTGCGCGAGCCGAGCCAGTTCGTCGGCTTTGCCGGCAACACGATCGACCGGCAATCCGAGAACCGCGCCGACGATTCGGTCGACAAGGCGCTGGCCGATCCGACGACACGGCTGCTTTTGATGAATGGCGGCCGGCTCTACCTGAAACTCGCCGATGGCGGTTTCGATCCTTGGTACCGCATCGCCGAGAGCGATCCCTTCAGCCCTTCCTTCGACCAGGGCGTCCTGCTCGGGTTTTCCGAACAGGGGCCGGTGCTGGCGGTGCTGGCCGGCATCGATGCCGAACAGTTGCCCGAAACCGTCAAGGCGATCGATTACCGCTCGGTCTATATGCAAGGACTGATCGACGAGGCCGCCGCCGGCGCCATGGCACAAGGGGCGGCCCTGCTCGCCTGGCACGCCAGCCACCGCTTCTGCAGCAAATGCGGCACGCAATCGCAGATGCGGGCGGGCGGCTACAAGCGCCATTGCCCGAATTGCGGCACCGAGCATTTTCCGCGCACCGACCCGGTGGCGATCATGCTGACGGCGACGCGGGACAAATGCCTGCTCGGGCGTGGCCGGCACTTCGCGCCGGGCATGTATTCGGCACTTGCCGGCTTCATCGAGCCCGGCGAGACGATCGAGGCGGCGGTGCGCCGCGAGACGCTGGAGGAGGCCGGGATCCGGCTCGGCCGCGTCGTCTACCACGCGAGCCAGCCCTGGCCGTTCCCCTATTCGCTGATGATCGGATGCTTCGGCGAGCCGCTCAACGAAGACATCCAGGCCGACCTCAACGAACTGGAGGATTGCCGCTGGTTTTTGCGCGACGAGGTTCGCCTGATGCTGGACCGCACGCATCCCGACACGCTGGTCACTCCGCCGAAAGGCGCCATCGCGCATCACCTCATCCGCGCCTGGGTCGACAGCGAATAGTCATCGAAGTCATTGCAGGAGAGACAAATGATCCGTCACACCGTCGTCTTCACGCTGAAGCATCCGCCGCACTCGCTGGAGGAAAAGCGGTTTCTCGTCGACGCCAGGAAAATCCTCTCGGCGATCCGGGGCGTCACGCATTTCGAGCAATTGCGGCAGGTCAGCCCCAAGAACGACTATCAGTTCGGCTTCTCGATGGAGTTCGCCGACCAGGCCGCCTACACCAGGTACAACGACCATCCCGACCATGTCGCCTTCGTGCGCGACCGCTGGGTGCCGGAGGTCGAGACCTTCATGGAAATCGACTACGTGCCGCTGGGCTGGTAGCTCAATCCGCCACCTTCCACTGCTCGCGCGACTCGCTGGCCGGATAGACGCCGAGAATCCGCACCTCGCGCGAGAAGAAGCGAAGCTCGTCCAGCGCCAGCTTGACCAGCGGATCGTCGGGATGGCCCTCGATGTCGGCGTAAAACAGCGTCGCCGTGAAGGCGCCGAGCTGGTAGCTCTCCAGCTTGGTCATGTTGATGCCGTTGGTGGCGAAGCCGCCCATGGCCTTGTAGAGCGCGGCTGGCACGTTGCGGACGCGGAAGATGAAGGTCGTCATCATCTTGACGTCGGGTGACGGGCGCTCGGCCCATTGCTTGCTCTTGGTCAGGACGACGAAGCGGGTGACGTTGCTGTCGGTGTCCTCGACATTCTCCTCGATAATGTCGAGCCCGTAGAGCGTCGCGGCCAGCGCCGGCGACAGCGCGGCCATGGTGCGATCCTTGACCTCGGAGATCATTTTGGCGGCGCCCGCCGTGTCGCCGGCGACCACTCCCTTCCAGCCGTTCTTGCGGATGTATTTGCGGCATTGGCCGAGCGCGTGGATATGTGTGTGTACGGTCTTGATCTCGTCGCGCTTGACGCCGGGCAGCACCATCAGCTGGAAATGGATCGGCAGGAAATATTCGCCGACGATGTGCATCCTGGATTCCGGCAGGAGGTGGTGGATGTCGGCGACGCGTCCGGCGATGGTGTTCTCGATCGGAATCATGGCGAGATCGGCCTTGCCGGTCTCGACGGCATTGAAGGCGTCCTCGAAGGTCGGGCACGGCAACGGCTCCATCGAGGGATAGACGTTGCGGCAGGCGGTGTCGGAATTGGCGCCGGGCTCGCCCTGGAAGGATATTCTGTTGGTCTTTTCAGGCATGCCGATATCTCAGTTTGAAAGGATTTCCCTGGCGCGGTCCAGGTCTTCAGGCGTGTCGACGCCGAGCGGCAGCGACTGCACGATCTCGGCGTCGATGCGCATGCCGGCTTCCAGTGCCCGCAACTGCTCAAGCCGCTCGCGGCGCTCCAGCGGCGACGGCTTCAGGGCGACGAAACGCTCGAGCGCGGCGCGGCGATAGGCGTAGAGGCCGACATGGTGATAAAGCGGCCCCTCGCCCCAGGGCGCGGTAGCGCGGGTGAAGTATAGCGCCCTCAGCCGCGTGGCCGACAGCGGCGACCCGACGATCTTGACGACGTTGGGATTGGTCTTTTCCTCCTCGCGGACGATCTCGACGCCGAGCGTGGCGATATCCACCGCGGCGTCCTCGAACGGCCTGAGCGACGCGGCGATGATGCCGGGATCGATGGTCGGCAGGTCGCCCTGCACATTGACGATCGTTTCGACCTCGCCTCGGGAATCGAGCGCCAACAGAGCTTCGTGGATGCGGTCGGAACCCGATTCATGGTCGATGCGCGTCATGACCGCCTCGAAACCATGCGCGCGCACCGCTTCGGCCACGCCTTGCGTGTCAGTCGCCACCACCACCCGGCCAAGCCCGGCTTCGGCCGCGCGGCGCGCGACATGGACGATCATCGGGGCGCCGGCAATGTCGGCCAGCGGCTTGCCCGGCAGGCGGGTCGAGGCCATGCGGGCCGGGATCAGGATCAAGGTGGACATCGGTCTGGCGAGGCGTTCGAAAAGAGGACAAGGAAAAGTGGCAAAAGGTCTCACTGGCAGCGCCCTTATAGGTGTTGCAACGCTGGAGCAAAAGACCTAGTTTCCGCCCGATTTGACCGGCCCTGGAGGGCAGGTCTCGATACCGACGGACGGAGTGGACGGTTCGGTCCGCCGGAAAAGGGAGCAAGGGGCGTATGGATTCCAACGAAGTCAACAAGCTGCTCGCCGGATTGCTCGGAACCGTTTTCGTCGTCTTCTCGGTCGGCATTGTGTCGGACGCGCTGTTTGCCTCGCCGGCGCCGGAAAAGCCCGGCTTCGCCATCGAGGCCGCCGAACCGGCCGAAGGCGGCGCTGCCGCTCCAGCCGCCGAAGCCAAGCCGATCGCCGACCTCTTGGCGACCGCCAATGTCGAGGCCGGTGCTGCCGTCTTCAAGAAGTGCCAGGCCTGCCATTCAGGCGAAAAGGGCGGCCCCAACAAGGTCGGCCCGGATCTGTGGGATCTCGTCGATCGCCCTGTCGCCGAGCATGAAGGCTTCGCCTATTCGGCCGGCATGAAGGAATTCTCCAAGGGCGGCACAGAGAAGTGGACCTACGACAACATCAACCACTTCATCACCTCGCCGAAGAAATTCGTGAAGGGCACGGCCATGGGCTTTGCCGGCCTGCCCAAGGACGAGGACCGCGCCAACGTCATCGCTTATCTGCGCACACTGTCGGACAATCCCAAGCCGCTGCCGGCACCGGGCGCCGCTGCTGATGCCTCCGCGCCCGCCAAGCCCGCTGACGGCGCCGCACCGGCCAAGCCCGCGGCGCCGGCCGCTCCGGCAGCGCCGGCAAAATAACCGGATTGTCATCTCGACGTCCTTGAAAAAGCCGGGTTCAGCCCGGCTTTTTTGTTGGGAAAATGCGCGGTGCGGCGACAAAGCCGGCGCATTGCGGTTTCCACGAGCGTCAAATCATCTAGGATCGCCCTTCTGGATGATCTGGCACGCATCGCGAAAGGGAGAGTGCATGACGGCTGGCCGAACGCTTCTCAAGTCGCTGCTGGCGGCGGCCCTGCTGGTAGCAGGGTTGCAGACGACCCGGGCCGACGAGTGGCGGACAACCTCATCGCTGATCGGCCAATCCAAATACGGCGACAATTTCCAGCACTATGACTACGTCAATCCGAACGCGCCCAAGGGCGGCACGCTGAATTCGGTGCTGCTCGGCACTTATGACAGCTTCAACCCCTATGTCGTCCAGGGATCGCCTGCCGCGGGTCTTGTCGGCTTCGGCGGCGGCCTGCTCTACGACACGCTGATGGAACAGGCGACCGATGAGGGCAGCGTCAGCCATCCCCTGATCGCCGACGCCTACAAATACCCGGCTGACTATTCCTCGGCGACTTACCGGCTCGACCAGCGCGCCAAATGGCATGATGGCCAGCCGATCACCGTCGACGATGTGATCTGGTCGTTCCAGGTGCTGAAGGCCAACAGCCCGCAATACAGCCGCTATTTCGAGAACGTCACCGATGCGGTCGCCATCTCCGATCGCGAGGTCGAATTCCATTTCAACCAGAAGGGCAACCGGGAACTGCCCAAGATCATGGGCGACCTTGCCGTGCTGCCGAAACACTGGTGGGAGGGCACCGATGCCAGCGGCAAGAAGCGCGATGTCACCAAGCCGACGCTGGAAATCCCGCTCGGCTCGGCCGCCTACAAGATCGCCAGCTTCAAACCCGGTTCGGAAATCGTCTGGCAGCGCGTGCCGGACTATTGGGCGGCTAAGCTGCCGGTAAAGATCGGCCGCGAGAATTTCGACACGCGCCGATACACCTACATCCTCGACGACAATGCCGCCTGGCTTGCGTTCACGAAAGGTGGGCTGGAAGACATCAACCGCGAATACAGTTCTCGCAAATGGGCGACGGCCTATAATTTCCCGGCCATTCAGGCAGGCGACGTCATCAAGAAGGACTTCCAGACACAGTCGCCACAGCCGATGCAAGGCTTTGTTCTCAACCAGAGGCGGCCGCTGTTCCAGGATCGGCTGGTCCGCGAAGCACTGACCATACCATTCGATTTCGAGAGCATGAATCGCACGCTGTTCTTCGGCTTCAATACCCGCACATCGAGCTATTTCCAGGGTACCGAACTGGCGTCCAGCGGATTGCCGCAGGGCAAGGAGCTGGAGATCCTGGAAAAATACCGCGACAAGCTGCCGCCGGAACTCTTCACTCAGGAGTTCAAGCTGCCTGTCTACGATTCGCCGCAAGCGGAACGGAAGTATCTGAAGCAGGCCGTCGATCTCTTCGCCAAGGCCGGATGGGTCATCAAGGGCGGCAAGATGGTCAACGCCAAGACAGGCGCACCGTTCAAGTTCGAGATCCTCGGCTGGAACGACACAGACCAGGTGATCGCCAGCCCCTACATTGCCAACCTGCGCAAGATCGGCGTCGACGCTACCCTGCGCATCATCGATCAGACGCAGTACATCAACCGTGTGAACCATTTCGATTTCGATGTCGTGACGGGTCTGTTCGGCCAGTCGGAGTCGCCTGGCAACGAGCAGCGCGATTTCTGGAGTTCCAAGGCCGCCGACGCGCCCGGTTCGCGCAACCTGATGGGCATCAAGGATCCTATCGTCAATGCGCTGGTCGATCGCATCATCTTCGCCACCGATCGCGATGATCTCGTCGCCGCCACCCACGCACTCGACCGCATCCTGCTGTGGAACTTCTACGTGGTGCCGCAATATTACCGTTCCGCCGTCTGGCTGGCCTATTGGAACAAGTTCAAGTTCCCCGACAAGCAGCCTGCCTATGTCGGCGCCGATATCGATTCCTGGTGGGTCGATCTCGACAAGGAAAAGGCGCTGGCGGCCAAATACAAAGGCGGTAATTGATGGGGCGGCAATCGATGACGGCCCTGCCCCGCCGCGACTTTCTCGCTCTTGGCGCAGCTGCCACTGCCGCCGCCTTGTTGCCGGGCAAGGCTTTCGCAAACATTGCCACCGGGATCAAGCTGCACGGCCTGTCGGCCTTCGGCGACCTCAAATACAGACCGGATTTTGCGCATTTCGACTATGTCAATCCGGACGCTCCCAAGGGCGGCCAGATGAATTTCACGCCGCCCAGCGCAACCCTCAATCAGAGCTTCCTGACTTTCAACACACTGAATTTCCTGGTGTTGAAAGGAGAGGCGCCGCCGCGCGCCGAACTCTGCTTCGATTCCCTGATGGCAAGCGCGCTCGATGAGCCGGATGCGGTCTACGGCCTGCTTGCCGAGTCCGTCACGCTGTCGCAAGACCGCAACGGCTTCCGCTTCGCGCTTCGGCCGCAAGCGCGTTTCCATGACGGCTCGCCGCTGACCGCCGAAGACGTCGCCTCCGCGCTGAAGCTGTACAAGGACCAAGGCCACCCGAACCTTTCCAAGGCGCTGCGGCATATGACGGAGGCGGTCGCGGTCGATCCCGTCACCCTTGCCCTGACCTTCAATGGCGAACAGTCCGCGCAAAACATCCTAGCGGTCGTCGGAATGCCGATCGTGTCCAAGGCCTTTTATACGGCCAACAATTTCGATGCCTCAACGATGACACCGCCGCTTGGCTCGGGGCCCTACAGGATCGGACGCGTCGCGGCCGGACAGACTGTCGAATATGACCGCGTGGCCGACTATTGGGGCCGCGATCTCCCGGTGAACCGCGGTCTGTACAATTTCGACCGTATACGCATCGACTTCTATCTCGACCGGCAGGCGGCATTCGAGGCCTTCAAAAAGGGCGATACGCATTTTCGCGAGGAATTCACCGCGCGTGTCTGGGCGACCGGATACGACTTTCCAGCGTTGAAGGACGGCAAGGTCGTCAAACGGGAATTTCCCGGCGAAAAGACGCCGGACATGCAGGGCGTCGCGCTTAACCAGCGTCGCCCGCAATTTCGCGACGAACGGGTGCGACGAGCGATCGCCAGATGCTTCGATTTCGAGTGGATGAAGCGGGCGTTGTTTTACGGCTCTTACGAACGCGCTCAATCGAATTTCGAACGGTCGGATTACAAAGCCGAAGGCCTGCCCTCGCCTGAGGAATTGGCCCTGCTGGAGCCGTTCCGAGCCGAGTTGCCGCCAGAGGTCTTTGGTGAAGCCGTAACGCAGCCCCTCTCCGACGGTTCGGGCCATGACCGCAAGCAGCTGGGCGAGGCTTCGCGGTTGCTTGCGCAAGCCGGCTGGAAGCGCGCGGGCAGTTTCCTCGTCAACGACAAGGGTGAGCGGCTGCGGGTTGAAATGCTGGCGGAGGATGATGGCATCGTTCGCATCTACACTCCGTGGTCCGAGAATATGAAGGCGATCGGAATCGACGCATCGATCAGGCAAGTCGATTCAGCGCAATATGAACAGCGGCAGAGCGATTTCGACTTCGATCTCAACATGCTCCATTGGTCGATCGGAGCGACACCGACTGATGACGGGCTGGAAATGCTCTATGATTCCCGGATGGCTGACACACCGGGGCAGCGCAATTATCCGGGCACGAAAAGCAAGGCCATCGACGCGCTGATCGTGGCGGCCGGCAAGGCGCAAAGCCGCGCAGAACTCGTCGCGGCGCTGAGAGCGCTCGACCGGATCTTGCGCGCGCGGCTAGACTGGATTCCAACATACTATCTGGCGAATCACCGCGTCGCCTATTGGGACATGTTCGGCTTTGTCGAGCAAAAGCCCGATTTCGGCTTTCCGGTCGAGGCGCTGTGGTGGTTCGATAAGGGCAAGGCGGCAAAAATTGGCAAAGGCTGAATTTCTTGCGGGCGTTGGCGCTGCCCCTCACCTGCCTGCCGGCATCCTCTCCCCGTATAGTGACGGGGAGAGGGGTGCTCTGATCAGTGATTTCGCCAACTACAAGCGTCGCGATAAGAGCGCCGAGATCATGGCCAGCCCCTTTCTCCCCATCCCTATACGGGGAGAAATGTCCGGCAGGACAATGAGGGGCGGCGCCGGCGTCGACAATTGGCCTGACGCGACTGCCTTGGGGGTGCCGCCGGACACGGTGGCTCTCCCTGAGGAGGATACCATCTGATGGGCGCCTATATACTGCGCCGCATCCTTTTGATGATCCCGACGCTGTTCGGCATCATGGCGATATCCTTCGCCGTCATCCAGTTCGCGCCTGGCGGCCCGGTCGAGCAGGTCATCGCCAAGCTGACCAACCAGGGCGGCAGCGACCGCCTCGGCGGTGGCGGCGGCGATGCGGGCGGTTCCAATTTCGACGCTGCCGGCGACGTCAGCTCGAAATATCGCGGCGCCCAGGGCCTCGACCCGGAATTCATCAAGAAGCTGGAGAAGCAGTTCGGCTTCGACAAGCCGCCGCTCGAGCGCTTCGGCATGATGCTGTGGAATTATGCCCGGTTCGATTTCGGCAACAGCTATTTCCGCGATATTTCGGTGCTCGACCTGATCCTTGAGAAAATGCCCGTTTCGATTTCGATCGGGCTCTGGATCACGTTATTGTCCTATCTGATCTCGATCCCGCTCGGCATCCGCAAGGCGGTCAGGGACGGCACCCCCTTCGACGTCTGGACCAGCGGCGTCGTCATTGTCGGCTATGCCATTCCGGGCTTCCTGTTCGGCATTCTTCTGATGGTGCTGTTTGCCGGCGGCTCGTTCTGGGACTGGTTCCCGTTGCGCGGCATTGTCTCCGACAATTGGGATCAGTTGTCGTGGCCGGCCAAGATCGCCGACTATGCCTGGCACATGACCTTGCCGCTGACGGCGCTGGTGCTGTCGGCCTTCGCCACGACGACGCTTTTGACCAAGAACTCGTTCCTGGAGGAAATCCGCAAGCAGTATGTGGTGACGGCGCGCGCCAAGGGCCTGTCGGAACGGCAGGTGCTTTACGGCCACGTCTTCCGCAATGCCATGCTGATCGTCATCGCCGGCTTCCCCGGTGCCTTCATCTCGGCCTTCTTCACCGGCTCGCTGCTGATCGAGAATATCTTCTCCCTCGACGGGCTCGGCCTGCTCGGCTTCCGGTCGGTGGTCGAGCGCGACTATCCCGTGGTGTTCGCCAACCTCTACATCTTCTCGCTTCTTGGCCTGTTCATCGGGCTCCTGTCCGACCTGATGTACACCTGGGTCGATCCGCGCATCGATTTCGAGCGGAGAGACGTCTGATGTCGGAGGCAAGCGTTACCGCCGGTGTCTTGCCGGAGCGGCTCCCACGGCCGTTCCTGTCGCCGCTCAACAAGCGCCGCCTGCAGAATTTCAAGGCCAACCGGCGCGGCTACTGGTCGCTATGGATCTTCCTCATCCTGTTCGTGCTGTCGCTGTTTGCCGAATTCATCGCCAACGACAAGCCGATCATCGCTTCCTACAAGGGCGAAATCCTGTTTCCGGTGATGGTCGCTTACCCCGAAGAAAAATTCGGCGGCTTCTATGCGGTCACGGATTACCGCGACCCGGTGATCCAGGACGAAATCAATGCCCATGGCTGGATGATCTGGCCGCCGATCCGCTATTCCTACCAGACCGTCAACAACGCCATCCCGGAAGCGGCACCCGCCAAGCCGTCCTGGCAATACGACGCCAAGACGCGCTGCAACCAGTATCCGCAAGGAGCCGATGACCCAGCCTGCAATGTCGGCAACTGGAACTGGCTCGGCACCGACGACCAGGCACGCGACGTGCTGGCGCGCGTCATCTACGGCTTCCGCATTTCGGTGCTGTTCGGCCTGATCCTGACCGCCGGCTCGGCTCTCATCGGCGTTGGGGCTGGTGCCTTGCAAGGCTATTTCGGCGGCTGGACGGATCTGCTGTTCCAGCGCTTCATCGAGATCTGGTCGGCCATTCCGGTGCTCTATCTGCTGCTCATCGTCGCCGCCATCCTGCCGCCCGGCTTCTTCATCCTGCTCGGCCTGATGCTGTTGTTTTCCTGGGTGGCGCTGGTCGGGGTGGTGCGGGCGGAGTTCCTGCGCGCCCGCAACTTCGAATATGTCAACGCGGCGCGCGCGCTCGGCGTACCCAACCGCACCATCATGTTCCGGCATCTGCTGCCCAACGCCATGGTGGCGACATTGACCTTCCTGCCCTTTTTGCTGAGCGGATCGATCTCGACGCTGACCTCGCTCGATTATCTCGGCTTCGGCCTGCCGCCGGGTTCGGCCTCGCTCGGCGAATTGCTCAAGCAGGCGCAGCGCAACCTCAACGCGCCTTGGCTCGGCATATCCGGTTTCGTCGTCATCTCGCTGATGCTGTCGCTGCTGGTTTTTGTCGGCGAGGCGACGCGCGACGCCTTCGATCCGCGCAAGACGTTCAAATGAGCGGAGCGCCCTTGCTCAGCGTGCAGGACCTCAGCGTCGCCTTCAGCCAGGGCGGCGGCCAGTCCGTTGCCGTCGACCACATCTCGTTCGACATCGCCAGGGGCGAGACGGTGGCGCTGGTCGGCGAATCCGGCTCCGGCAAATCGGTCTCGGCGCTGTCGGTGCTGAAGTTGCTGCCCTACCCCAGCGCCAGCCATCCGTCGGGCAAGATCCTGTTCCAGGGCGCCGACCTCTTGGCCATGAGCGAGAAGCAATTGCGCCAGGTGCGCGGCAACAAGATCACCATGATCTTTCAGGAGCCGATGACCTCGCTCAATCCGTTGCACACGATCGAGCATCAGATCGTCGAAATCCTGAAGCTGCATCAGGGCATGGGCGACCGTCCGGCCAAGGCGCGCACGCTGGCCCTGCTCAACGAAGTCGGCATTCGCGATCCGCAAAAGCGGCTCGACGCCTATCCGCATCAGCTTTCGGGCGGCCAGCGCCAGCGCGTCATGATCGCCATGGCTCTCGCCAACGAGCCGGAACTGCTGATCGCCGACGAGCCGACGACGGCGCTCGACGTCACGGTGCAGGCACAGATCCTCGAACTGCTCGCGGGCCTCAAAAGCCGCAAGGGCATGTCGATGCTGTTCATCACCCATGACCTCGGCATCGTGCGCAAGATCGCCGACCGGGTCTGCGTGATGACCAAGGGCAAGATCGTCGAGACCGGCCCGACCAAGGACATCTTCGCTAACCCGCAGCACCCCTATACACGCCACCTTCTGGCCGCCGAGCCGAAAGGCAAGCCGCCGGCCGCCAATGCCGACGCCAAGCCTGTCATGACCGGCAAGGACATCAAGGTGTGGTTCCCGATCAAGCAGGGCTTCTTCCGGCGCACGGTCGATCATGTGAAAGCGGTCGACGGCATCGATGTCACGGTGCGCGCCGGCCAGACACTCGGTGTGGTCGGAGAGTCCGGTTCCGGCAAGACGACGCTCGGCCTGGCGCTGGCGCGCATGATCTCGTCGACCGGAACCATTCAGTTCAACGGCCGCGACATCAACCAGCTCACCTTCAACGCCATGCGGCCGCTCAGACGCGAACTGCAGATCGTCTTTCAGGATCCGTTCGGTTCGCTCAGCCCGCGTATGTCGATCGCCGAGATCATCGAGGAAGGCCTGAAGATCCACGAGCCGAAACTGTCGCCCGACGAGCGCGACGACAAGGTCGCCGCCGTGCTGAAGGAAGTCGGCCTCGACCCGGCGACCCGCAACCGCTATCCGCACGAATTTTCCGGCGGCCAGCGCCAGCGTGTCGCCATCGCCCGCGCCATGGTGCTCAACCCGCGCTTCGTCATGCTGGACGAGCCGACATCGGCGCTCGACATGAGCGTGCAGGCGCAGGTCGTCGATCTCCTGCGCAATTTGCAGGCCAAGCACGACCTCGCTTATCTCTTCATCAGCCATGACCTCAAGGTCATCCGGGCGCTGGCCAATGACGTCATCGTCATGCGCAACGGCCAGATCGTCGAAGCCGGCCCTTCCGAACAGATTTTTGGAAATCCGCAAACCGACTATACTCGGGCGCTGATCTCGGCCGCCTTCAAGATCGAGACGGCTCCGACAGGCGCGGTCAGCGAGTGATCCGCACAAGGAAGGATTGAACGAACCGCGATGGAAAAAGGCCGTATCCTGCTTGCCGTCACCGGCTTTCATCCGCAACGCTGGCGCGACCTGTTGTCGGCCGAGCGCGAGGTGGTGCTGGAGCCGGACGGCGCCAAGGATCCTTCGATCACCTACGCGGTGGTGTGGAAGCACAAGCCCAATTTGATGTCGTCGCTGCCCAATCTGCGCGCCATCTTCTCGATCGGCGCAGGCGTTGACCATATCTTCGCCGATCCCGGCCTGCCCGACGTGCCGATCGTCAAGGTCGTCGCCGACAACCTCACGCAGTACATGACCGAGTACGTCGTCTGGCGGGTTCTCGACCATCACCGCCAGGGCCTGCTCTACCGGTCGCAGCAGCTGAAGAAGACCTGGCACGAGCCGCTGCAGCGGCCGGCCGGCGACATTTCCGTCGGCATCATGGGTCTCGGCAGCCTCGGCCGGGCCGCGGCCTCGGTGCTTCTGTCGCTCGGCTTCGCGGTCAATGGCTGGTCGCGCAGCGACCGGCCGATGAAGGGCGTGGCGACCTATTCCGGCGAAGCAGGCCTGATCCCATTCCTCAATGCCACCGACATTCTGGTGGTGCTTCTGCCGCTTACTCCAGACACGCAAGGCATCATCAATTACGGCGTGCTGAAGGAGTTGCGCAAGCGCAACGGCCTTGGCGGCTCGGTGCTGATCAATGCCGGGCGTGGGCGCCTGCAGAAGGACGCCGACATCATACGGGCATTGGACGACGGTACGCTGAAGGAAGCGAGCCTCGACGTGTTCGAGGTCGAACCGCTGCCGAAGACCAGCCCGCTGTGGACCCATCCGAAAGTGTTCGTGACACCCCATGCCGCGGCGACCTCCGATCCCGTGCACCTGGCGCCGACCATGCTGCGCCAGATGGATGCTTTCGAGCGCGGCGAAAAGCTCGACAATCTGGTGGACCGCAAGGCGGGATATTAGCAGGGCGTTACCCTCCTCTGGGCAAGTCCCACTCCCGGAAGCATTCCTTGATTGCCCGGACCGACGACAGTTGCAGCTTCGGCAGATCGATCTGCTCGAACATTGTCCGTTATCTCCGGCGATTTTTCGGCGTGGTCACGGCGATGTGGTGGATCATGTCCCATTTGATGCTGTCGCGCCCGCCTTCCAAGCCCCCGCGCCTCTCCCTCTCGAACAGGGTTCGCCTGAAATAGCGCAACAGGCTTGCGGAGGTGGAGATGTCCAGCAGGATCAATCCCGTCGCCCGCTGGAAGCGTTGCGGCATGCAAACCGAGTAGTTTCCGTCCATCACCCACCGCTCGCCAGCGATCGCGGCCTCATGCAAGGCAATGAACTCGTCCCTCGGACGCTGCACCCAATCCGTGTGGGGCAGGTGAAAGAGCAGATCGAGATGAATGGGTGTCAGGCCACGCTTGCGCGCGATCGCGTCGGCGAGCGTCGACTTGCCGCTGTTGGACGGCCCAAGGATACAGATGCGGTCGCCGAGGTCCGAGAGGTTCACCGGACGGAGCCTTGCTAATGGACGGTTGGATTATCAGCCAGGCAGAGCGAACTTCTTCTGCTTGTCCGGCTTGCCGCAGTCGCGGCGGTCGATGGACCGGTTCATGGCATCGATCTCGCCCGACGCCTTGTCGCTGTCGCGCTGGGCCTTGGAGCGCATGTCGGGCGTGAACGGACCGAAGCCCATGGCGGGATTGGAGAAGGTCGGCTTGGCGGTCGTCGGGAGATTGTATTGCTGCGCCAATCCGTTGCGCTGCGCCAGCAACTGATCGCATGGCACGCTGTCATATTGCAGCGAGGATTCGATGTTGGCATCCTGCCGCTCGGACGCTGAATTGCCGACGCAGCCGGTGGTTGCCAGGCAAGACGCCAAGATCATCATGTTCCAGCGCATCGAAGTGCTCCTCCTGGTATCCCGCCCTGATGCGACCAGATCGCAAATATCAGTCGCGCACGCAAATCGGACTTTTTCGCAGCAGTGCAACGAGCTGGCCTCACACGGCCTGAGCTTTCCGTGCCACGACGGCCAGGCCTTTGACAGGCTCTCGGCGATCCCAGCGGATGGTTGTCGGTTCCAGCGCGACGATCGAGAGACCGTTGGCCTCGAGGGTCCGTCCGACATAGCCATCCGAATGGGCGTAGCGCCGCGACGGCTGCAGCGCGAAGTCGCCGCCATCCACGAGGCTCTCGACGGAAAAGGCAAACAGGCCGCCCTCGGCGAGCAGGCCGGCGACCGCTGCCACCAAACCTTCGAGCCCACCGATGTAAATCAGCACGTCGGCTGACGTCACCAGATCGGCCTTGCCGCCCGAATAGGAAAAATCCTGCAAATCCGCTTTTGTCAGCGCGTCATAGATATTTTTTGCCCGCGCCTTCCTCAGCATCCTTGCCGAGATATCGACCCCCTCCAGCCGGTCGACGATCGGCCTCAGCCTCTCGCCCATCAGTCCGGTGCCGCAACCCAGGTCGAGCGCCAGGCGGAAGCGGCCCGGCCTTGCCTTGCGGATGGCAGCGTCGAGCACCTCGGGCAGCCGGTAGTCGAGCTTGCCGACCAGCGTCTCCTCGAATGTCTCGGCATAGTGGTCGAACAACGTCTCGACAAAGGCGCTGGGCGGCGCGGTGGAGGCCGGACCTTTGCCGATCAGCTGCAGTTTGAGCACCGCGCCCTGGCGATCGGCCGGATCGAGTTTCAGCGACGTCGTCCAGGCCTGCGCCGCAAGGTCGAGCCTGCCTGATGCCTCCTGCATCTCGCCGAGGCGAAACCAGCCCATTGCCCATTGCGGCGCCAGTTCCAGCGCGCCGAGCAGCAACTCGGCCGCCGCAGTGTGATCGCCGGAGACAAAGAGCATTTCGGCATAGTCTGCACGGCGATCGGCGTTCGGGTCGCCCGACGAGGTCTGAAGCGGTTTCATGATGATGGTTCCACCGGCAGGGTAGCCGGCCGCCCATCTGTGTAGAGCAAAGCACGCCGAAGCTGAACCGAATTGAGCAGGCTTTGCCCGGCGAGTCAGCAGTCTCGGGCAACCGGCTTCCCGCGGCGGAATTATATCCTATCTTGAGGGTCATGCGCGCCAGCGACCTGCTTCATCCCCGGCCCGAGGGCCTCTACTGCCCGCCGGGCGATTTCTTCATCGACCCGGTACGGCCGGTGAACCGGGCGCTGATCACGCACGGCCATTCCGACCATGCTCGTTCCGGCCACGGCTCGGTGCTCGCGACACAGCAGACGCTCGACATCATGGCACTGCGCTACGGCGAGGATTTTGCCGGGACGACGCAGGCAGCCATGCTCGGCGAAACGATTGCCCTCGACGGCGTCAGCGTCAGCTTCCATCCGGCCGGCCATGTGCTGGGGTCGGCGCAGATAGCGGTCGAGCACCAGGGCAGGCGCATCGTCGCCTCCGGCGACTACAAGCGGCAGAAGGATGCGACCTGCGCACCGTTCGAGCCGATTCGCTGCGACGTCTTCATCACCGAGGCGACCTTCGGTCTGCCGGTGTTTCGCCATCCGCCCGATACGGAAGAGGTCGCCCGGCTGCTGAAATCGGCCGCGCAGTTTCCCGAACGCTCGCATCTGGTCGGAGCCTACGCGCTCGGCAAGGCACAACGGGTGATGCGGCTGTTGCGCGACGCCGGTTACGACAAGCCGCTCTACATCCATGGCGCGCTGGCCAGGCTCAGCGAATATTACCAGAGCCAGGGCATCGACCTCGGCGACCTCGAGCCGGCGACGGTGGAGAGCGGCGGCAAGCAGGATTTCGCCGGCGCCATCGTGGTCGGCCCGCCATCGGCCTTCGCCGACCGCTGGGCGCGGCGCTTTCCCGACCCGATCTCATGCTTCGCGTCGGGCTGGATGCGCATCCGCCAGCGCGCCAAGCAAGGCGGCGTCGAGCTGCCGCTGATCATCTCGGACCATGCCGACTGGGACGAACTCACCGCCACCATCAAGGAGACCGGCGCCGAGGAAATCTGGGTCACGCACGGCCGCGAGGAAGCCCTGGTGCGCTGGTGCGAGCTGGAAGGGATAGCGGCCAGGCCACTGCATCTGGTGGGCTACGAGGACGAGGGCGATTGATGCAATACAGTTCGCCAATTGTCCCTGACGAGCCCTACGGCGCCCCCCTCTGGCCTGCCGGCCATCTCCCCCACTTGTGGGGAGATCAGATGTTACGCCGGCTTTCGCCAATCGCTGATGTTGGGGGAGATGAGCCGGCATCGCAGCTGCCAATCTCCCCCCTCGTGGGGGAGATGTCCGGCAGGACAGAGGGGAGCGCGACGGGACGCGACGCCTGCCGATTGGCGAGGTTTCCCTCCCCATGAACCGCTTTGCCGAACTTCTCGACCGCCTGGTGCTGACGCCGTCGCGCAACGGCAAGCTGACGCTTTTGACCGACTATTTCCGCAGCGTCGAGGATCCCGACCGTGGTCTGGCGCTGGCCGCGATCACCGGCGATCTCAAAATTGCCGCCGTCAAGCCGGCCATGCTGCGCACGCTGGTCACCGAACGCATGGACCCGGTGTTGTTCGGCTATTCCTACGACTATGTCGGCGACCTCGCCGAGACGGTGTCGCTGGTCTGGCCGCAACCGCCTGGCAGGATCGCCAACCGCGAGCCGACGCTTGGCGAGGTGGTGGCGAAGCTGCAGGCGGCAAGCCGCTCCGACGGGCCGAAGGTGCTGACGGGGCTGCTCGACAGCGCCGGCATCTCGGCGCGCTTCGCCATCATCAAGCTGGTCACCGGCGGCCTGCGCATCGGCGTCTCGGCGCGGTTGGCCAAACAGGCGCTGGCCGATTTCGGCAAGGTCGACGTCGCCGAGATCGAGGAGCTCTGGCATGGGCTGTCGCAGCCCTACACGGCACTGTTCGCCTGGCTGGAAGGCAAGGCCGAAAAACCACGCAACACGGCGCTGGCGCTGTTTCGCCCGGTCATGCTGTCGAACCCGGTGGGCGACTGCGATCTCGAAAAGCTCGATCCCGCCGACTATGCGGCGGAATGGAAATGGGACGGGATCCGTGTCCAGGCGGTGGCCGAAGGCGGCATCCGCCGGCTCTATTCGCGCACCGGCGACGATGTCTCGGGCGCCTTTCCAGACCTCGCCGACGCCATGCACTTTTCCGCCGCACTCGACGGCGAATTGCTTGTCGGCGATCCACGCGAGGCGACGGGAACCTTCTCGGACTTGCAGCAGCGGCTGAACCGCAAGACGGTGACACTGAGGATGCAGCAGCAATATCCGGCCTTCATGCGCTGCTACGACCTGCTGCAGATTGGTGAAGAGGATCTGCGCCCACTGTCCTTCCGCGAGCGGCGCGGCCGCCTGGAAGCCTTCATCGGGACGCTCGACCCCAGCCGCTTCGATCTCTCCCCCTTCGTCGACTTCGCGGACTGGCAGGCGCTCGAGGACCTGCGCCGTGCGCCGCCGCATCCGATCATCGAAGGGGTGATGCTGAAGCGCTGGGATTCGCCCTATCTCGCCGGCCGGCCGAAGGGGCCGTGGTTCAAATGGAAGCGCGACCCGCACACGGTGGACGCCGTGCTGATGTATGCCCAGCGTGGCCACGGCAGGCGTTCGAGTTTCTATTCGGACTACACGTTCGGCGTCTGGTCCGGGACCGAGGGCGCGGAGGAGCTGGTGCCGGTCGGCAAGGCCTATTTCGGCTTCACCGACGAAGAGCTGAAGCAGATCGACAAATATGTCCGCGACAACACGGTCGAGCGCTTCGGACCGGTGCGCTCGGTGCGCGCCGACCGTGACAATGGCCTGGTGCTGGAAGTCGCCTTCGAGGGGCTCAACCGCTCGACTCGGCACAAATCGGGTGTGGCCATGCGTTTCCCCAGGATTTCACGGCTGCGCTGGGACAAGCCGGCCAACGAGGCCGACCGCATAGAAACCCTGCAGGCGCTGCTCGACTGATAGGCACCGCCGGTATGTCGGTCGCAACGATTCAATTCAAGGCTCGATCGAGACGCGAATCTCGTAGACGTTGACCGCCTTGCCCTGCTTGTCGAAATCGGAATTGACGGCAATGGTTCCGGCCGAACCTGGATGCTTGTCGGGGAACTTCACGTCGAACAGATATTCGTTTTTCTGCTGGCCGACGGCGTAACGCTTGCGGCCGCAGTCGCCGAGTTCGCCGAAATTGCAGTCGACGGAGATCTGCGTGTCCTTGCCGTCCTCGGCCCGGGCGATGATGTCGAACACGGCGTGCTTGCCGGCGAGCTTTTCCAGCACGCCCTGCCCGACGTCGAAGGCGATCGCCGAGCCGGAGGCGCCGGACTGGATGCGCAGGAACGGCCCGCTGTCGTCCTTCATCACCTCGGCCTTGGCGTCCGACGGCGCGGCGACATGGCTCGGGTCGGTCGGCGAAAACACATTGATCCAGTCGTGCGACTGATCCGCGGCACCGGGCTTTGCCGGGGCGTTGGCGCCGTCGGCCGGGGTGAAATCGTCGTCCTCGACGGTCGGCGGTGCTTCCGGCGGCGCGGTATTGAGCTCGGCCGCCGACTTGAACACACCGGTCTGCATGGCGAAAAACAGGCCGATGCCAACCGCCGCGAGCAGCGTCACCGTGAAGAAAATGGCGGTCAGCGGCAGGCGACGTCCGCGAATGCGCCGCTCATCGCGGTCTGGCGCCACTTCCGTCGCGGCTCCTGGCGCGGCGGGAGCCGACATGTCGATGGTCGGCGCACCGGGCAGGGTCGCATCCGGCATGATGTCTGGAACGACCGGCAGCACGCGCGAGCGCGGTGCATCGGAAGCGGGCTGCACGGGGGCGTCGACGGAGGCAGCGGGCGATGGCACCCTCGGGCTGGCCTCGACCGCCGGCGCCGCATCGGCCTCGACCTCGCCCGCCGGCGCGTCGATCGCGTCGATCCGCGGGGCAACGCCAGGCACCGCCGGCAGGTACTCGGATTCGATTTCGGTGATTTTCGCCTGGATAGCCTTGCGGCGCTTGATGGCGACTTCCACGGTCACGCCGGGATTTGCCTGGAGCGCACGGTCGAGCGCGGCGAAGGCCGAACGATAGACCCTCTCGCGGAACGCGCGGTCCTCGGCATTGCCCTTTTCCAAGGCGTTCCGGATCGCTTTTTCGATCGCGTCCAAGCGAGATCCCTCTGCAAATTGCCACAAGCTTTCATGATGGTTAGCGGCAGGCGACCAATCAATCAACGGGCGGTCGGCCGCATTCTGCCTCGACGGGCCGTCCGAAGTCCATCTTCGCGATGTTCCGGCAAACAAAATCGGAAACTGTCGGCGATTCCGGCATGCAAGGGCGCTGGAGCCCCGGTTTCGATCGCGGCGGGACGCTTGCATGATTTGCCAAGTCGCATCTTGAATTCGCGGCCGGTTGAGTCTATCACCCTGCCCATCTTGGAGGCCTTGGCCTCCCGGGCCGCTTTAGCTCAGTTGGTAGAGCACATCATTCGTAATGATGGGGTCAGGTGTTCGAGTCACCTAAGCGGCACCAGTTTTTTCAAACCGATGGTCGAAGCGGCTTGGGTGCGCGAAAGATGGCCCGAATTCCGGCCGTTTGCCTTTTGCCAGGCCGGGTAGTCGTGCGACTTGCGGATACCCGCCCGCAACCAAGCCCACCACCATTCGTTGGTTCAACGCTGGGTGGATCCCCAGCGACTTCCTGACTTGCCCGCCAGTCTCTGGCGGGCTTTTTGCGCTCGCTTGACAACAACCGCCGGCCGCAGGCAATTTGCGGTCTTGAGGGATCAACGGGGGAATATCCATGAAGAAGACCTACGAGAAGCCTGAATTGAAGAAGCGCGATCGTCTGGCCAGCGTAGCTGCGCAAATCGCCCCAATATCCGGCCCGGTAGCCGGGTGACGAGGACGGGGCGTCTTCCCGGCGCCCGTGCCTGATCGCCATCACAAATGGTCGTATAATCGCCCGTCGACCTCGGCCGGCGGGTTTTTTGCGTTTAGGAAGGCGATGGGGACGCTGTCTTCATCCTGCCGATCAGTCTTCATCCTGCCGATCAGTCGCGAGGTCCTTCCGGGCCTGGAACAGAAACGCGCTGACAAGCGAGCGGTCCGGCATTTTCAAATCTCAACAACAAATGATGGATATCGCATTTCTATTTTTTTGAAACAGGCGCCTGTTTTTTGGAACAGACGCTTGGGTCGCACATTTCCTGCCGATGGTTCCACGGACAGGAGGTTTTAAATTGCCAAGGCGTGTCGACAAGGAAAAGCTGGCAAGAGCGGACCGCGAGGCGAGGCTGGTGCTGGATGCCGAGCGCCACGCCAGGGATGCCAAGACAGCCCGCCTGAGGGAGCAGAGACTGCAGCAGGAGGCCTTGGCGGACAAGCCTCCGCCTGCGCGCCAACGGGAGCCGGTCAGGAAGCCGGCCCGGCGTGTGATCGAGGCGGACTGATCCGCGGAGGCCTCCCGCTTCGCCCCGAGGGCGCCGTCCGCGATGCCCCCCGCGTTGCCGCATGAGACAGTGGCCCAAAAGACCCGTATGCCATTGTCGGGACACCGGTTTTGGTATGAAATGTCAGGTGTCAGCATGGGAGGTCCAAATGCCCAACACTTTCAAGACCGGAGACGTCGTCAAGCTGAAGTCGGGAGGCCCGAAGATGACGGTCAGCGATGGCGCCGCTTCCGGCATGTATCTGTGCCACTGGTTCAATAAAGAGGGCGATGTGTGGACCCCTCAGCATGCCGGCTTCAAATCGGATCAGCTGGTAGCCGACGATCACTCGGCGTAATCCAGACGCGCCGGACGAAGTGCTTTGCCACTTCTCCTGCCGCCGCCAAAGCCCGGCATTGCGGCAAGCGCGTGATCGGCATCGGCGACCGACGGATTTCTCCGATCGCTGCGTTTAACGGTTGAAGCGTGACCCTGGCATTGGGCCATGGCATGCGCCAACCGGAGACGTGAAGCATGATACGCCGTTCGATCCTTGCCGCTGCCTTGAGCCTGCTGACCACCGCGGCTCTGGCCCAGACAGCGGCAGAACCACCGGCCGCCACGCCACCCGCGGCCACATCCCCCGCGGCCACATCCCCTACTGCCCCATCCCGCACCGCCAAGTCCGACATCACGCTGGCCAAGTTCCAGAAGCGGCGGGAGAAGGCGATCATGGCCGCCGACACGGACGGCGACGGCAAGATCAGCCTCTTGGAGTGGGAGGCCTTCCGGGCCAAACGCAACGTCAAGGGCGATCCCGCCAAATCCTTCGCGCGCATCGATTCCAATCATGACGGCTTCATCGACCGGGCCGAGCTCGATGCGTTGTTCGCCAAGCGCTTCGCCAGGCTGGACAAGAATGGCGACGGCATTCTAACGGCCGACGAGAGGCCGGGCCACAAATCCGCTCCCAAGCCGGAGCAATGACCAAGAGGCTATGACGCGTAATGGACATCGGGAGTGCGCCAGCCGATGAGCGCCGACCCGGACGAGGAGTTGGTTCGCCGCGTCGGTGCCGGCGAGCCGGAGGCGGTGCGGTTGCTGGTCGCGCGCAAGCTGCCGCGCATCCTTTCGCTGGCCGTGCGCATGCTGGGCGACGCGGCGGAGGCCGAGGATGTCGCGCAGGAAACCTTCATGCGCATCTGGCGTCATGCATCGGGCTGGCGGCGCGGCAATGCACGCTTCGACAGCTGGATCCACCGCGTCACGCTCAACCTCTGCTACGACCGGCTGCGCCGGCGCCGCGAATGGGTGACCGACGCGGTGCCGGACATTGTCGATCCCGCCCCGCTTCCCGATGCCCGCGAAGAGCCGCATCGGGTCGAGCAGGCCTTGCAGGCAATCGCACCACGCCAGCGCGAGGCGATCATCCTGGTCTACTATCAGGAGATGTCCAACATAGAGGCGGCCGCGACCCTGGAGATCAGTGTCGATGCCTTGGAGAGCCTGCTGTCGCGCGGCCGGCGGGCGCTGCATACGATCCTGGCCAGGGATGGTGCCCATGACTGAGAAAGGCGCGATCATGATGCGAAGAATTCACCGTACCTCGCGAGCGTCCGGTGGCCAGGTCCCGGGAATCCAACCGCCCGGACACGCGGCGCCAATCGGCAAAGGATGGACTGATGTCTGATGGGTCGAGGAACGAACCCGCAATGGATGCCGAGCGCTTTGCGGCTCTGGCGGCGGCCTATGGCGGCGATCTGCGGCGGTGGCCGCAGGCCGATCGCAGGGCCGGAGCGATGTTCGCCGCGAGCGAGATGGGCGCGGTCATATTGGGCCACGCCGGGAAACTCGACGCCTTGCTCGACAGCTATGCCGTCAAGGCGCCCGGCGCGGCGCTGCACGGCAGCATCCTGCGCACCGCCGAGCGGCACCTTGTCAAGCGCCGGCGCCAACTGGTCTGGTGGCTGGGTTTGGGCCTTGCCGGCATTGGCCTGGCGGGCGCGGTGGCCGGGTTGGCCCTGGTGACCATCGTTACTCCAGAGGTTCCGTCCGACCATTATGTGCTCGATGCCAATGCGACGGCGTTCGGCGATGCCGGGCCCGACGGCGAAACAGTCGGGGAGGACCTATGAGCACGGGCCGTAAGCTCATCATCGCGTCGGTGGCGCTGAATGTCTTCCTGGCCGGGGCGCTTGCCGGCGGGGCCGTCTGGGTAAGAAGCGGCAAGCAGGGCCAGGGCTATTCGCTGGAGGCGGCCGGCGGCCGTCTTCCCGACCAGCAGCGCATGCTGTTCCGCAAGGCATTGCGCGAGGTTCGCCGCGAGTCGCGCGACATCATCCTCGACGGCCAGCAGGCCAGGCGCGAGGCGGCGGATCTGTTGCGGCAGCCCGTCCTCGACACGGCGGCGCTGTCGGCGGCCCTTGAACGGGCCCGCAATGCCGACATCACCCTGCGCACGCGGCTGGAGCAGCGCATCACCGAGTTCGCGGCTGCAGGCTCCGCCGAGGCGCGCGCCGTGCTGGCGGACGGGCTGGCCAGGCGCGCCGGGCCGCAGCCGAAGGCGGAGCCAAAAAAATCACCGTGACGGCCGACGGAAAGCGCCCGCAGGGCCGTTTAACCGGGAGAAGGGCAGACCTGCCGGCCCCATCGGTACGAACAGGTTTTCATTCTCGGACAACATTCGGAGTAACGTCATGAACCGTCTGACACAGTATGCGGCAGCAGCCGTCCTCGCCTTGACCGGAACCGCGGCAACCGTCGCGACCTCCGCCGCCATGCCGATGGTGGCGCAACCGGCCGCGCCGGCGCTGATCGAGCATGTGGCCTGGGGTTGCGGACCCGGCTGGCATCCCAATCCCTGGGGGCGCTGCGTTCCCAACCGTGTCGTGGTGTATCCGCGCTACCGCTATTGGCACGGCCCGGCCTATTACGGCTGGCATCCGCACCGCCACTGGCACCGCTGGCATCGCTGGTAAGCGTGCGGGAGGGCCGGGCGGCACCCGCCCGCCCGGTCGCCTGTCCCCGGTTTGAGCCGGGGAACAGCCCAATCGGGCGTCGCGCGCCTCGCGTGAGATCCAATCATGGAGCGCTGACATGGCCGTCGCGACCAAAAGGCCCATGGCGCCAGGTCCCGCCCTGCCGAATCCCGCCCTGATCGCCTTCAACCGCTTCGGGCTCGGGGCCCGGCCCGATGACCGCGACAGGCTGGCGAACGACCCACGCAGCTATCAGGCGGCCTCGACCTTGGCGGCCTCAGAGGCCTCGCCGCGCACCAGCCTGGTCACGCCGACGAAGTCGATCTTGCCCGAGCCAAGCACCGGCACGTGCGCCACGACGCGCACTTCGGCCGGCACCATCAGGTCCATGGCGCCGTTCGCCTTGGCGAAGGCCAGAAATTCGGCGCGCGTCGCGTTTTCGGCTTCGGTGATGAGCACCAGCTTTTCGCCCTTGCGCGGATCAGGCACCGTCGCGACCGCCGAGAGCGAACCTTTCCACAGCTCGCCCGCCAACGCTTCCACGGCAGCCAGCGAAATCATCTCGCCGCCAATCTTGGCGAAGCGCTTGGCGCGGCCGCGAATGCTGACGAAGCCGGCATCGTCGATGCTGACGATATCGCCGGTGTCATGCCAACCGTCCTGCAGCGGTTCGAGCACACCAGGCTTTTCCGCCCTGAGATAGCCCGCCATGACGTTGGGGCCGCGCACGAACAGCCGCCCGCCGCCCTGGACGCCGATCACCGGATCCAGGCGGTATTCCATGCCGGGCATGATTTTTCCCACCGTGCCCGATCTGTTGTACATCGGCGTGTTGATGGAAATCACCGGCGCCGTCTCGGTGACGCCGTAGCCTTCGAGAATGCGCAGGCCGAACTTCTCCATATAGGTTTCGCGGGTCGAGGCCTTGACCGGCTCGGCGCCGGAAAAGCAGTAGCGCACCGAGCGGAAATCATAGGGGTGTGCGGTGCGCGCATAGCCGCTGAGGAAGGTGTCGGTGCCGAAGATGATCGTCGCGTTCGAGGCATAGACCAGTTCGGGAACGATGCGGTAGTGCAGCGGCGAAGGGTAGAAATAGACCGGAACGCCCGACACCAGCGGCAGCACCGTGCCCGCCGTCAACCCGAAGGAATGGAAGATCGGCAGCACGTTGAACACCTTGTCGCCCGAGTGGAAATCGATGCGCGAGGCGGCCTGCGCGGCATTGGCCAGGATGTTGCGATGGGTAAGCACCACGCCCTTGGGCGTGCCTTCGGAGCCAGAGGTGAACAGGATCACGGCCGGATCGGTGGCATTGCGGGCAACCCGTGGCGTGGCCTTGCGCAGCATGCCAAGCAGCTTGTCCTTGAGGCTGATGGTTGCGCGCAGATCGTCGAGCCAGACGATGTTCACCGACCGGCCGACTTCCTCGACCGTCGCGCCGAGCTTGGCCTGCTCGACAAAGGCCCGAGAGGTCAAAATTGTGGTGACCCGCGCCGCCTTGCAGGCGGACAGGATGTTGGCGGCACCGGCGGTGAAGTTGATCATCGCCGGGACCTTGCCGGCGGACATGACGCCAAGCAGCGCGGCACAAGCGCCATTGGCATTGGGCAGCATGATGCCGAGCGTGTCCTGTCCGGCATAGAGCGCTTCGAACTTCTCGCCGAGCACGGCGACACCCGTGAGCAGCTTGCCATAGCCCAGCGAACCGGCGACCGGATCCTGCACGGCGAGTTGCTTCATGCCGCGCTCGGTCGCCGTTTCGATGACCCTTTCGAGCACGGTCTTGTCGATATGCTGGGTGCGGAAGACGAGGTCGGACATCACCTGGTAGAGTGCGGCACCGGCGGCGGCTCTGCGCTTGCGGCCCTTCAGTTCGTCGGCGACCTTGAGCCTGACCGGCGGCAGTATGGTCACCTTGACCTTCGGGAACAGGCGACGGCGCACGTGCTGCGCCGTCAGCCGCGAGAAGGGGCTTTTCTCCAGCCCCTCGATACGGATCGGCACGACCATCGAGCCGGTCTTGTCGGCCACCATGGCGGCGCCGTCATAGACCTTCATCAGCCCGCCGGTGACGGTGATGCGGCCCTCGGGAAAGATGACCAGCGGATCGCCATTCTGCACGATCTTGATCAGCGTGCGCGTCGACATCGGCTTGGCCGGATTGAGCGGCAAGGCGCGGGTCAGTTTGAGGAACGGCTTCATCCACCAGGCCTGCGCGATGGTGTAGTCGATGGCGAAGACCGGCTCTTCATCGGTCAGCGTCAGCGCCAACGGACCGTCGAGAAAGCTGACATGGTTGAGCGCCAGAATCGGCGCCGGGCCTGCGGCCTTGAGGTTTTCCAGACCCTCCACTTCCAGCCGATGGAAGGCGCGAAAGAGGATGGAGACGAAGTCGCGGAAGGCGTTGGTCGGCAGATATTTCAGCATCAGCCAGGCGGCCACCGCATTGAAGGCGGCAAGCCCGAACAACAAGCTGGCAATAGAGACGCCAGCGGCCTGGACGGCGGCGACGAGGATGCCGCCCAGCGTCATGAAGCCGGCGTTGACGATGCTGACAGCGGCGACGACGCGGGCGCGGCGCGCCTCGGGCGACCAGGCCTGCACGGCAGCGAAGGTCGGCACGACCAGGAAGGCACTGGAAATGGCCATGCCGGCAAGGTCGATGGCAACGCGGATGGTGTTCGGCCCGGCGAAGAAGAGGCCAAGGGTTTCAGCCTTGGGCGAAGGCTGCATGCTCCAGATCGTCCAGGCAAGGTGCAAGCCGAACAGCGCCAGAAGCGCGGTGCCGACCGGCGCGGGAAGCAGCACCATGCGGCCCTGCGACATCCAGGCGGCGATCGCCGAGCCGATGGCAATGGAGACGGCGAACACCGCGAGATAGGCGGTGACCGCGATCTCGTTGCCGCCGAGCTGGTCCTTGATCAGCGTGGGCAGGATCGAAAGCACGATGGCGCCGATCAGCCAGAACCACGAGGTCATCAATCCGGCGCGCCAGATGCGCGTGTCGGTGCGCAATTCGCTGACCTGGCGCCATGTCGAGCGGAAGATGTTCCAGTCGATGACAAGGTTCGGCGCGGCTGAGCCGGTCGAGGGGATGGAGCGGCTGACGAACCAGCAGCCGACCGCAAGGATCATCATCATCGGGCCGAAAACGGCGACACCGATGCCGTCAGCGGAGACGACACCGCCCACGATCGTGCCGCCAAGGATGGCGGCGAAGGTCGCCGACTCGATCCAGGCGTTGGCGCGGGGCAATTCCTTGCGCTCGAGATGATCGGGCAGGATGCCGTATTTGATCGGCCCAAACAGTGCCGAGATGACGCCGAATATCAACAGCGCGGTCATCAGCACAGGAATGGAGGACAGCGCGATGCCGACGACCGCGACGGCAGCGGCGCCGATCTCGGCGAATTTCAGCCGGCGGGCAATGAGCGCCTTGTCGAAGCGGTCGGCGATCTCGCCGCCCAGCGCCGACAGGAACAGGAACGGCGCCATGAACACGGCGCCGGCCAGCGTGACCAGCGAGGCGGCCTGATCGGCAGCCAGTGTGAAGAGGATCAGGAACACCAGCGTGTTCTTGAGGAAATTGTCGTTGAAAGCGGACAGGAACTGCGTCCAGAAGAGCGGCGCGAAGCGCCGCGAAAGCATGAGATGCGTGTTCATGGCGTTGTCCCATTTGGCGGAACCACGCGGCGATGCTCCGGTGATCCCCGCGGGTTCATGCGCTGTTCCATCGTTGTGATAGCCGTGAGCTGGTTAAGGTTCTTTACTGGGTCGGAAATCGCCGGTGGTCGCTGGTTCGTTCCGGCGCTGGTGAAGCTGGCCTGTGCGCGCCCGTGTCAAGCGGTTCCGACATCTACGCCTCCTTATGAACAATGTTCATGGCGCCAATGTAGCATAACTTGAACGATGTTCAAGGGCAAAAATGAACGATGTTCACAAAAGTGAGGAGAGGTTAACGAGTCAATCGCCAGGGCCTGGCTATCGTTCGCGGCCAGCCCCTGTCCAATGGGAATCTACAAGCTGCACCGACGCGCTTGATCCCCGGCTAGCGAGGAGCGCCTTCGTTCAGTGTCGCCACGGTCTTCAGCGCGCCGTCCAGCATGTCGCCCTTCTCGTCCTTGAGCGCCGCCTCGCGCAGGCGGCGGATCCAGTCGGCGGCGTCGTCCCTCCCCTTGAGCAGATCGAGCGCCGACAGCACGCGGTCGAATTTCGACTGGGCGCGCACATGCGTGTCGCTGTAGCCCTTGATCAGCCGGCGACAGTTGAGGATTTCGACCGCAAGCGCGTAATCTGCCGGCACGTAGCCAAGCGCCAGAGCGTACCAGCGTTCGAGATGCGCGGCCTCGACCTTGTGGCGCAGCAGGCTGCGGCGCCAGCGGCGCAGGCCGCCGATGAACCACAGAGCGGCGAAGCCGGCGAAGCTGTCGGTGCGGATGCGGCGGCCATGGTTGATGCGGCGATCGAGAAAGGCGGCCAGTTTCGGCCGGCTTTCGATGTAGCTGCCCAGCCCCGCCGGCAGCGTGCCGCAGAACTCCTCGATGCGCGGGTGGAAATATTCGGTCACCTGCAGGACCGAACCGTCCTTGACGCCAACCTCCTTGCGCACCCGCCTGTCGCGGGTCGAGCGCGTTTTCAGATCGGCGACGCGGATCATGTCGTCGTAGCACATGGCATTGGCCAGATGCTTGGCGGCGGCGATGGACAGCGCATAAGCGTGGCCGGCGCTGTCCAGCGCAACGGCGTTGTCCAGCCGGTCGAGATAGTCGCGCCCATAGGCGATGTCCTGATAGTCGACGACCTTTCTCAGGCCGCGAAGCGCCATGTCGCGCACGGCTACGGGCATCAGGTCGATGCGGGCGGCCTGGGCATGCCATCCCCGCAGCAGATTTTGCGGGCCGCTCACACGCCCGGCACCCAAAGCGGATTCGACAATGGCTGGCTCCGCCGGTTTTGACGAAGGTGCTGCCGCCGTGCCGCGTGCGCGGTCGAAGGCAGCGCCGAAGGCGGCAAGGCTGGCCTTCACGCCCCGCCCGCCGGCACCAATCGCCTGTTCGTAGCTCTCGCGCGTGAACGGCAGTGCGTCGGAGCCGGCCAGCGCGCCAAGCAGGCTGGCCGAGATCATCGAGCCGTTGTCGGCGGCGATCTTTTCCATGTCGAAAGCGATGAAGCGCTTCGACGCGGCCTCAGCCGTCGCGTGGACCTTGGACGACGAGGCGCGGCCGTCGCCCGGTTCGATCTTTTCCGAGACGGCGGCGATGCGATGCGAGGAGGCGATCAGCGTCGTGCGGTTGGGGGTGACGAAGCCCCTGATGATGGCGCGGCCGGCCTCCATCAATTCGGCGGCGATCAGGATGTCGACATCGCCCTGCGAGGGTGACAGGGCGAAGACCGGCAGGCGGCCGGTGTCGCGGGCCATCTCGATATAATAGATGGTCGCGCCGGTGCGCTGGGCGACGCCGGCGACCGAGGTCGACTGCGCGACATAGCCGTTGCGTTCGGCGACATTCGTGATCCAGTCGGCCAGCACGCCACCGCCCTGGCCGCCGACGGCCAGCACGGCGAGCTTGATCACCGGCTCATCGGCGGCACCGGATCTGGGGTGCAAGGAGGGGACGGGCTCAAGCATCGGCGAATATCAGGCGCCGGTTTTCGCGATGCCTCTGCAGGAAGCCGATCGTCGTGCGGCGCGCCGCTTCCAGGAACCGGTCCCAGCGGCTCGGATTGTGCACGACATCGGCGCGGTAGAAGGACGGACAGAGGACGGCGGCGTCCGCCACCTCGCCGCAATTGCCGCAGCCGACGCAGTTCTGGTCGATCGACGCGACCGGATCGTCGCGCAGCGGGTCGTCAAGCGATTTCACCGACAGCGACGGACAGCCGGAAAGCCGCATGCAGGCATGGTCCCCGGTGCAGATGTCCTCGTCGACGCCGAACTTCGGTTTGACGACACGCTCGCCGCCCTTGATGGCCTTGTCGACCAGCGGCTTTTCGCGGCGCTGGCGATTGAGCATGCACTCCGACGAAGCGACGATGACTTTCGGGCCCTTCTCATTCGTCGTCAGCGCCTCACGCAACGAGTCCTGCATCTTGCCGACATCGTAGGTGCGGTCGACATGGCGCAGCCATTTCACGCCCATGCCTTTCACCGCCTCGGTGATCGGATGCTTGGTCGACTTGGTCTTGTTGCCCGCACGCGACGACAGGATGTCCTGCCCGCCAGTCGCGGCCGAGTAGAAATTATCGACGATGACGATGACGCCGTCATTCTTGTTGAACACCGCGTTGCCGATCGAGGAGGTCAGGCCGTTGTGCCAGAAGCCGCCGTCGCCGACGAAGGAGATCGAGCGGCGCTTGGCGTCGGGCGAATTGAACGCCGAGGCCGAGGCTGGCCCCAGCCCATAGCCCATCGTGGTGGCGCCGAGCTCGAAAGGCGGCATGATCGAAAACAGATGGCAGCCGATGTCGGAGGCGATGTGGTGCTTGCCGAGTTCCTGTTCGACCAGCTTGGTCGCGGCAAAGATCGGCCGTTCCGGGCAGCCGATGCAGAAGCCGGGCGGGCGGCCCGGCACGACGTTGATCAGGTCAGCCGTGTCGACGCCGTCGCCGACCTTGTTGGGCGCGCGCACCTCGCCCGGCAAAAGATGCGGCGCCTCGGCGCGCAGGAAGGCGCCGATACCATCGAGCATGACCTGGCCGGTATATTCGCCGGCCATCGGCAGATGTTCCTTGCCGACCAGGCGCGTGCCGCGCCCGGCCTTGTGCAGCATGGCGGCAAAGGCCTGTTCGATATAGTTGGGCTGGCCTTCCTCGACCACCAGCACCGCCTGCTTGCCCTCGCAGAAGGCGAGGAACTCGTCGTCGATCAGCGGATAGACGGCGTTGAGCACGTAGAGCGGGACATCCGTGTCGCCATAGGTGTCGGCAAGGCCAAGCCGCTGCAGCGCACGGATGACCGAATTGTACATGCCGCCCTGCATGACGATGCCGACCGAGCCGTGGTCCGAGCCGAAGAACTCGTTGATCCTGTTCTTGGTGATGAAGTCGACGGCCGCCGGCCAGCGCTTTGCCACCTTCTCCTTCTCGTGCAGGAAGGAGGCGGGCGGCAGCACGATGCGGCCAGTGTCGCGGCGCGGCGCTTCGAGCGCATCGGCGACCGTCATCGGTGGGCGCTTGTTGTCCTTGGCGATGAAATGGCCATGCACGTGGCAGCAGCGGATGCGCACCTGCAGCATGACCGGCGTGTTGGAGACTTCCGACAGCTCGAAACCATCCTCCACCGCCTTGACGATCGACGGCAGGTTCGGACGCGGGTCGAGCAGCCAGACCTGGCTCTTCATGGCGAAGGCATGGCTGCGCTCCTGCATGATCGAGGAGCCCTCGCCATAATCCTCGCCGACGATGATCAACGCGCCGCCGGTGACGCCGCCGGACGCGAGATTGGCCAACGCATCTGAAGCCACGTTGGTGCCGACGGTCGACTTGAAGGTCGCCGCGCCGCGGATCGGATAATGCACCGAAGCGGCGAGCATGGCGGTGGCGGTGGCTTCCGAGGCGCTGGCCTCGAAATGCACGCCGAGTTCGCCCAGAATGTCCTGCGCGTCGGCCAGCACATCCATCAGGTGGCTGATCGGCGCGCCCTGGTAGCCGCCGACATAGCCGACACCGCATTGCAGCAGTGCCTTGGTGATGGCGAGGATGCCCTCGCCGGCGAATTCCTCGCCGGCGCCGAGCCTGAGCTTCTCGACTTCCTTGGCAAAAGACCGTTCGGCCATTTTTGGCCTCCTTCCGTTGCCGCCGGCATCGGCGGCGCGTACATCTAGATGTCGTGCTTGCGAATGTTCTTCAGCATCTTCTGCAGCGTCGCGATGAGGGCGGCATATTCGGCATCGTCGACATCGTCGAACATCGCCTCGAACGCGTCATGCATGGCGGGCCAGGCGCGGGTGAACTCGGCGCGACCTTCGTCGGTCAGGAACACGTGGCGGATCCGGCTGTCGCTCACGCCCTGCTCACGCCGCACGAACCCTTGCCCCTCCAGCGTGTCCAACGTGCGGCTCAAGGTCGACTGCTCGATCACCGTATAGACCGAGAGGTCGTTGACAGTGACGCCGTCGGTGACCGACAGCACGGCCAACGTGCGCACCTGCGAAATGGTCAGGCCCTGCTTGCGAAAATCGTCACGCAAGGTGGCGTTGTAGCGGCCCATGATGCGGTTCATCAGATAGGGCGCGAATTGCTGCAGGCCGATCTGGCCGAGGGTCGAAATGCGCTGACGTTTTTCGGCGACTTTCTGTTCCATCACAGCTTCCCCGCCAGCAGGAAACCGGAGCCGCCGCCGAGGCCAGCACCGGGATGGGTCGAGGCGCCGATATGATAGAGGCCCTTGATGCCGGTCTGGTGGTTGCGGCTGGTCTTGAACGGCCGCCACAGGAAGGCTTGGTCTATGGTCGAGGAACCGCCATAAGGGTCGCCGCCGACCAGATTGATGTTTATCGCTTCGAGATCGGCCGGAGAATAGGCGCGGCGCGCGATCACGCTGTCCTTGAAGCCGTCGATATGGCTGGCGAGGACCGCTTCGGCGCGATCGGCATAGGCCTCGCGCAGGGCATCGGTCCATTGCCCGTCAGCGGGCGCCTGCAGCTTGCCGGCGGCGTCGCCCTTGATGTGGCGGGGCGCCTCGGGCAGTTGCAGCCACAGGATCGCCTTGCCTTCCGGGCAGCGTGACGGGTCGAGCGCATGCGGCTGGCCGACACAGATGGTCGGCACCTCGGGGAGCATGCCGCGCGCCGCCTCGTTGCAGGCTTTCGAGACACCATCCAGTCCGGGCGTCAGATGCAGCAGCGCCACCTTGTCCAGGCCTTCGCCGCGCCAGGACGGCGGCTTGTCGAGGGCGTAGTGGATCTGGAAATTGCCTTTGCCGTAGCGGTATTTCTTCGTCGCCTCGGCATCGGCTTTGGGAGCATCCGTGCCGAGCAGGCGGCCATAGAGCTGTGTCGGCGTAACCGAGCAGATAACGCTCTTCTTCGCATGGACGGTCTCGCCCGAAGCCAGGCGCACGCCGGTGGCGCGGCCGCCGGCCAGGAGGATGGAGGCAACGTCCGCTTCGGTGGAGATGACGCCGCCGCGCTCCTTGATGAGCGCCTCGAAAGCAGACAGCAGGTTCTGCGCCCCGCCCTTGACGATCGGCGCGCCGGCCGCCTCCAGCGCGAAGGCGATCACCTTGGCGATCTGGCCGGAAAAGGCGTCTTCCGGGCCAAGCCCGGCATGCAGCACCCACGGCGCCCAGAGCGCGCGGACGGTCTCGGACTGGTAGCCGCTTTCCAGCCAGCCGCGCGCCGGCACCAGCGCATCGCCAAGGAAGGCGGCAAGACCACGCGGGCTCCGCCGCCAGGCGTCGCCCGCCAGCAGCTTCGCGGTCGGATAAGACCACAGGCTGCCGCCGAGCAGGCCGAACAGCAGGCCGGCATTGCCTTCGATGCCGCCGACATCTTCCGCGTGGCGGTCACCGTCGCCGGCCGCGATCGCGTTGAGCGCGGCGATGTTGGCGGCGCGGTCGGTGCTGAGCACCGCATGGCTGCCGTCCGGGCGAAGCACGCCGGTCGGCGTGCCGGTATGGCAGAATTCCAGCCCGTGCCGGGCGAGGTCGGCGCCAAGTGCGGCGAAGGCCGGCGAGGTGATGAACAGCACGAAGGTCGTTGCCATCACATCATGGATGAAGCCAGGCGCGGTGATCTCCTCGGTGCGCATGCAGCCGCCAATGCGGTCGTTGCGCTCCAGCACGAGCACCTTGGCGCCCTTGCCGCCAAGCATCGCCGCGCAAACCAGCGCGTTGATGCCGCTGCCGACAATGATGTGGTCGGGCGCTTTCATTGGGAAGTTCCTGCAGGCAGTGGGCAGGCTTGCGAGGTCAGCGCTCTACGGCGCCCCCCTCTGTCCTGCCGGACATCTCCCCCACGAGGGGGGAGATCGACTGCCATCTCGGCTTTCGTCAATTTTCTACGTCGCAAGAAGGGAGCCGTCGCGGAAGCTGCCGATCTCCCCCCAAGTGGGGGAGATGCCCGGCAGGGCAGAGGGGGGCGCCGTAGAGCGCTAACGCCGCCATCCTGCCTCCCTATCGCCTCACCAAGCTGCATGATCTTCTCCCGAAGACCCACCTCGCTCTATTTTCCAACCACCAGCGCCAGGGCGCGGATCGGACTGCCGGTGCCGTGCTCGATCTTGAGCGGTGCCGCGATCAGGATCGCGCCTTTCGGCGGCAACTGGTCGAGGTTGCAGAGGCTGGCCAGGCCGTAGCGGTTGGCCTTGTGCATCAGCGTGTGCGCCGGGAATGGCGGCTCCATGCCGCCCGCCTTGCCGGCATCGGTGCCTATCGTCTCCGAGCCCCAGCCCTTGATGTCCTTGCTGATCAGGAACTGGATGGCTTCGGCCGTCGGGCCGGGCGTGTGCGGGCCGGTCTCGTTGGCGTTAAGGAACTCGGCTTCCGAGCCGTTGCGCTTGTACCAGTCGGTGCGCATCACCACCCACTCGCCGGCGTTGATCGCGCCATGCTTGGCTTCCCATGCCTTGATGTGGTCGACGGTGAGCAGGAAATCATGGTCGGCGGCGGCCTCCTTCGAACAGTCGATGACATTGACCGGGCCGATGAAGTTCTGCGCCGGAATGGTGTCGGTGGCGCCGTCCGGATAATCCTTGCCGCTGATCCAATGCTGCGGGGCGTCGAAATGGGTGCCGGAATGCTCACCGAGCTTCAGCCAGTTCCACGCCCACCATGGGCCGTTCTTGTCGTAGCGGGAGATCGAATGGATCTCGACCTTCGGCGTATCGACGGCAAGTTCCGGCGGCAGCTTGATCAGTGGTGTATCCGGCCCGAGCGGCGCCGTCAGGTCGACCACCTTGATGGCGCCGGAAAGGAGTTGGCCGGCGACTTCGCCGAGAAGTTTTTGGGTGTCCATGGTCTCTGTTCCCTCTTGTCTGACATGATCAAGGCTCGTCTCGGCCCTTAATATCCTACTAGACGAAAACATATGCATCTGCAATTATCTTTAAGCATAAAGGAAATGGGAACGGGGCGTGAGCGAGTTCGACGCCATCTTTGTCGGGGCGGGCCACAACAGTCTGGCATGCGCCGCGCATCTGGCGCTCAAGGGCTGGAAAACCGGGGTTTTCGAGCGCAGCGCAACGATCGGCGGCGCGGTGCAAACCCGCGAATTCACGCTTCCGGGCTTCCGTCATGATTTCGGCGCGATGAATCTGAGCCTGTTCGCCGGCTCCGCCTTCCACCGGAAATATGCAAATGAATTGAAAGCGCAGGGGCTGGAATTCGCGCCGGCCGCCGATTGTTTCGCCAGCGCCTTTCCGGATGGGCGCTGGTTCGGGGTCAGCAACGATCTGGAAAAGACCGCCAGCCGCGTTGCCGCCTTTTCAGCCGCCGATGCCGCGACATGGCGCAGGCTGGTTGCCGCCTTCCCGGCCGAAGCCGGGCATTTGTTCAAGCTGCTGGGCTCGCCGATGAGCGCCCGTGCGCTTGCGGGCACCGCATGGAACCTGTGGCGCAAGAAAGGTGTTTCCGGCGCGCTCGATACCGGCCGGCTGCTGTTGTCCTCGCCGCGCGCCTGGCTGGAGGAGACTTTCGAGTCTCCTCATATCAGGGCGACGCTCGCCACCTGGGGCATGCATCTCGACTTCGCGCCCGACATCGCCGGCGGCGCCGTGTTTCCCTATCTGGAATCGATGGCCAACCAGAGCTTCGGCATGGTGCTGGGCAAGGGCGGAGCCGATACGATCATCCGGGCCTTGGCCGGCATGGTCACATCCGCCGGCGGCAGGATCATTACCAGCGCCGACGTTGCCGAGATCACTGTCTCCGGCGGCAAGGCGACGGGCGTGCGGCTCTCTTCCGGCGAAACGCATACGGCGACCAAGGCGGTCATTGCAGGCGTCGCGCCCAAGGCGCTGACCGGCAAGCTGCTGCCTGGCGGTTCCGGCAACGCCGGCTTCGACACGGCGATGCAGAAATTCCGGCACGCGCCGGGCACGATGATGATCCACCTGGCGCTGGACGATCTGCCGGACTGGCGCGCCGGGGCAGAGTTGCGCCAGTTCGCCTATGTGCATCTGTCCCCCTCGCTCGACCAGATGTCGCGCACCTATCAGCAGGCGATGGCAGGCATGCTGCCGGACGAACCGGTGCTGGTCGTCGGCCAGCCGACCGCCATCGACCCATCGCGGGCGCCGCAGGGCAAGCATGTTCTGTGGATACAGGTGCGCATGCTGCCCGCCGAAATCGCGGGCGACGCCGCGGCCAAGATCGCGCCAGCACATTGGGACCAGGTCAAGGAAGCCTATGCCGAGCGCGTGCTCGACATTATCGAAACCTACGCGCCCGGCCTGCGCGCAAAGATCCTTGGCCGCGCGGTGTTCTCGCCGATCGATCTCGAGCGTGAGAACCCGAACCTCGTCGGCGGTGACCAGGTCTGCGGCAGCCACCATCTGGCGCAGAATTTCCTGTTCCGCCCGGCGCGCGGCCATGCCGGCTGGAACACGCCGGTCGCCAACCTGCATCTCACCGGCGCCGCGACATGGCCGGGCGCCGGCACCGGTGCCGCCTCGGGCTTCATGCTCGCGCAACAGCTTGGCGGGAGGTAGGCCAGACGATTTTATGGAGGCGACGAGAGGCAAGGCGCTGCTGCCGACGAAGCCCGAACCAATGAACTGAAGACGCTGCGCGAAGACAAATAAACCAACAAGGGGAACGACCATGACAATCAACAGACGCGAATTACTGGGATACAGTGCCGCGGCACTTGGCGTGGCCGCCGTCGGCCTGCCAAAGATTGCCCAGGCCGCCGGCGAACTGACCATCGCCTACAATGTCAACCTGCCGTCCTGGGATCCGACCACCGGACCGTCGGCCGTCAACCCGACCATCCAGGGCCTCTACCAATCGGTGTTCGACCAATTCATCCCGCAGAAGCCGGACCTGTCCTTCGCGCCTGGCCTGCTGACCGAATGGGGCTGGAACGACGACCGCACCAAGATCATGATGACGGTGCGCGAAGGCGTGAAATGGCATGACGGCTCACCCTTCACACCGGAAGACGTCGTCTGGTCGCTGCAGCGTGCGGGCGACGAAAAGACCGGCAACCCGATCCAGTTCGTCTGGAAGAACGTCAACAATTTCAAGATCGACGGCAACAAGATCACTGGCGACGTCGTGCAGTTCGATCCAGTCTATTTCAAGTGGATGTCGTTCCTGACCGGCTACATCATGCCCAAGGCCTATTACGAGAAGGTCGGCGCCGAAGGCTTCGAGAAGGCGCCGATCGGCACCGGCCCCTACATGGTGGAAAAATTCGAGCGCAACGCTTTCCTGCGGCTGAAGGCCAATCCCGACTATTGGGGCGGCAAGCCGGCCTTCGAGAATGTGACGATCAAGTTCGTCACCGATGCGGCAAGCCGGGTGGCCGAGATCGAATCCGGTTCCTCGCAGGTGACGCTCGAAATCCCTTATGAGGAGTATGACCGGCTGATCGCCAAGGACGGGCTTGCCGGCTCGATCAAGAATGTTTCCGACATCGGCATGATCTTCTTCAACGACATCGAAGCGATGCTGGACAAGAACGTGCGCCAGGCAGCCGTCATGGCGGTGGACAAGGAGCTTCTGGTCAAGCGGCTGCTGCGCGGCTATGGCCAGCCGATCGCCACGCTCGAAACGCCGGAATACGCGGCCTTCGATGCCTCGATCAAGGTGGAGCACAATCCTGAGAAGGCCAAGGAACTGCTGGCCGCCTCAGGCTATTCGCCGGAAAAGCCGGTCAAGTTCACCATCCAGACGACCAAGGGCTTCAAGCCCAAGGACTATGAGATGATCCAGGCGATCGTCGGAATGTGGCGCAAGGTCGGCATCGAGGCGACGATCGAGGTCTATGAGATCGCCAAGCACTACGAGCTGCGCGCCGCCGACAAGCTCGCGCCCGCGGCCTTCTACAATTGGGGCAACGCCATTGGCGATCCGACCACCTCGACCGGCTTTGCCATGTATGGGCCGAGCCCGCATTCGGTCTGGGACAGCCAGGACCTGATCGACATGATCAACCCGCTGTGGGGAGAAAAAGACGAGGCCAAGCGCATCGCCGGCTGGAAGGCGGTCGACAAATACATCGCCGAGCAGGCCTATGTGCTGCCGCTGATGCAGTACGCGCAGCCGATCGTGCATGCCAAGGGCGTCAAAGTCGTCCAGCACATCTCAGGCGCGCTGCTGCCGGCCTTGATGACCCCGGCCTGATATCGGCCTGGAATTGCCGCGCGCCGTCGCCAACGACGGCGCGCATTTCCATCGGGCATACGAGCCCACGGGCTCCTGCAAAGATTTACATGCTCCTGCAACGATTCCTGATTCGTCTGCTGACGATGTTGATCACGCTGTTCGGCGTGGCCGTCGTCGTCTTTGTCGTCATCCGCGTCGCGCCCGGCGATCCGATCGCCATGATGCTGCCGCCCGGCGCCACCAATGACGACATCGCCCGACTGCGCGCGCTGTACGGGCTCGACAAGACGATCGTACAGCAGTTCTTCATCTGGCTGTCCGGTGTCGCCAGGGGCGATTTCGGAACCTCGATCTCGCTGCGGCAAGACGTGCTCGGCCTCGTCTTCAACCGGCTGCCGGCCACGCTGGAACTTGCCATCGTCGCTCTCGTCATGGCGGTGGCGATCGGCGGCACGACGGCGATACTCGGCGCGCGCGAACGCGGCACGGCGGTCGAGGCCGGCATCGATATTGCGAGCGGCGCCGCCCTTTCCATCCCCGACTTCCTCTGGGGCCTGGTGCTGATCCTGCTGTTCGGCGTGCTGGTGCCGATCTTCGACATTTCGGGCCGCGTGTCGCCGCAACTCGACCTGCCCTTCGTGACGCAGTTCTATTTCTTCGAGAGCCTGCTGCGACTGCGCTTCGACCTGACCTGGGATCTCTTGAAGCACATGCTGATGCCGGCCGTGGCTTTGGCGCTGCCGCTGGCGGCGATCATCTCGCAGCTTCTCAAACAGTCGCTGAAGGAAGTGCTCGACTTCGACTATGTCGTGCTGGCACGGGTCAAGGGCTTTTCGGAAACGCAGGTCATCCTGCGCGAGGCGCTGAAGAACGCCGCGCTGCCGACGCTGACCCTGATCGGCGTGCAATTCACCTTCCTCATCGGCGGCACGGTCATCGTCGAGCGGCTGTTCTCCTATGAGGGGCTCGGCAACATGGCGATCGATGCCGTCATCAACCGCGACCTGCCGCTGATCCAGGGCATCGTGCTGGTGTTCGCGCTGCTGTTCGTGCTGATCAACCTCGTCGTCGACATGATGTATGCGCTGCTCAATCCGAGGCTTCGCCATGGATGACGCCCGCATCGTCAGGCGCCGATTAAGCCCGAGGCTGTGGCTTGCCGGCGGCTGGCTGCTGCTGGCACTGCTGGCCGCGATTTTCGCGCCGCTGGTGGCGCCGCAGGATCCGCTGGCGCAGGATTTGATGCTGGAGCGTCTGCCGCCGTTCTGGCTCGATGGCGCCGAGCCTGGCTATTGGCTTGGCACCGACAGCCTCGGCCGCGACCTGCTCTCGCGCCTGATTTTTGGTGGCCGCATCGCCTTCATCGTTGCTTTCGCGTCGGCCATCGCCGCCTGCGCCGTCGGTTCGATGCTGGGACTGATCGCGGGCTATTTCGGCGGCTGGGCGGATCGCATCATCTCGCGCATCGTTGACATCTGGATGGCGTTCCCGCCGGTGCTTTTCGCCATTCTGCTGGTCGCCGTGCTCGGTACCGGCTTGAGCTCCGTCATTCTCGCCATCGCCATCATCGACTGGACGCGCTTCTGCCGGGTCATCCGCGCCGAAGCCATGGGCCAGTCGCGCATGGACTATGTCGAGAATGCCCGCATCGCCGGCTATGGCCGCATCGGCATCATGCTGCGCGAGGTGCTGCCCAACGTGGTGCCGTCGATCGTTGCGCTGCTGTCGCTGGAAATGGGCATCGCCGTCATCGTCGAGGCGATCCTGTCCTTCGTCAATCTGTCGATCTCGACCGACGACCCGACCTGGGGCGGCATCATCGCCGAAGGCCGGCTGTCGATCCATCAAGCCTGGTGGGTGCTGGTGTTTCCGCTGATCACGCTGATCCTCACTGTGCTGTCGTTCAGCCAGTTCGGCGAAGCACTGAAGACGCGTTTCGATCCGGTGCTGCGATGAGTGCCTGTCTCGATATCGCCAATCTGAGCGCGGTGCTGGCCAACGGCCAGCGCGTGCTGCGCTCTGTTTCGCTCACCGTGCAACCCGGCGAGGTGCGCGCGCTGGTCGGCGAAAGCGGCGCCGGCAAGACGATGATCGGCAAGGCGGTGCTGGGCGTCCTGCCGTCGAGCGTGCGCATCGTCGAAGGCGACATGAGGCTCGAGGGCGAAGACCTCGGCAAACTCCAGCCCAAGGCGCGGCGCACGCTGATCGGCGCACGCACGGCGCTGATCCCGCAGGACCCGCTGACCGCGCTCAACCCCTCGCGCCGCATCGGTCCGCAGATGACCGACCGGCTGGTGCGCATCCTGGGTTGGAGCGGCGACAAGGCGGACAAGCGTGTCAGGCAATTGCTGGACGAGGTACAGATCCGCGACCCGGACCGGGTGCTGAAGAGCTATCCGCACGAACTGTCCGGCGGCATGCGCCAACGCGTGCTGATTGCCGCCGCCTTTGCCGCCGAGCCACGGCTGATCGTCGCCGACGAGCCGACCACGGCGCTCGATGTCACCGTGCAGAAGCAGATCCTTCGGCTGATCGCCGCGTTGCAGCGCGAGCACGGCACCGCGATCCTGTTCGTCACCCATGATCTTGGCGTCGTCGCCAAGATCAGCCAGAAAGTGTCGGTGCTCTATGCCGGCAAGGTGGTGGAAGAGGCCGAGACCGCTGATCTCTTCGCGGCACCCCGGCATCCGTACACCCGGGCGCTGATGGCTGCGACGCCACGCTACACCGACCCCTTCGCCTCGCTGAAGCCGGTGGACGAGACGGTTCTGGCCGGACTTGCCGCCGAGATCGCGGCAGCCGACCAGGCATGGAGGCGCCCGCATGGCTGAGCCGCTGTTTTCCGTGCGCGGGCTGAAGGTCGCGCTGCCCGACATGACGCGCAAGCCGCTTATCGGCCGCGCGCCGCTGGCCGAAATTCTGAAAGGCCTGGATTTCGACCTGCCAAAGGGCTCTGTCACCGGCATCGTCGGTGAATCCGGATCCGGAAAATCGACGCTTGGTCGCGCTTTGGTCCGGCTGCTGGAGCCGAGTGCCGGCAGCATCCGTTTCGAGGGCCGTGACATCACCCAACTGCCGGAGGCGGCACTGCGGCCGCTGCGCCGCGACCTGCAGATGATCTTCCAGGATCCGATGTCATCGCTCAACCCGCGCCGCACCATTGCCAGCATCATCGCCGCACCGCTGAAGCAGAACGGGCTTGGCGACAATCTGAAATCCCGCGTCGCAGAGGCACTGCAACGCGTCGGCCTGCCGCAGAGCTTCGCCAGCCGCTACCGGCACCAGCTGTCGGGCGGCCAGCGCCAGCGCGTCGGCATTGCGCGCGCGCTGGCGCTGTCGCCGAAATTCTTGCTGGCCGACGAGATCGTCTCCGGGCTCGACGTCTCGACACAGGCGCAGATCCTGACCTTGCTGGAGAAGCTCGCGGCGGAGATGGGCCTGACGGTCGCCTTCATCAGCCACGACCTGTCGGTCATCCGGCGGCTCTGCCAACAGGTGATCGTCATGCGCGAGGGCAGCATCGTCGAGCAGAGCGCCACGGATGCGCTGTTCGACAATCCCAGGGAGACTTACACGCGAGACCTGCTTGCCGCCATTCCGCTTCCCGAGATCGACGCGGACTGGCTGCGGCCGCCCGCGAAGGCGCCGGCATAAGACTTTTCATCCCGCACGCCGAAGAGCGGGCCTCGGACGTGCATGGGGGCGAAATCAGCCCGCGAACGGAGGGTAACATGAACTACGCAACCCGCGGCACGATGCTCGCCGCGATCCTGCTCGGATCGATGGGAGCGGCGGCGGCGGATTCGATCCCCGGCATGCGCGGACACGACCATACCGGCATCACGGTTCCCGACATGAAGCAGGCGGTCGATTTCTTCACCGAAGTCGTGGGCTGCAAGAAGGCGATGTCGTTCGGACCGTTCGCCGACGACAAGGGCACCTTCATGCAGGACGTGCTGGGCGTCGATCCGAAGGCGGTCATCGAGCAGATCACCATGGTCCGGTGCGGTAGCGGATCGAACATCGAGCTGTTCAAATACACCGCGCCCGACCAGAAGGACCTGACACCGAAGAACAGCGACATTGGCGGCTTCCACATCGCCTTCTACGTCGACGACGTTGCCGCGGCGAAAGCCTATCTCGACGGCAAGGGCGTGAAGACACGGATGGGGCCGCTGCCGGTCAAGGAAGGGCCCGCCGCCGGCCAGACCATCCTCTATTTCCAGGCACCCTGGGGCTTGCAACTGGAAGCGATCAGCTATCCCAACGGCATGGCCTATGAGAAGGGTGCCGAGACCGTGCTGTGGAGCCCGAAGAACCCGGAGAAATGATCTCCCGCGGCGCGCTTGCAGGGACGTCACGCAAGCGCGCCACGCAATCCCCGCCTAATCATTTCGACATAAAACTTTAAGCTTGAAATATCTTACCTCCGGCGCGATACTGAGGCACAGCAAGCGAAGAGGAGATCGCACAGATGAAGGTTGCGGTTCTCGGCGGCGGACCAGCCGGCCTCTACTTTGCCATTTCGATGAAACTGAGGGACGCCGCGCACGACGTGACGGTGTTCGAGCGCAATCGCGCCGACGACACGTTCGGCTGGGGCGTCGTGCTGTCGGCCGAGACGCTCGATAATCTTGCTGAGAATGATCCCGTCAGCGCCGTCTGGATCAAGAAGCATTTCGCCTATTGGGACGACATCGCCGTCATCCATGACGGCGTGCGCACGGTCTCGTCGGGCCACGGCTTCTGCGGCATCGGCCGCAAGCGCCTGCTGGTGCTCTTGCAGCGGCGCGCGCGCGAACTCGGCGTCAAGCTGATGTTCGAAACCGACATCGCCGACCCCCGCCCCTATATGGAGACGCATGACCTGGTCGTCGCCGCCGACGGGCTGAACTCCAGGGCGCGCAATACCTTCGTCGACATTTTCAAGCCCGACATCGACACCCGCAAATGCAAGTTCGTCTGGCTTGGCACCAACCAGAAATTCGACGACGCCTTCACCTTCATCTTCGAAAAGACCGAGCATGGCTGGGTGTGGGCGCACGCCTACCAGTTCGACAGCGAGACCGCGACCTTCATTGTCGAATGCAGCGAACAGACCTGGGCCGCCTTCGGCTTCGGCGCGATGTCGCAGCAGGAGTCCATCGCGGTCTGCGAGCGCATCTTCGCCAAACATCTTGGCGGCCATGCGCTGATGACCAACGCCAACCACATCAGGGGCTCGGCCTGGATCAATTTCCCGCGCGTGCTGTGCGAGCGCTGGTCCTACAAGAATCTGGCGCTGATGGGCGACGCCGCGGCCTCGGCGCATTTCTCGATCGGCTCCGGCACCAAACTCGCCCTGGAAAGCGCGGTGGCGCTGGCCGACTATGTCGAGACCGAACCGGACCTCGAGGCCGCGTTCCGCAAATATGAGGACGCTCGCCGCACCGAGGTGCTGAAGCTGCAATCGGCGGCGCGCAATTCTCTGGAATGGTTCGAGGAGGTCGAGCGCTATCTCGGTCTCGATCCAGTGCAGTTCAACTATTCGCTCTTGACCCGTTCGCAACGCATCAGCCACGAGAATTTGCGGCTGCGCGATGCCGAATGGCTGGGCGGCGCAGAAGAGTGGTTTCAGCGCCAGGCTGGTGCCGGCGGCAACAGGCTGCGCCGGGCGCCGATGTTCGCCCCCTTCAAGCTGCGCGACATGGTTCTCAACAACCGCGTCGTCGTTTCGCCGATGGCGCAGTACAAGGCCGTCGACGGCTGCCCAACCGATTGGCATTTCACCCATTATGCCGAGCGCGCCAAGGGCGGCGCCGGGCTTGTCTATATCGAGATGACCTGCGTCAGCCCGGAAGGGCGGATCACGCCTGGCTGCCCCGGCTTCTACGCGCCCGAACATGAGGTGGCGTGGAGGCGGCTGGTCGATTTCGTCCATACCGAAACCGAAGCGAAGATCTGCGCCCAGATCGGCCATTCCGGCGCCAAGGGTTCGACCCGTGTCGGCTGGGAAGGCACTGACGTGCCGCTGGACTCGGGTAACTGGCCTGTCATGGCGGCATCGGCCGTCGCGTGGTCGCCGCAGAATCAGGTGCCGAAGGCGATGGATCGCGCCGACATGGATTTGGTGCGCGACCAGTTCGTGGCCTCCGCCAAAATGGCCGATCGCTGCGGCTTCGACATGCTGGAGATCCATGCGGCGCACGGCTATCTCCTGTCGTCGTTCATCACGCCGGTCACCAACGGGCGCACTGACGCCTATGGCGGTTCGCTGGAAAACCGCATGCGCTATCCCCTCGAGATCTTCCGTGCGGTGCGCGCCGCCTGGCCGACGGGAAAACCGATCTCGGTGCGCATTTCGGCCAATGACTGGGTCGGGATCGAAGGCGTGACGCCGGCCGACGCCGTCGAGATCGCGCGCATGCTGCATGAGGCGGGCGTCGACATATGCGACGTCTCGGCCGGCCAGACCTCGATTGCTGCCAAGCCGGTCTATGGCCGCATGTTCCAGACGCCGTTTTCGGACCGCATCCGCAACGAGGTCGGCATGGCGACGATGGCGGTCGGCAACATCTACGAACCGGATCATGTCAATTCGATCCTGATGGCCGGCCGCGCCGATCTGGTGGCGCTGGCACGGCCGCATCTCGCGGATCCCTACTGGACGCTGCATGCGGCGGTGACGCTCGGCGACCGTGGCGTTAAATGGCCGGATCCCTATCTGCCCGGACGCGACCAAATCTACCGGCTGGCTGAGCGCGAAGCGGCGGCGGGGCTGAAAGTATGACAGCGGCGGCCACGATTCCCGGCAAGCACGCGCTGGTCACCGGCGGCGGATCCGGCGTCGGCCGGGCCATCGCGCTGGCGTTAGCCGAGGCTGGTGTCGACGTGACCATATGTGGGCGTCGCGAAGCTGAACTCGCGAAGGTTGCCAGCGAAAACGACCGCATCCATGGCATTGCCGCCGACGTCACCAATGAGGCGGCGATGGCCGCGCTCTACACACAGGCCGAGGCCGCGCGCGGACCGTTCGACATCGTCGTCGCCAATGCCGGCATGGCCGGCAGCACGCCGGCGCACAAGACGACGCTTGCCGACTGGCAGCGGACGCTCGACGTCAATTTGACCGGAGCCTTCCTGACGGTGAAGCCGGCGCTGGCCGGCATGGCCGCGCGCAAGGCAGGCCGCATCGTCTTCATCGCCTCGACCGCCGGTCTGAAAGGCTACGCCTATGTCGCGCCCTATGTAGCGGCCAAGCATGGCGTCGTCGGTCTGATGCGGGCGCTTGCCGCCGAGACGGCGAAATCCGGCGTCACCGTCAATGCGGTGTGTCCTGGCTTCGTCGAGACCGACATGCTGGAGGAGTCCATCCAGCGCATCGTCGAAAAGACCGGACGCTCGGCTGACGAGGCACGGGCGAGCCTGGCCTCGACCAATCCGCAGGGCCGTTTCATCCAGCCTCAGGAAGTAGCCGCCGCCGTGCTCTGGCTGTGCGGCAATGCTGCGGCGTCGATCACCGGACAGGCGATTTCGATCTCGGGAGGTGAAACATGGTAGCCGGCCCCCTGCCCGTGCCATCGGGACCCGGCAAGGACCGGCTGCGTCTTTGGATCAGGCTGCTGCGCGCCTCGCGCACGATCGAGGCCGAGTTGCGCGAGCGGCTGAAGAAGGAATTCGATACGACGCTGCCGCGCTTCGACGTCATGGCAGCACTCTACCGGGCGCCGGAAGGCATGCTGATGAGCGACCTCTCGCGCTTCCTGCTGGTCTCCAACGGCAATGTCACCGGCATCGTCGACCGTCTGGTTTCCGAAGGACTGGTGGCGCGTGCACGCCGCAATGGCGACCGCCGCACCTCGATGGTGCGGTTGACCGAGGAGGGCACCAAGTCCTTTGCCACCATCGCCGCCGCGCATGAGGGCTGGATCGGTGAATTGCTGGGCAAGGTCAGCGAGGAGGATGCCCGCCGGCTGACCGGCATGCTGACCTCGTTCCGCAGCAACTGGGAGGGACGCGAATGACTGCAATGGCCGGCCGCAAGCCGAAGCATTTCCTGTGGGAGGTCGAGGGCCGGATCGCCAAGGTCCGGCTCGACCGGCCTGAGCGCAAGAACCCGCTGACCTTCGACAGCTATGCCGAGTTGCGCGACACGTTCCGCGATCTTGTCTATGCCGACGATGTCGACGCCGTGGTGTTCCTGTCCAATGGCGGCAATTTCTGCTCCGGCGGCGATGTCCACGACATCATCGGTCCGCTGGTCAAGATGGACATGAAGCAGCTCCTCGCCTTCACCCGCATGACCGGCGATTTCGTCAAGGCGATGCTGAATTGCGGCAAGCCGATCATCGCGGCGGTTGACGGTGTCGCGGTCGGCGCCGGCGCCATCATCGCCATGAGTTCCGACATCCGCATCGCCACGCCGGAGGCCAAGACCGCCTTCCTGTTCACACGCGTGGGCTTGGCCGGCTGCGACATGGGCGCCTGCGCGATCCTGCCGCGCATCATCGGCCAGGGCCGCGCCGCCGAACTGCTCTACACCGGCCGAACCATGACGGCGGCGGAAGGCGAGCGCTGGGGCTTCTACAACAGGCTGGTCGATGCGGCGGCTCTCGAGGCCGATGCGCTGGAGATGGCGGCCCGCATCGTCTCGGGCCCGACCTTCGCCCACGGCATCACCAAGACGCAGCTCAACCAGGAATGGTCGATGGGCCTCGACCAGGCGATCGAGGCGGAAGCGCAGGCGCAGGCGATCTGCATGCAGACCCGCGATTTCGAGCGGGCGTATCGGGCTTTTGTGGCCAAGGAAAAGCCGGTGTTCGAGGGGAATTGAGGATGTTTTCTTCGCCAGAGAAGGACATGCCGGCGGGACAGCGCCCCTCTCTGTCCTGCCGGACATCTCCCCCACTTGGGGGGAGATTGGCTGTCATCACCGCTTTCGCCAATTTTCAACGTCGCAAGGACGAGCGGGGCGTCGAAACCGCCAATCTCCCCCCTTGTGGGGGAGATGTCCGGCAGGACAGAGGGGGGCGCCGTAGAGCGCAAACCTCGCAGAGCTGCGGAGGCAGACATGCCTGACCGCTCTTTCCTCGCCTGGCCGTTCTTCGAAGATCGCCATCGCGAGCTCGCAGAACACCTCGACGCCTGGTGCGCCAAGAACCTCCCCGTCGATCATCGTGACATCGACGCTGCCTGCCGCGAGCTGGTGGCCATGCTTGGCCGCGATGGCTGGCTGAAGCCGACGGCTGTCGACACTGACAATCCGGGCCCGCTCGACGTGCGTTCCTTGTGCATCACGCGCGAGACGCTGGCGCGCCATGACGGGCTGGCCGATTTCGCTTTCGCCATGCAGGGGCTCGGCACCGGTGCGCTCAGCCTGTTCGGAACGGCTGACCAACGGCAATGGCTGGCTAAGACGCGCGCCGGCAAGGCGATCTCCGCCTTCGCCCTGTCGGAGCCGCGCTCCGGATCCGATGTCGCCAACACGGAAATGACGGCGACCCGCCATGGCGACAACTATGTTCTCACCGGCGAAAAAACCTGGATTTCGAATGGCGGCATCGCCGATTTCTATGTCGTCTTTGCCCGCACCGGCGAAGCGCCGGGCGCCAAGGGCCTCTCGGCCTTCATCGTGCCGGGCGATGCCAAGGGCCTCGACATTGCCGAGCGGCTGGAAGTGATTGCGCCGCATCCGCTGGCGCGTTTGTCGTTCGACGAGGTTCGTGTTCCCACCTCGGCGCTGATCGGCAGGCCGGGCGACGGCTTTCGCATCGCCATGTCGGTGCTCGACGTGTTCCGCTCGACGGTCGGTGCGGCAGCGCTCGGCTTTGCCCGCCGGGCGCTCGATGAAAGCATCAACAGAGTGGCCGAGCGCAAGCTGTTCGGCGCGCCGATGGCCGAGTTGCAGATGGTGCAGGGCCATATCGCCGACATGGCCCTCGACGTCGATGCGGCGGCGCTGCTGGTCTACCGCGCCGCCTGGACCAAGGACATGGGCGCCGCCCGCGTCACCCGAGAGGCGGCGATGGCCAAGCTGTTCGCCACAGACAAGGCGCAGGAGGTGATCGACAAAGCGGTGCAACTGCATGGCGGCGACGGTGTCCGCAAAGGCCACATCGTCGAGAGCCTGTATCGCGAAATCCGCGCGCTGCGCATCTATGAGGGCGCTTCGGACGTGCAGAAGGTGGTGATCGCGCGGCAAGTGATGGGCGCGGCCTGAACGGGTCGTGACCACGGACTGAATTGTTTTCGACACGGATATTGCGGACCCGATATTGGATAGCGGAGAGACGACATGCACGAGATCCTGCAGCCGGAAGGCTGGGCAAAACCCGTCGGCTACGCCAACGGCGTGGCGGCGCGCGGCAAGCTCGTCTTCGTCGGCGGCCAGGTCGGCTGGAACGGGCAATGCCAGTTCGAGACCGACGATTTCGCCGGCCAGGTGCGGCAGACCCTCCAGAACATCGTCGCGGTGCTGGCCGAGGCCGGCGCGGAGCCACGGCACATCACCTCGATGACCTGGTATTTCACCGACAAGGCCGAATATCTCGGCAATCTCAAGGGGATTGGCGAGGCCTATCGCGAAGTGATCGGCCGGCATTTTCCGGCAATGGCCGCCATGCAGGTGGTGGCGCTGGTGGAGGACCGCGCCAAGGTGGAGATCCAGGCCACCGCCGTTATTCCGGAATAACCGCCATCGCTTCGTCATCCTGGGGCGAAGCAAGGAGCGCAGCGACGCGGCGCAGACCCCAGGATCCATGCCGGGACTCCAAAGCGTCGCCGCAGTCCAGAATTTTGATCCGCTGCATTCCACGATTGAAGTCGCGGCATGGATCCCAGGGTCTCCGCGACGGAGCTTCGCTCCTGCTTCGCCCAGGGATGACGACGTTGGGAAAGCTTCGGCTAATTCCGAATGCTCACCACCGCTATTCGCGAAGGCCGGCTTGCCTGAGCAGCGGCAGCACGTGGTCGCAGAAGTAAGGCAGCTCCTGAGTGTAGTTGACGAAGGACAGGGCGATGCCCTGATAGCCGTGCGCGGCAATGGCGGCCATGTCGGCGGCAATCGTTTGCGGCGTTCCAACCAGCGGATAGGTGCCGGCGCCGCCGGCAAAACGCTGCCGGTATGCGTCATAGGCATGCGGGTCATGGGATTGCGAGAATTCCTTCTTGCCGGCCATATGCGCATCGACCGCCTCGTGATCCGCCAGATCGACGGCATAGCGCCTGTAATAGGCCTGCGCCTCTTCCATGGTCGGGCGGCAGACGACATGTGCCACGGTGTAGACGCCGACCTCCCGGCCAACCTTGTCGGCCCGCTCGCTGATGTCGGCGACATGCTTGCCGGCGTCGGCCATTTCGGAGAAGGTCGTAAACAGATAATCGCATCTGGCGGCGGCGAAATCGCGGCCCGGGCCGCCGAAAGCGGCGTTCATGGTCACCGGGCGCGGAAGCTGCAGGCTGGCCGGCCGGCTGACCGCCTCCTTGAGGTGATAATAGGTGCCTTGATACTCGAGCGGCTCCGCCGACGCGTAGAGCTTCTCCAGAATTTCGATCCATTCGGCCGCCTGGTCGTAACCCTTCTCGACCAGCGGTGTGCCGAACATGCCGAATTCCTTCGGGTTCCAGCCGCAGACGATGTTCAAACCGGCACGGCCCTGGCTGATGTGGTCGACGGTCGCCAGCGCCTTGGCGGCATAGAGCGGGTGCACAAGCGGCACGTGCACGGTCATGAACAGGCCGATACGGTCGGTGGCCACGCTGAGCGCCGCCGCCCAGGTGAAGGTCTCGAACGACGATTCACGCACCTTGTTGCGGCCGCCAAAGCCACGCCAGCGTGCGATCGGCAACATGAACTCCAGCCCGGCGCGGTCGGCGATCTGGGCGGCCGTCAGATTGTCCTGCCAGCTCGCCGTCCAGCGCTCCGGCACATCCGATATGGCAAGACCGCCATCGGCGTTGGTCGAGAAGACGCCAAGCTTGAGTTTGTTGGAGCCGTGCAACGGATGTGCTTCGATCATCTCGGGAACTCGCGGGCGGGAGGCCGTAGGCTAGGCCCGCGCGAAAATATTTCAAGCCTGAAATAGCTTCGCGTCGCACTGGTTTGCCGATATGAACTTGGTGGGATGAGAGAAGGGATCGGCATGAACGAGTTCCGCCAGAAATGCATCGGCAAGACCAGCCTCGTCGGGTCCTTCTGCGCCATTCCGCATCCCGTCGCGGTCGAGGTGATGGCGCTGTCCGGCCTCGACTTCCTCTGCATCGACTGGGAGCACGCGCAGATCTCGCGCGACATCGTCGAAACGATGATACGCGCCGCCGATGTCCACCGTGTGCCGGCGATGGTGCGCGTTCCCGGCCATGCGCCCGAAGCCATCCAGGCGGCATTGGACAGCGGCGCGCAAGGCGTGCTGGTGCCACGCGTCTCGACACCGGCCCAAGCTGCGATGGCGGTGACGGCATCGCGTTATCCGCCGCTGGGCGAGCGCGGCGTCGGACCCGGCCGCGCAGCCGGTTATGGCTATCGCATTCCAGAATACCTGGCCGGCGCCAATGACAGGATCGTCGTGGCGGTCCAGGTCGAAACCGCCGAGGGGTTGGCCAACATCGAGGCGATCGCCGATGTCGACGGCGTCGACGTGATCTTCGTCGGCCCCGGCGATCTCTCCGTGTCGATCGATGCGATCGGACCGAAGGGCGCCGACAAGCTCGCGGCTGCGATCTGCAGGATCATCGGCGTGACGATCGCGCACGGCAAGGCCTCCGGCATATTTTGCGCCAGCCCGCAAACCGTCGGCCAATGGGCAGCCGTCGGCGCCAGCTTTTTCGTCCTGGCCAGCGACACGATGTTTCTCGGTGCGGGCGGCGCGGCCAATTATGCCGCCGCCCGGGCGGAACTGGCGCGGGAAGACCCGCGCTAGCGCCCAGTCGAGCAGCAAGCCGGGAAACTTTTTTAAGCTTAAAACTTTTACCTTGAAAAGCGCCGCACTTTGGATAAGCATTCAAGATCGATGGAGACTGTCGGGCTGGAGGGTTTCCGGGCAGCTCATCGCGGGTGCTCCGGGTGGGAGGGGTTTCAGTCCTTTGTCGTTTGTGCTGCCCCAGTCATCGTCCAGCGCGCGCTGTGCTTTCGATCGCGTCCGCGCCCGGATCCGCGACCTGCATACCGAGACCAACCTTGCCGTGCCTGCGCGTGAAGGCGACCGCGACCAGATCGCGGCCACGGCCGAGCGCATGGTCGCCACATGAATTGACGCCCCGCTGGGAGGCGGGACGGCAAGAAACCGTGCGGGGCAGCCCGCTCGATCAACAACCAGAGGGAACACCCCAGAGGGACCACCAATGAAGCTCAACCGTCGCAATCTCATCCTTTTCGCCGCGGCAATCGGCATCGCCGCTGGACCGGCAACCGCCTTCGCCGCCGATGTGCTCAATGTCGGCGCCTACCCGACCAATCCGCCCTTCGAATACAAGAACGAGAGCGGCACCTTCGAAGGTTTTGAGGTCGACATCGTCAACGAGGCGGCCAAGCGCGTCGGCATGACAACCGACATCGCCGACCTCGGCTTCCAGGCACTGTTCGCCGCGACCACCTCGAAGCGTATCGACGTCGCCATCTCGTCGATCACGATCACGCCGGAGCGGCTGAAGTCGCAGTCCTTCACCCAGCCCTATTATGATTCCGACATGGGCATCGCCACCAAGACCGACAGCGCGGTCAACGCCGAGGCAGACCTCAAGGGCAAGATCGTTGGCGTGCTCTCCGGCTCGACCGGCGAGACCTGGGTCAAGGCGCACCAGGAAGCCGACGGCTTCAGCGACGTGAAGGGCTATGACACGCAGCAGAACCTGCTGCTCGACCTCAGCGCCGGCCGCATCGACGCCGCCGTCAGCGACATTCCCGGCATGGAATATTCCTTCACCAAGATGAAGGACCTGAAGGTCAAGCAGCGCATCAAGACCGGCGAGCAGTACGGCCTGATGATGACAAAGGATCATCCGCTGCTCGGCAAGCTCAACGACGCGCTGACGGCGATGAAGAAGGACGGCACGCTGGCCGCGATCCACAAGAAGTGGTTCGGCAGCGACGCCCCGGCCGATTCCTCGACCGTCAAGGAAATGCCGCTGCCCAAGGCCTGAGCTGCGGCCGACAGGACGGAAGGCGTGCCGGCTCCAAAAAGGGTCGGCACGTCCCGTTTTCACGCATAACCTTCCCGGGACCAGCATCCGTTCGGCAGAGCCGATCTTGATGTTCCGGGTCGGGCTCTGGCGTCAGATGACGCAACACCGTTCGGGAATGCTCTGATGTCGCTGATCGACACTTTCTTCAACGCCGACGTCATCGCGTCGAGCCTGCCGGCACTGCTGCGCGGCTTTCTGAACACGCTGCTGCTTGGCCTGCTCAGCATCGGTATCGGCATTCCCATCGGCCTGGTGATCAGCCTGTTGCGGCTCTACGCACCGAAGCCGCTGCGCTGGCTGGCGGTCGGCTACACCGACATCTTTCGCGCCTTGCCGGTCCTCGTCGTGCTGATCCTGATCTACTACGCGCTGCCGTTCCTCGGCATACGCCTGTCGTCCTGGGCGTCGGCAGTGACCGCGTTCGCCATCATCATGTCGGCCTATTCGGCCGAAGTGTTTCGCTCCGGCATAGAGAGCATTCCGCGCGGCCAGTTCGAGGCCTCGCAGGCGCTTGGCCTGCCGTTCCTTTTGACCTTGCGCAAGGTGGTGCTGCCGCAGGCGGTGCGCGTCGTCATCCCGCCGATGACCAGCAACTGCGTCTCGATGTTCAAGGACACTTCGCTGGCCTCCACCGTGGCCCTGCCGGAACTGCTCAAGGAAGCGACCAACGCACAGTCGCTCTACGCCAACCCCTCGCCGCTGATCGGCGCCGCACTGGTCTATCTCATCTTCCTTTGGCCGATGGTTCGTCTCGTCAGCCTGCTTGAAGCCCGCTTCAAGGACGAGAAGGCCCGCTAGCCACCTACCACCCCGCAAGCACTTCGCAGGAGATACAATTGAGCAATCCCCAGGCCACTGGCGGCTTCCCCGTCGACACCATCCGCGCCATGTTCCCCGCCCTGCAGCGAGCCGGCGATTTCATCTTCATGGACAATGCCGCCGGGGCACAGATTCCGCAGAGCGTGCTCGACGCGGTGACCAACCACCTGGTCTCGCACAATGTGCAGCGCGGCGGCCGCTATGGCCGCAGCGTCACCGTCGATCAGTCGGTCGCCGATGCTCGGACAAGCGTCGCCCTGCTGATCAATGCCACCAACCCGGCGGAAATCTGCTTCGGCATGAACGCCACCTCCTTCATCCGCCTGGTCAGCCTCGGCATCGGCCAGATGCTTTCCGAGCGTGATGAGATCGTCGTCACCGACATGGACCATGATGCCAACATCGCCACCTGGCTGGCGCTGGAATCCGCCGGCGCCAAGTTCAAATGGTGGCGCATGCGCGAGGATGGCAATCTGCATGTCGACGATCTCAAGCCATTGGTTTCGGACCGCACTCGGCTGGTCGCCTGCACGGTGACGGCGCACTCGATCGGCTCGATCGTCGATGTCGCCTCGGTCGCTGACATCGCGCATAGGGTTGGCGCCGAAGTGTTCCTCGATTGCGTGCATTACGGACCGCACGGGCTGATCGACGTGCAGGCCTGGGATTGCGATTATCTCGTTTGTTCCGGCTACAAGAATTTCTCGCCGCATATGGGTTTCCTCTGGGGCCGCTTCGAGACGCTGAAACGCCTGCCGACCTTCCGCGAGGATTTCATCCCGGACGAGCCGCCCTACAAGGTCGAGGCCGGCACATTCATCTACGAGAACGTGTCGGGCATGGATGCCGCCGTGCAGTATCTTGAACTGATCGGCCGCAATCTCGCCCCCTCCAACAACCGCTCGCGGCGCGACAACATCGTCGCCGGCATGGGCGCCATCCGCGACTATGAGTTGCTGCTGGCGCGCGAGATGATGGGCGTGCTGAAGGCCTGCGGCGCGACCATCTACGGTGTCGCCGACGAGGCCCGCCTCAACGAGCGCGTGCCGACCTTCTGCTTCAACATCGGCAAGCTGTCGCCGCAGCGCATCGTCGAGGAAATGGCCGATATGCAGATCGGCATCCGCGACGGCCATATGTATGCGCCCCGCCTGATGAAACGCCTCAACCTGTCGATGGACAGCGGCGCCATCCGCGCCTCGCTGGTGCACTACAACACGGTCGAGGAGATCCACAAATTCGGCGAGGCGCTGCGCGCTATCATCGCCAAGCTGTCGTAGCCGGATGGGCCGTGCCTGACCTCCGGTCAGGCCGCCTTCTTCTTCGCCAGCCTCGCCTTGATGCTTGCCACGTCGGCGCGCGGCGTGGCGGCAAACAGCGTCCTGGTGTAGCTGTGCTTGGGGTCCGAAAAGACCTCGTCGCGCGAGCCGTATTCGACGGCCTCGCCGAAATACATCACCATCACATCGTCGGCGATGTAGCGCACCACCGACAGGTCGTGGCTGATGAAGACATAGGTCAGCTGGAACTCGTCCTGCAGGTCGGCGAGCAGGTTGAGCACCTGCGCCTGAACCGAGAGGTCAAGCGCCGAAACCGGCTCGTCCAGCACCAGCAGGCTGGGGTTCAGCATCAGCGCGCGGGCGATGGCGATGCGTTGGCGCTGACCGCCCGAGAACATGTGCGGATAGCGGTTGTAGTGTTCGTGGCCGAGGCCGACCTTCTTCAGCATCTTCATGGCGAGGTCGCGCCGTTCGGCCGCTGGCTTGTCGGTGTTGATGAGCAGCGGCTCGCCCAGCACGTCGCCGATCTTCTGGCGCGGATTGAGCGATCCGTAGGGATTCTGGAAGACGATCTGCACCTTGCGGCGCATTTCCTTGGTCAATCCGCCTTTGGCGATATCGACCTTGTTGCCGTCGATGAACAGCTCGCCCGACGTCGCGGGATCGATCAAGGTGATGATGCGGGCGAGCGTGGACTTGCCACAGCCGCTTTCGCCGACGATGGCGAGCGTCTTGCCCTTGTCCACGGTGAAGGAGACGCCCTTGACCGCATGCACGGTGCGCGGCCCGGTGAACAGGCCACCGCCGATATGATAGTCGCGAACGATGTTCTTGCCTTCGAGGACCGTGGTGCTCATGCGGAGGCTCCCGCTACCGAGGGGGCAGGCTCGAACAGCATGTCGGAAACGGTCGGCAGCCGGTCGCCGACGGCATTTTCCGGCAACGCCGAGAGCAGCGCGCGCGTGTAATTGCTCTTGGGCGATTCAAACAGCGACAACACGTCGGCCTCTTCCATCTTGCGGCCCTTGTACTGGACGATGACGCGGTCGGCGGTCTCGGCCACCACGCCCATATTGTGGGTGATCATGATCAGGCCCATGCCGTATTTGGCCTGCAGCGAGACGAGCAGATCGAGGATCTGCTTCTGGATGGTGACGTCCAGCGCGGTCGTCGGCTCGTCGGCGATCAAAAGCTTCGGATTGCAGGCAATCGCGATCGCGATCATGACGCGCTGGCACTGGCCGCCCGACATCTGGTGCGGAAACGAACTCAGCCGTTCTTCCGGATCGGCAATGCCGACCAGCTTCATCAGCTCGATGGCGCGTGCCCGGCGCTGGGCACGATCCATGCCCATGTGGAAACGCAGCACCTCCTCGATCTGGAAACCGACCGTGAAGCACGGGTTGAGGCTGGCGATCGGCTCCTGGAAGATCATAGAAATGTCCTTGCCGACGATCTTGCGGCGTTCGGACGGGCTGAGCTTCAACAGGTCGACGCCGTCGAAGGCCATGCGGTCGGCCTTGACCGTCGCGGTGTTGGGCAACAGCCCCATGACCGCCAGCATCGACACCGACTTGCCGGAACCGGACTCGCCGACGATCGCCAGCACCTCACGCGGCTCGATCGAAAGGTCGATGCCTTGCACGGCCATGAACGGCCCGGCGGCGGTGTCGAAGGAAACGGTGAGGTTCTTGATCTCGAGCAGCGACATGCTCACGACCTCTTCAGCTTGGGGTCGAGGGCGTCGCGCAGGCCGTCGCCGATCAGGTTGATGGCAAAGACGGTGATCAGAATGGCAAGGCCGGGGAAGGTCACCACCCACCAGGCGCGCAGGATGAATTCGCGCGCTTCGGCGAGCATCGTGCCCCATTCGGGTGTCGGCGGCTGCGCGCCCATGCCGAGGAAGCCAAGGGCGGCGGCCTCGAGGATGGCGTTGGAGAAGGACAGCGTCGCCTGCACGATCAGCGGGGCGATGCAGTTGGGCAGGATGGTGACCAGCATCAGCCTGAGATGGCTGGCGCCGGCGACCTTGGCCGAGACCACATATTCGCGGGTCTTTTCCGCCATCACCGCGGCACGGGTGAGCCGGGCGAAATGCGGCTGCAGCACGAAGGCGATGGCGATCATGGCGTTGACGAGGCCGGGGCCGAGCACCGCGACCAGCACCAGCGCCAACAGCAGCGATGGGAAGGCCAGGATGATGTCCATGATGCGCATGATCAGCGTGTCGACCCAGCCACGGCAGTAGCCGGCGAGCAGGCCGAGGATGACGCCGGAGATCAGCGCCGTGGTGACGACGACGAAACCGATGGCGAGCGAAAAGCGCGAGCCATAGATCAGGCGCGACAGCATATCGCGGCCGACGGCGTCGGTGCCGAGCAGGAACTGCGCGTTGCCGCCCGCCTGCCAGGCCGGCGGCGTCAGGAAGAAGTCGCGGAACTGATCGTCAGGCGAATGCGGTGCGAGCAGCGGCGCGAAGATGGCGATCAGGATCAGCAGGGCGAAGACGAAGAGACCGATCACAGCGCCCTTGTTGATCGAGAAATAGTGCCAGAACTCGGCGAACATCTGCAGCCGGGCATCCTGCGGCTTGACGACGGTCGCGGCTTCGATGGTGGCTGGGCCTTCATTGGTCATGTCAATTCGCCCGGATACGCGGGTTGATGATGGCATAGAGCACGTCGACGATAAGGTTCACCGACATGACGATCAGCGCGATCAAAAGCAACCCGCCCTGCACGGTGAAATAATCGCGCTTGGAGATGGCGTCGATCATCCACTTGCCGATACCCGGCCACGAAAAGATGCTCTCGGTCAGGATGGCGCCGGTGAGCAGCGTGCCGACCTGCAGGCCGATGGTGGTGACGACCGGGATCAGCGCATTGCGGAAGGCATGCAGGCCGATGACACGGCGCGGCGCCAGGCCCTTGGCGCGCGCGGTGCGCACATAGTCCTCGCCCAACACTTCGAGCATAGCCGATCGCGTCTGCCTGGCGATGACCGCCAGCGGAATGGTGCCAAGCACGATGGTGGGCAGTATGAGGTGCGACACCGCCGAGCGGAAGGCGCCCTTCTGCCCCGAGATCAGGGAATCGATGGTCATGAAGCCGGTCACCGGCTTGAAGAAATAGAGAAGGTCGATGCGGCCGGAGACCGGCGTCCAGTGCAGCGTACCGGAAAACACGATGATCAGCAGCAGCCCCCACCAGAAGATCGGCATGGAATAGCCGGCGAGCGCGGTGCCCATGGTCAGCTGGTCGAACCAGGAGCCGCGGCGGATGGCGGCGAAAATGCCGAAGGCGACACCGAAGATGACGGCGAAGATCATGGCGAAGATGGCGAGTTCGACCGTGGCCGGGAACCGCACCAGGAAATCCTTCAGCACCGGTGTCTTGGTCGAAAACGAGGTGCCGAAATCGCCGCTGAGGATGTTGGTCAGGTAGGTCAGATACTGTTGCCAGATCGGCAGGTCGAAACCGAACTGATGCATCAGCGCCGTGTGGCGTTCGGGCGACAGGCCACGTTCGCCCGCAAGCACCAGCACCGGATCACCGGGCAGGATGCGCACGAAGCCGAAAGCGAGGATGGTTATCCCGATAAAGGTCGGGATGATGAGGGCGAGCTTGCCGAGGATGTAACGCAGCATGGCGGGCGAGGTGGGGCGGCGCCCTGTGGCGCCGCCCCGTTTCGCGAACCTTATTCGGCGATATCGACGCCGTCAAAGCGATGGATGCCGAGCGGATCCATCGCAAAGCCGGAGACGGTCTTCTGCATCGGCATGAACACCTTGGAGTGGGCGAGCGTCGCCCACGGTGCCTGCTCCTTGAAGATGACCTGCGCCTGTTCGTAGAGCTTGGTGCGCTCGGCCTGATCGGAAACCGTCTTGGCCTTGTTGATGAGCGCATCGAAGTCCTTGTTGCACCATTCCGCGCGGTTGTTCGAACCGACGGACGCGCAGCTCAGGAGCACGCCGAGGAAGTTGTCCGGATCGCCATTGTCGCCGGTCCAGCCGACGATGACGGCGCCGTCGTGATCGACCGCCGAAGCGCGCTTGAGGTATTCACCCCAATCGTAGCTGACGATGTTGACGGTGACGCCGACCTTGGCGAAGTCGGCCTGGATCAGCTCGGCGGTGCGGCGCGCGTTCGGCATGTACGGACGCGACACGGGCATGGCCCAGACGTTCATCTTGAGGTCCTTGACGCCGGCCTCTTCAAGCATCTTCTTGGCCGCGTCCGGATCGTAAGGATCGTCCTTCACATCCTTGTTGTAGGACCACATGGTCGGCGGGATCGGGTTGATCGCCACCTGGCCGGCGCCCTGGAACACGGCGTCGATAATGGCCTTCTTGTTGATGGCCATGTTGAGCGCCTTGCGGACGCGCACGTCGTCGAACGGCTTCTGCTGGGTGTTGTACATCAGCGCGCCGACGTTCAGGCCTTCCTGCTCCGCGACCGTCAGGTTCGCATCAGCCTGCAGGCCGGCGATGTCGGCCGGTGCCGGATACGACATGATGTTGCATTCGCCGGCCTTCAGCTTCTGCGCGCGAACCGCCGGATCGGTGGTGATGGCGAACACCAGATCGTCGATCTTCTGCTTGCCGCCCCAATAGTCCGGGTTGGCCTTGTAGCGGATGGCGGCGTCGGTCTGGTAGTCGACGAAGATGAACGGGCCGGTGCCGACCGGCTTCTGGTTGAACAGTTCAGGCGTCTTGTCGGCCTGCAGCTTGTCGGCATATTCCTTCGAGACGATCGAGGCGAAATCCATGCCCAGCGTCGGAATGAAGGTGATCGCCGGTTCCTTGAGGGTGAACTTCACCGTCAGGTCGTCAACCTTCTCGACCTTGGTGATGTTGTCGCCGAACTGATCATTGTAATACTGATAGGCGATGCCCGGTATGTACTGGAACCAGGGGCCGTTCTTGTCGACCTGGCGCTGGAACGAGAACACCACGTCGTCGGCGTTCAGGTCGCGGGTCGGGGTGAAGTAGTCGGTGGGCGCGAATTTGACGCCCTTGCGCAGCTTGAAAGTATATTCCTTGCCGTCGTCGGAAATGGTCCAGCTATCCGCCAGGCCGGGCGAGACCGAGGTCTTGCCGTGATCGAATTCGACGAGGCGGTTGAAGACGGTACGCGAGGACGCATCGAACGTCTGTCCCGCAGTGTACGGCGCCGGATCGAAACCTTCTGGCGACGCCTCCGCGCAGTAGACCAGAGTTTTCGCGTTGGCCACGCCGCCCAGGACGCTTGCAGCCAGCAACGCGGCTGCAAAAGTCAATTTCTTCTTCATTGAGCACTCCCTGATGTTCTTCCAAGCCCCTCTATCAGGCTCGCGAAGCGCGCATATAAGCACCGTTTTTCCGGGTTTGGAACACCCCGTTTGCTTACCCCGCGGGAAGCAGGAAAAAAATCCGCCATTTTGCTAAACGGCAGAAAAAATTAGCAGTTTCTTCTATTCACGATATTATTAACGACCGCATTTTTTTATTGATCCGACGTCCGGCGACAAGGGCGCCGCGCCCCGTCTTCATCGGCCGCGGAAGCGCGAAGATGCCGGTTCCAGCTGTGGCCCGCGGGAAAGATTTACGGCGGCAAATCTTTCGGCGTCCTGCCGCTGGGGCAAGACTTGCACCGCCGCCGATAGAGGCAATACATAGATGGACAACTGGCGGCAGCGGAGGGCGTCTCCATCAATCCGGGGGCGGTGCGGCACAGGCCAACGAGAAACAGGCGACCAGGGTTGTCGAGGAGGAACGGGTGGCAAAAGCGTCGAAGAGCCCAGTGAAAGCGCCGGCCAAGGCGGCCTCGAAACCAGCCGCCGGTGGAGACGGGCAAGGCAAGGCCGCGGGCAAGGCAGCGACCGCGAAGGCGGCGGCCAAACCCGCCAGGAATGCCCCACCGGCAAAAGCCGCGGCCACGGCCAGGACCGCCACGAAGCCGGCTACGAAGGCCGCGCCGGCGAAGGCGTCCGCGGCGAGGACCGAATCGGGCAAGACCGCGACGACGAAGAACTCGCCACCAGCAAAGACCGCACCGGCCTCGAAGCCGGCGACGGCGACCAGCCAGCGGCTGCCGAAGGCGCTGACCGAACTCGCCGCCGGCCTGCCGCAAAAGCCATGGCTCAACAGCTATCCCAAGAACATGCCTGCCGAGATCGGCGCCCTGCCCTACGGTTCCATCGGCGACTTCCTGGTGGGCGCCTGCAAGCAGTTCGCCGGTCAGCCGGCCTTCACCTGCATGGGCAAGTCCATCACCTACGCCGAACTCGAGCAGCTTTCGGCGGCCTTCGGTGCCTATCTGCAGTCCACTGGATTGCAGAAGGGCGCGCGCGTCGCCCTGATGATGCCGAACGTGCTGCAGTATCCCGTGGCGATGATGGCGGTCGCCCGCGCCGGCTTCACGGTGGTGAACGTCAATCCGCTCTACACGCCGCGCGAACTGGAGCATCAGCTCAAGGATTCCGGGGCACAGGCCATCGTCATTCTCGAAAACTTCGCCAACACCTTGCAGGCGGTCGTCGCCAGGACCTCGGTCAAGCACATCGTCGTCGCGGCCATGGGCGACCTGCTCGGCGGCCTGAAGGGTTCGATCGTCAATCTGGTGGTGCGCCGCGTCAAGAAAATGGTGCCGGCCTGGTCAATGCCCGGCCATGTCAAGTTCAATGCGGCGCTGAAGGCCGGCCGCGGCATGGCTTTCAAACCGGCCACGGTGGCCGCCAGTGATGTCGCCTTCCTCCAATATACTGGCGGCACCACCGGAATCTCGAAAGGCGCGACCCTCTCGCACAGCAATGTGCTGGCCAATGTCGCGCAGAATGCGCTGTGGCTGCAGGACGCCTACACCGTCAAGCCAAAGCCGGCGCATCTCAACCTCGTCTGCGCACTGCCGCTTTACCATATCTTCGCGCTGACGGTGAATGCGCTGATGGGCATGCAGATGGGCGGCCAGAACATACTGATCCCCAATCCGCGCGACATTCCCGGCTTCGTCAAGGAAATGGGCAAATATCCGATCCATATCTTTCCGGGCCTCAACACGCTGTTCAACGCGCTGCTCAACAATGAGGACTTCCGCAAGCTGGACTTCAAGCCGCTGCTTCTGACCTTGGGCGGCGGCATGGCGGTACAGAAGGGCGTCGCCGAACGCTGGAAGGCGTTGACCGGTTGCCCCGTCAGCGAAGGCTATGGCCTTTCGGAGACCTCGCCGGTGGCGACGGCCAACAAGTTCAGTTCCGGCGAGTTCACCGGCACCATCGGCCTGCCGCTGCCCTCGACAGAAATCGCCATCCGAGACGACGACGGCAACAACGTGCCGCTGGGCGAGGTCGGCGAGATCTGCATCAGGGGACCGCAGGTGATGGCCGGCTACTGGAACCGGCCGGACGAGACCGCCAAGGTGATGACCACGGACGGCTTCTTCAAATCGGGCGACATGGGTTTCATGGACGAACGCGGCTACACCAAGATCGTCGACCGCAAGAAGGACATGATCCTCGTTTCCGGCTTCAACGTCTATCCGACCGAACTCGAGGAGGTCGTGGCGGCGCATCCAGGCGTGCTCGAAGTGGCCGCGATCGGCGTGCCGGACGAGCACTCGGGCGAAGTGCCGAAGCTGTTCATCGTCAAGAAGGACCCGGCCCTGACCGCCGAGGCCATCACCGCCTTTTGCCGCGAGAACCTGACCGGCTACAAGCGGCCCAGATACATCGAGTTCAGGACCGAATTGCCAAAGACGCCGGTCGGCAAGATCCTGCGGCGGGCGTTGCGCGAATAGTGGCCGACGATCCCGCCGACTTCGATGCGCCCGGCCGACGCCTTGATCCGGCAGAATTCATCAGGACGAATCTGCGCCTTGCCCCAGTGCGGGCGCTTCCTGAAATCCAGCTTTACACCGCTCACCCGGGCAGCGGGCTGAGGCGGCTCGTCGGGTCCGGCGACGACCTGGACGAGTCCGAGCCGCAGCCACCCTATTGGGCCTATGCCTGGGCCGGCGGCGCGGTGCTGGCGCGCCATATTCTCGACCATCCGGAGATCGTGACGGGCCGCCGCGTGCTCGACCTCGGCGCCGGCTCGGGCCTTGTCGCCATCGCCGCCGCGAAGGCCGGCGCAGCGGAAGTGATCGCCGCCGAGATCGACCGCAACGGCGTCGCCGCGATCCGCCTCAATGCCGCGGCCAACGCCGTCGAGATCACCATCTTCGACAAGGATCTCACCACAGGCCCGCCACCGGCCGCCGACCTCGTGCTGGCGGGCGACGTGTTCTACTGCCGTGAGGTTGCCTTGCGGGTTATGCCGTTCCTCGACCGCTGCCTGGCATCAGGCATCGAGGTACTGGTCGGCGACCCCCGCCGCAACGATTTGCCGCTGTCGCGGCTGCGATTGATCGCTGAATATGAGGTGCCGGATTTTGGGGATGGGATGCGGGGTGCGAGGAGGGCGAGCGGGGTGTTTTTGTTTGAGGCGGAAGAGCGGTAGGGCGCTGGGCGCAGGCCGATAGCTGGAACGGCCGGGGTTCGAGCCAGTGCTTGCTTAGGTCGAATGAACGTCTGGTTAGCGCCTAATTCCGGTCGTTCATCCACCGATTCCTGTGGAATGGCGCGCCCGGCATAGCGAAGATGGGCACTCAGACCATTGGCAAATTGCGGTGTCACTTAACTCGTTTGCATGCTGATCGGCAAAGCGCAGCAGACCCGCTAGGGTCAGGAGCCATTGATGTGAGGCGCGTGATCTGATTCAGGCTCCGCGACCCTAGACCCGCCTTTATCATGGTCCCCAACCAGGCTTCCGATCAGGTTTCGGACCCAGCGGTGGCCAGCATGCCTATGACATCTCTCGTGCCAAATCAGACTGACATTGAATTGTTCACCTAGCCAGGGCAGGTCAACCATCATGAGCTTTTCTGATTGCCTGAGAAATAGGCGCCTTGGCACGAGTGCAACCAAATCACTATCTAAGACGATCTCCGGCAGGAGCAAAAAGGAGGCCGCTGACACGACGACGTTGCGTCGGTAACCAAGTGCCGCCAAAGCACTGTCCACTGGCGTTTCGAAGTCGCCGCCCCGCGGTGACACCACGACGTGTTCCAATTCGACATATTCGTCTATTGTCATACCCGATTTTAGCCGAGGATGACCGTGTCTTCCTATGAGGACATAAGTTTCGTCGAATAAGTGACACGTCCGTAGGTGCGGGGCCGACCGCTCGGGAGTAGCGATAACAAGATCGACTTCTTTATTCCCCAATTGCTGCTCCACCAGCTCGGGCACCAGATGCCGTACGGCCACCCGTACTCCCGGCGCCGTCTGCCGGAGAGCCAAGACGAACGGCATCACCACTGCTGCCTGGATATAGTCAGAACAGCCGATCGATACGGTAAGCTCGGCCTTGCCGGGATCAAAGTCCTGATGAGAATGTAACGCGTTGCGCACGTGATCCAGCGCGTCTCTCAGTTGCGGTGCAAGTTCGATTGCCTTGGCGGTCGGGATCATGCCTCGACGAGTCGGGAGCAGAAGCGGGTCGTCAAACAAATCCCGAAGCCGTGCTAGTTGCGCGCTTACAGCCGGCTGACTGAGGTGCAGTTGATCTGCCGCTTTCGTTACGTTTTGTTCGGCAAGCAGCACTTCGAGCGTCGCCAAGAGATTGAGGTCGATGCGACTGTCATTCACCGTGTCTATTCCTAGTCGCCGTTTAATCATTTCTATATATGATCATCGCGGCGCTGCCCGTCAACGGCTTGGCCGCCTAATGGGAAGCTGTCTGTGTTGGCGTCGGGCCGCTGGCGCGAAAGCGATCGCTGCTGTTCCTACGATTGGTAGAGAGCCGCCAAACTGGAGCGGAGGGAGCCGTGCGGCACCGACGGGCCAATCGAACGCCCGCGTGAAAGTGCCAACGTGGCGATCAGCGGTTAGATATCCGCTATCTGGATAGCACGGGTCAAGATAATCGATTTCACAAATCTTAGTCAGATACTCATGTTGAGGCCAGCCGGGCTTCCAATCCCGAGCCGGAGGCATCGAGTGATCTCAGTCAGCATCCCATACCCGACTAGCTTAGCGCGCGCTTTGGCGCGAACTGCTGCAACGAAACAAGCATTCTGCTGGTGATCGAGGAGCCTCGCCGCGCCGTCAACAGTGTAAGTATCGAAATCGATGTCGGCATCATCGAGCCGAGCGCGCCCGGCGGGCACGCAAAATCCCCGAAAACGTCTGGGTCACCAACGCGCAAGCCCTGGCGCGCAATTGATACCGATCGGGAACATCAGACACAGCTCTCAACAACTACGGAGACCATCTCGTGAAAAGAAATATTCTCATCGTTTACGCACACCCTGAGCCCACTTCGCTGACACGGCAGCTGGTCGACGTGACCGCTGAGATGTTGTCGGCGGCGGGGCACACCGTGGTCCATTCGGACCTCTACGGCATGAAGTGGAAGGCGGGGTACGACGCCGATGACTTTCCGATGCGCAACAACCCTGAGCGACTGTCGTTCATCATGGAATCGGGCCATGCTTACGCAAGCGGGCATCAGACGCCCGACGTGATCGCCGAGCAGCAGAAGCTGCTCGCGGCCGATGCTGTGGTCCTGCAATTCCCGCTGTGGTGGTACGGCGTGCCCGCGATCTTGAAGGGCTGGATAGAGCGAGTCTATGCCTTCGGTTTTGCCTACGGCTATCAGAATGGCTCCAACGAGTTTCGCTTTGGCGACGGCATCCTCAAGGGCAAGCGAGCGCTGGTCAACGTGCAGGCAGGCGGCCCAGTGGCCGATTATGGCCCGCGGGGTATCAACGGGCCGATAGAGCAACTGTTGTTCCCGCTGACTCATGGCGCGCTGTTCTATCCCGGCATGGACGTGCTCCCGACGCACGCGGTCTATGGCGCGGGTCACGTTTCCACGGCGGAGGAAGTGGACGCGATCAAGGCAGCATGGCGTGTACGTCTCGCCGGGCTATTCACCGACAAGCCGATTCCCTTCCGTTCGCAAAACGGCGGCGACTTCCCCGATCGCCACACCATGGCCGACCACGTTGCGCCGGGCCAAACCGGCCTCGCCGCGCACTTTGCCGATCTGATCGACGCATAAAGAGCAACACCGATGTCGCCTGCATTGTTCGCGCTTGCCGTGGCGGCCTTCGCCATCGGCACGACGGAGTTCGTCATGATCGGGCTTGTCCCGGATGTCGCGCGCGATCTTGCGGTAACGATACCCCAAGCCGGTCTGCTTGTGACTGGCTATGCCCTGGCCGCGACCGTTGGGGCGCCGACGGTCACGGCCCTTACTGGAAGGCTTCCCCGCCGCGGGCTTGTGGTTGGACTGATGAGCCTGTTCACGCTCGGTAATCTGCTTGGCGGCGCTGCACCGACTTATGAAGTGCTGCTGGCCGGTCGGATCGTGACAGGAGTGGCGCACGGCGTGGTCTTCGCCGTCGGCGCGCCGATTGCGATGAGCCTGGCGGATCGTGAGCGCGGCGCGCGGGCGGTGGCGACGATGTTCGCAGGGCTCACCCTTGCAATGGTCATCGGTGTCCCGTTCGGCACAATCGTCGGACAGAGCCTTGGGTGGCGTGCACCGCTGCTGGCGGTGGCTGTGCTCGGCTGCCTCACGGCAGCGCTATTGCGACTTTTGTTGCCGCGGGAAATTCCCCACGCTCCGCCCGCCGGTTTAAGGTCGCAGTTCGCCGTATTGGCGAAGCCCCGCCTCCTGGCGCTCTATTTCATCGCCATGAACGGGTTCGCGGATCATTCGTGGTTTTCACCTTTCTCGCACCGCTGCTGACGGAGGTAACCCACGTGTCTCCTGCCGCAGTCAGCTTGGCGTTCATGGCATTCGGCGCAGCTGCGGTGGTCGGGAATTTTGGTGGGGGCCGGCTTAGCGATGCACTCGGCACGCGGCGCAGCCTGATGGCAGCGCTGGTCGGTCTGGTCCTGGCCCTTGCGACGCTGCCCTTTTCGACCCCGCACGTCCTGACAATGTTCGCCAACCTGCTCCTCTGGTCTGCCTGCTGCTTCTGTCTTGGCCCGATCGTTCAGTCTGGCGTGGTCGCGGCCGCGGAAGAGGTCGCGCCCGACGCGGTCGCGACTGCTTCGGGTGGAAAGCGGACATTGCGCCTACGGCAACGCCGACCTGCATAGCAGACGTTTTGCCGTGGCGCCGTTCGCAAAAAGGATGGCGTTTCAGGAAACGTTGTGCGCAGCTTTCAGTTCAGTCGGTATTACCCTTCGGCGGTCAACGTCGTCAGCCGTTTAAGCGGAGAACATCATGATTTCACCCTACATAATAAACATTCCTGACGAACGGCTCGCCACGATCAGAGCCAAGGTCGAGGCTTATGACTGGAGCCAGCTGCCGGATGCGGGGGGCTGGTCAGCGGGGGTCGGGGTTGATGACCTCAAGCGACTCGCCGCGTATTGGCGGTACAGCTACGACTGGCGTGCGGTCGAACGGCGCCTCAACGCGCTGCCCAACTTCACGGCCGACGTGGAAGGCGAGCACCTCCACTTCGTTCATGTGAAGGGCGACGGCTCCAAGCCGCCCGTACTGCTTCTCCACGGCTGGCCGGGCTCGTATCTCGAGTTCGAGCGGCTGTTGCAGCCGCTCGCAGCGGACGGGCACGACGTTGTCGTCCCCTCGCTTCCTGGCTTCGCGTTCTCCAACCCGATCACGCGCCCGATCGGCCCGCGGCGGGCTGCTGCACTCGTGCATGGGCTGATGATACAACTTTTCGGCGACGCGCGGTATTTCGTTCAAGGGGGCGATTGGGGCCACGGCATCGCGGCCTGGGCAGCGCATGATCGACCGGACGCTCTGCTCGGCATTCATATCAACATGATGACCGTGCGTGCGGAGGATGCCGCTCCGACGACCGACGAGGAGAAGTCCTTCGCCGCCAAGCGTGCCGCGATTGCCGATCGGGAGAGCGCCTACTTTCACGAGCAGGAAACCCGTCCGCAGACGCTCGGCGTCGCGATGGCCGACAGCCCGGTCGGAGCGGCGGGCTGGATACTCGAGAAGTTCGGCAAGTGGGCCGATCTTCCGACAACCGCCGATGGCGACCCCGACATCTGGAGCAAATTTTCCGAGGAGGAACTCCTCACCAACATCATGCTCTACATCGCGCCGGCATCGTTCGTGACGGCAACCTGGATCTACTACGGCAGCCGGCTTGAGGAGTCGCGGATGCTTCCGGCCGGCACCCGCATCCAGGTGCCGACCGGCGTTGCGGCCTTCCCCGATCCAGTGTTCTTGCCGCCGCCGCGCTCGTTCGCGGAGAAGACCTACAACATCGTGCATTGGACCGACATGCCGCGGGGCGGGCATTTCGCCGCGCTGGAAGAGCCGGAACTGATGCTGGCCGACCTGCGCGCCTTTATCGCGACGGTGTCGGGAGCGCGCTTTGGCTGCTTTCGGGACCATGGATTGACTGCCTAAACGTCTCCAATTGGAAGCTTCCTGCCATTCGGAAGTGCCCGCCGCGCACGGCAGTTATCCAATCGCCAAGACCCGAAAGCTGACTGTCCGCTCACGGCCCCATCTCGGCCATCGAAGTCAAACCACCTTCCCACCCCTTCTCCGGATCACGCCGTCTCCTTGACCCGTGCGGCCAGGAAATCCGGCAGGTCGGCAACCGAATCCAGGATGACGTCGGCGATCTCGGCCAGCGATTCGCGGGTGCCGGTGCCGGAAAGCACGCCGACCGCGAGGCCGCAGCCGCCGGCGCGCGCCATTTCGAGATCGTGCCTGTTGTCGCCGACCATGGCGATCTCGCTTGGCTTCAGGCCGGTGAGGTCGCAAAAGGCCTGGATGGTGTCCGGGGCCGGCTTGGGATTGGCGACGGCGTCATATCCGTAAGCGGCATCGAACAGTTGTGCGACGCCGAGCGTGACCAGCGTTTTTTCGGCGCCGCTGGTCGAATCGTTGGTGGCGACGCCAAGCCGGTAGGATCGCTTGTGCAGCAGGGCCAGCGTGTCGACGACATCAGGCAGCGCCACCGCCATCGCCGAGCCCTGCACCGAGGTAATCTCGTTGAAGCGGGCGACGGCCAGCATCTGGTCTTCGTTGGACAGGCGCGGAAACCACAGTTCGACGACGTCGAGATTGGTGCCGGAGGCAAAGATGGAGTCGGGCTTGAAGCGCCGGTTGGCGAAATCGAAACCGGCCGCCGCCAGCAGCCTGTCGGCCTTCCAGCGATCGCCGTCGGCTGCATCCATGGCCATGAAATCGGCAACGCCGAGCCAGGTCGCGTTGAAATCGACAAGTGTCCCGTCCTTGTCGAACAATATTCCCTTGATGTCTGCCAAACTTTTCACTCCGAACCACGCAATTGGCGGATGTATCCCACAAGGCCAGCGGTCGACGCGTCGCGCTTGGCGGCACTTTCCTTGCCTTCCACGACAGGCAGGAGGCCGGTCGCCAGTTCCTTGCCGAGCTCTACGCCCCACTGGTCGAAGGAGTTGATGTTGAACAGCGTTCCCTCGACGAAGACGCGGTGCTCGTAGAGCGCGATCAGCCGGCCGAAGGTGCGCGGGTCGAGCTTGCGGTAGAGGATGGTCACCGAGGGCCGGTTGCCGGAGAAGACACGGTGCGGCGCGATGCGGTCGACATCGGCCGGCTTCATGCCCTTGGCCAGCATCTGCGTGCGTGCCTCGTCCAGCGTGCGGCCCTTCATCAAGGCTTCCGACTGCGCCAGGCAGTTGGCGAGCAGCAGGTCATGCTGGTGCTTGAGATCAGGCTCGTGGCCGACCGCGGCGGCGAGGAACTCGACCGGGATCAGATCGGTGCCCTGATGCAGCAGTTGGAAGAAGGCGTGCTGGCCGTTGGTGCCGGGCTCGCCCCAGACCAGCGGCCCGGTCGGCGTCGTCACCGGCGTGCCGTCAAGGGTGACGCTCTTGCCGTTCGATTCCATGTCGAGCTGCTGCAGATAGGCCGGCAGCCGTGACAACCGCTGGTCGTAGGGGATGACCGCGCGGGCCGGATAGCCGCAAATCACGCGGTGCCACCAGCCGACCAGCCCCAGGAGCGCCGGCAGGTTCTTCTGGAGCGGCGCGGTGCGGAAATGCTCGTCCATCTCGTGCGCGCCGTCGAGGAAGGCGCGGAAATTCCGCGGGCCGATGGCGATCATGACCGGCAGGCCGATCGCGCCCCACAACGAATAGCGGCCGCCGACCCAGTCCCAGAAGCCGAAGACGCGATCCGGCTCGATGCCGAATTTGGCCACCAGGTCGAGCGCGGTCGAGACGGCGGCGAAATGCTTGCCTACGGCTTCCTTGCCGAGCGCTTTCTGCACCCAGTCGCGCGCCGTCTGCCCATTGGTCATCGTCTCGACCGTGGTGAAGGTCTTGGAGGCAATGATGAACAGCGTGGTTTCGGCGGACAGCCCCTTCAGCGTGTCGTGGATATGGGCGCCGTCAATGTTGGAGACATAGTGCGCGCGCGGACCGTCATGATAGGGGGCGAGCGCCAGCGTCGCCATGGCCGGACCAAGGTCCGAGCCGCCGATGCCGATGTTGACGATGTCGGTGATCTTCTTGCCGGTGGCACCTGTTGCCTTGCCCGAGCGGATCGCCTCGGCGAAAGAGCCCATCGCATCGAGCACGGCAACGACATCCGCCTTGACGTCCTGGCCGTCGACCGTGACCCCCTTGCCGCTGAGGTTGCGCAGCGCCGTGTGCAGCACGGCGCGGTCTTCGGTGACGTTGATCTTCTTGCCGGCGAACATGGCGGCGCGGCGGCCTTCGAGATCGGCGGCGGCGGCGAGCTTCTCCAGCAGATTCATTGTCGCCGCGTCGACGGCGCATTTAGACCAGTCGAGCAGGAGGTCACCATCGGTGGCGGAGAATGCCTTGAAGCGCTGCGGATCGGCGGCGAAGACCTGGCGCATGTCGCCAGGCGCCGCGGCGCGATGATCGCGCAGGGCGGCAAGCTGTTTCTGGAAGGCTGACTGATCCACTGGCGGGGACTCCTGGCGTTTTGGACGCACCATATCAGACCGGATGTTTCCGGCGCGTGTCGTCGCGCCACAACTATTGAGCCGAATTCCATCCGGTCAATACGCGGCGATGACGCAGCGCATCACGATGCGATGACACAATGTATCGGGTGGCGAGGTGGCCGCGGCTTATTTCGAGCTTGAAGGATCACTGGCATAAATCCCAAAGATCAGAAAAATTGATTGGCGCAACCCCTTGTGCCACGGTTACGTTCGGCTGGTCCAGCCAAGCAAAAAAAGCTGGCCATCGAGGAACATCTTCCATGCCACAGAGAAACGACACGGCGATATGGTCCGGCCTGTTCCGGATTTCGGCTGAATCCGGCCAAACCCTCCAGGCGCAGATCCGCCAAGCCATCGTGGCCGCCATTCTCGACCGCCAGATCGCCGCTTCGATGCCGCTTCCCTCCTGCCGGATCCTGGCCGAGAAACTCGGCGTGGCGCGCGGAACGGTGGTCCTGGCTTTCCAGCAGCTCGTCGACCAGGGTTTCCTGGTGGCGCGCGAGCGGCGCGGCCATTTCGTCAATCCGGACGTGCTGGCGACACCCGCCAAGCCGCACCAGAAGGCGCCCGACCAGGCCAACGAGATCGACTGGAAGGCGCGCCGGCAGATCGCGGCCAGCGACATGCCGCCGCCGGCCAAGCACGAGAACTGGATCAAGTCGTCCTACCCCTTCGTCTACGGCCAGTTCGACCCGGCGCTGTTCCCGACCGCCGAGTGGCGCGAATGCAACCGCATGGCGCTGGCCGTGCTGGAGATCCGCAACTGGGCGTCCGACATGGTCGACCGCGACGATCCGCTGCTGATCGAGCAGATCCAGGCACGGCTCTTACCCAGGCGCGGCATCTTCGCCAATCCCGACGAAATCATCGTCACGCTGGGCGCCCAGAACGCGCTCTACATGCTGGCCTCGCTGCTGATGACCAAGGGCTCGAAAGTGGCGATGGAGGATCCGGGCTACCCCGATGCACGCTCGATCTTCCGCCTCGCCGGCGCCGACATCCAGCCGGTGCCGGTCGACCAGTCCGGCATCGTAACCTCCTCTATTCCCAGCGATTCCGGCTTCGTCTTCGTCACCCCCAGCCATCATTGCCCAACCATGGTGCCGCTGTCGGCCGAGCGGCGGCAGGACCTTCTGGCGCGCGCCAACCGGCACAACCAGATCATCATCGAGGACGGCTATGACAGCCAGCTTCTCGACGAGGCACCGCAGCAGGCGCTGAAGAGCCTCGACCGCTCCGGCCGTGTCGTCTATGTCGGCTCGATGTCGAAGACGCTGGCGCCGGGCCTGCGGCTTGGCTACATCGTGGCCTCGGCTGGACTAATCGCCGAACTCAGGGCGCTGCGCCGTTTCATGCTGCGCCATCCGCCGGCCAACAACCAGCGCGCCGTGGCACTCTTCCTGTCGCTCGGCCATCACGAAGCGCTGGTGCGGCGACTGTCGAGCGCCTTCGACGAGCGGCGCAAGCGCCTGGTCCATGCGATTTCCGCCTTCCTGCCGGAATGGCGCTCGACCGATTCGGCCGGTGGCACATCGCTGTGGCTGGAAGGGCCACGGGGTACCGATTCCCGCGGCTTGGCTGAGGCCGCCGCCTCGCGCAGCGTCATCATCGAGCCGGGCGACCGCTTCTTCGACCGCACCGAAAAGCCTTCGCGTTTCATGCGGTTGGGCATTTCCTCGATCGCGCTGCAGCACATCGAGCCCGGCATCCGGGAATTGGCCACCGCCGCTGGCCGCAGGCCCGCCGCCGCCTGATCCATTCTCGATCCTTTGATGGGAGCCGCCTTCAAGCGGCTCCCGTTCCCTTTCTTCTGGCATACTCGACTGGAACCGCTGGCTCATAGGCTGTGCCAATGCCGGCGGCATAGTCGTGGCACAAAGGGGAAGAAGCAGCCGATGGTGGACCAACCGCCGCGCTGTTTCTCAGGAAAGGTGGAGTGTTTTCCATGTCAGTGGTTCTTGAAAAGCAGGAAGCAGCGGCGGATCAACGCTCGCGCCGTTCCGGCGGGCGCGAAGCGCGTCGCGCGATGCGGGCAGCGCCGCTCGCCGACGACATCAAACCGGTGCGTGCCGGCCTCGAGGGCGGCAGCTACGGACCACTCAAGGGCAATGACCGCGAGCGCATCCACGAAGCTGTGCTGACGCTTCTGGAGACCGTCGGCTTCGCCAACGCCATCCCCTCCTGCATCGAGGCGCTGACCCAGGCCGGCGCCACCTATGGCGATGACGGCCGCATCCGGTTCCCGCGCGCGCTGGTGCTCGAGACGATCAAGAAGGCGGCACGGAATTTCACCTTGCACGGCCAGGATCCCAAACACGACATGGTGATCCAGGGCAAGCGCGTGCATTACGGCACGGCGGGTGCCGCCGTGCATCTGGTCGATGTCGAGAAGCGCGAATACCGTGAGTCGCTGCTGCAGGACATCTATGACGCGGCCCGCATCGTCGAAGGGCTCGACAACATCCATTTCTTCCAGCGGCCGATGGTGCCGCGCGACATTCCCGATCCGCTCGAAATGGATTTCAACACGCTCTACGCCTGCGTGATGGGCACGTCCAAGCATGTCGGCACCTCGTTTACGGTGCGCGAGAACGTGCAGCCGGCGCTCGAAATGCTCTACGCGATTGCCGGCGGCGAGGAGAATTTCCGCGCCAGGCCGTTCGTGTCGAACTCGAACTGCTTCGTCGTGCCGCCGATGAAATTCGCCGAGGACGCCTGCGGCGTGCTCGAAGCATGCGTCGAAGGCGGCATTCCGATCCTGCTCTTGTCGGCGGGACAGGCCGGAGCCACGGCGCCGGCGGCGATTGCTGGCGCGGTGGTGCAAGCGGTGGCCGAAGTGCTCGCCGGTCTGGTCTATGTCAACGCCATCAAGCCGGGGCATCCGGCGATCTTCGGCACCTGGCCGTTCGTATCGGACCTGCGCACAGGCGCCATGTCGGGCGGCTCGGCCGAACAGGCGGTGCTGACCGCCGCCTGCGCCCAGATGGCGCAATTCTACGACCTGCCGGGCGGCTCGGCCGCAGGCATGACGGATTCGAAGCTGCCCGACATCCAGTCCGGTTATGAAAAGGGCATCACCGACGTGATGGCCGGCCTTGCCGGGCTCAACCTGGTCTACGAATCGGCCGGCATGCATGCCTCGCTGCTCGGCTTCTGCCTGGAAAGCCTGATCATCGACAACGACATGCTCGGTCATTGCCTGCGCTGCGTGCGCGGCATCGAGGTGACCGACGAAGCGCTGTCGATCGCCACCATCGCCGATGTCTGCCTGAAAGGCCCGGGGCACTATCTCGGCAACGAGCAGACGCTGCGGCTGATGCAGACGGAATATTTCTATCCCGCCGTTGGCGACCGGTTTTCGCCGAAGGAATGGAATGAGAAGGGCCGGCCCGACATCTTGCAACGGGCGATCATCGAGAAGAAACGCATCCTTGCCGAGCGCTTTCCGTGCCACGTGCCGAAGCTGCTCGACGACAAATTACGCGCCCGCTTCGGCGACATGATCAAGCTGCCGCGCGGCGGCATGGGCGGCTGAGCGCAGCTATTCGGCTGCCAGCCCGTAGCGCTCGACGACCTCGGCGTTGATCAGCTTGGCGTGCAGCGCCATCAGCACGATCTGGGCATCGAGGCCGTCGCCGGTTTCGAGAGCCGCCTCGATCCGGCGCTCCGCGTCGAGCCGCTGTTGCGGACCTTGTGCCCGCTCGAAGGTTTCCGGTCCGGCAATGCAGTAGCTGAACAGGGTAGCCACCCGCGGATAGGCCCGCGGCGGCGGTTCCTCGGGCCAGTGGTCCTTCATCAGATTGACGATGGTGAGTTTTACGCCCTCCGGGACCAGGGCCGGATGCAGGTCGGCACCGCGCAAGGCCGCATCGAGCTGCCGCAGATCACCCGAGCGGCCGAACATGCCGAGAAAGCCAAGGGAAGAGCGTCGTTGCGCCATGAGTGTCCAATCCGTTTTCCCACCAGTTAGGTGGTTGGCCGGCGGAATACAAAGATAGTGACCGGCGTCTATCCGCTCACCGCCAGCAGCAAGACGCCGGCCAGGGCCGACCCGGCAAGTGTCGGCAGCATGCCGACCTTCAGCCTGAGGATGGCAATCATGGCGGCGCAGGACAGCAGTGCGGCGCGCCAGTCAATCGACGACGGCACCGGCACGTTCATGCCGAGGCCCAGTTTGCGCACGTCGTGGAAGATAACGTGCAAGGCAAACCATAGAGCCAGGTTCAGGATGACGCCGACCACGGCGGCGGTGATGGCGCCGAGCGCAGCCGACAGAGCCTTGTTGCCGCGCAGGGCCTCGATATAGGGCGCGCCGAGGAATATCCAGACGAAGCAGGGCGTGAACGTAACCCATAAGGTCAGCAGCGCTCCAAGCGATCCGCCAAACAACGGGCCTATCGCGCCGGAGTGGCGAAAGGCTGCGATGAAGCCGACAAACTGCAACACCAGAATGAGCGGCCCCGGCGTGGTCTCGGCAAGCCCGAGGCCGTCGACCATCTCGCCGGGCGCCAGCCAGCCGAAGGATTCGACGGCCGCCTGTGCGACATAGGCAAGAACCGCGTAGGCGCCGCCGAAGGTGACGACCGCCATCAGGCTGAAGAAACCGCCTATCTGCGTCCATACGCTGTTTGTCCCGGTGAGCGCCCAGAGCAACAGAACCGGCCCGAGCCAGATCGGCAGCCAGATCGCGATAATGCGCGGCGCATGCCATCTTGTCGGTCTGGCATGGGCCAGTTCGCCGCGCTCGAACATCAGGTCGACCGCGCCCTTGATGTCGGGAGCATCGTTCTTGCCGTGCGCCACGCCGGAAAACAGGGCTGGCGCGAGGCGGTTTCCCGCCCATCCCACCAATCCCGCAATCAGGACAATGAGCGGGAACGGAATGCTGAGCACATAGATGCCGAGAAAAGCGCAAAGCGCGATCGCCACCATCACCCGGTTCTTCAAGGCGCGGCGGCCGATGCGAATCACCGCCTCGACCACGACCGCGAGCACGGCGGCCTTGACCCCGAAGAACAGAGACTCGACCAGTGGGACATCGCCGTAGAGCGCATAGAGGATGCTCAAGGTGAGCATGACGAGCGCGCCCGGCACCACGAACAGGATGCCGGCGACGAGACCGCCGACCGTCCTGTGCAGCAGCCAGCCGATGTAGATGGCAAGTTGCTGGGCCTCGGGACCGGGCAGCAGCATGCAGTAGTTCAAGGCATGCAGGAAACGCTGCTCGCCGATCCAGCGCCGGTCCTCGACCAATTCCTTGTGCATGAGCGCGATCTGCCCCGCCGGCCCGCCGAAGCTCAGCAATCCGATCTTCGCCCAGAGTTTCGTGGCTTCACGGAAGCTCGGGACCGCCGGTGCCTCGACGATGTCGGCATTTTTCTGGGACATGAGGCTGCTCATGTCGGCTTCGCCCCGCTCGGCCAGTTGTGCGTCTCCTCGGTGGCGTCGCGGCACCAGCGGAAGAACGCGTCATAGAGAAGCATCCCCGCCTCCAGCTGCTCCAGATCGTCGCGGAACATGCGTGACAGGCCAAGCGAGGCGGCAAGGAATCCGGCGGCTTGGGGAACGAGATCGAGCCTGGCGGTGTCGGCCGCGCGCACGATCGTGGCAAGGCGATCGAGTGCCTGGGATTCCAGCCCGAACTCCTCGATCATCGTGTCGAAGGTGCAGCGTTCGCCGCGATGGCTCCAGAACACATTGTCGATGTCGAAGGGCACGGCCTGAAAGCGGTCCGCGACAGCAGGCACTTCGACCGCCTCGACAAAGAGGAAGACCGCATGCGGATCGACGAAGCGCCGGATCAGCCAGGGGCAAGCGATGCGATCGACCTTGGGGCGAGCCCGCGTCACCCAGACGGTGCGGCCTTTTTCATCGCGGGACGGGATCTTGGCGGCGTGGACCAGTAGGCCGCCGGCATCACGCCAGGCCTCGAAACCGCCTTCGAGGGATTCGGCGGCAACGCCCTGGTGCCGCAGCCAGGCGGCCACGCCTTGCGAGAGCTTTTGCCCCTTCTGGCAGACCACGGCCACCTGGCTGCCGGCAAGGTCGGCTGCCCAGGTCGAGACGGTCTTGAAGTTGCGCCGGTGCGAGGCCGGCAGCGGGCGCGGGTCGGCATCGTAGTCCTCATCGAGGCGGACATCGACGATTACAGGCGCGCCGGGCAAACCAACCAGACGGGATAGTTGCTGTACGGTAATTTCGGTTGTTGACGGCATGGCGTCCACCTCCTGAAAAGAGAAGCTTGGACGCGAACATTGGGCTGACGCCTCACGGGGTGGTCGCGGTGCACCCCTTGCGATGGATGTTGGAATTGTTGCGCGGTCTTGTCAAGGACGCAGCATCCGCGGCTACGCCGTCAGAGCGGCGGCCTGATCGATCAGGCCGCCGGTCCTCGTCCATCCATCATCCGTGACCAGCCAGGAATAATCGATGACTATTCCCGGGAATAATCAGTGATTGTCGCGAGGCACGCCCATGGTATGGGCGACATCCTGGTATTTCACAGCCGGCTTCAGCACCATGCCGGCCGAGAACTGGTCGACCATGCCGCGCTGGATCTCCTGCCATGGCGTCTGGTGCTGGGGATAATGGTAGCCGCCATCTTTCTGCAGCTCGGCGCGCCGCCGCGTGATCTCGTCGTCGCTGACGAGGATGTTCGCGGTGCCTTTCCTCAGATCGATGCGGACGCGGTCGCCGGACTTGAGCAACGCCAGACCGCCGCCGACCGCGGCTTCCGGCGAGGCATTCAGGATCGACGGCGAGCCCGACGTGCCGGACTGGCGGCCGTCGCCGATGCAGGCCAGCGCGTGGATACCCTTCTTGATGAGGTAGGCCGGCGGCTGCATGTTGACGACCTCGGCGCCGCCGGGATAGCCGACCGGGCCAGCGCCGCGCATGAACAGGATGGTGTGCTCGTCTATGCCTTGCGCCGGATCGTCGATGCGGGCGTGGTAATCCTCCGGCCCATCGAAGACCATGGCGTTGCCTTCGAAGGCTTCCGGGTCGTTCGGGTTCGATAGATAGCGCTCGCGGAATTCGGGCGAGATGCCGCTCATCTTCATGATCGCCGAATCGAACAGATTGCCCTTGAAGTTGATGAAGCCGGCATCGGCCTTCAGCGGCTCGGCCACGGTGCGGATGACATCGGTGTTCTCGTTGGCGACCCCCTTGCAGTTGTCGCCGATCGACTTGCCGTTGACGGTCAGGGCATCGGGGTGCGGCAGCATTCCGGCCTTCATCAGCTCGGCCACCACGGCAGGCACGCCACCGGCATGGTGATAATCTTCGCCGAGATATTCACCCGACGGCTGCAGGTTGACGATGAGCGGCACCTTGAGACCGACCTTCTGCCAGTCGTCATTGTCGAGCGGCACGCCGAGATGGCGGGCGATCGCGTTGAGATGGATCGGCGCGTTGGTGGAACCGCCGATCGCCGAATTGACGACGATGGCGTTTTCGAAGGCCGCGCGGGTCATGATGTCGGACGGTTTCAGGTCCTCGTGCACCATGTCGACGATGCGCTTCCCGGTCTCATAGGCGATCTGGCCGCGCTCGCGGTACGGCGCCGGGATGGCGGCCGAACCGGGCAGTTGCATGCCGAGCGCCTCGGCCAGCGAATTCATCGTGGTGGCGGTGCCCATCGTGTTGCAGTAGCCCGTGGACGGCGCCGAAGAGGCAACGATGTCCATGAACTCGTCATAGTCGATCTCGCCGGCCGACAGGCGCTGGCGCGATTCCCAGACGATGGTGCCCGAGCCGGTGCGCTTGCCCTTGTGCCAGCCATTGAGCATCGGGCCGACCGACAGCGCAATGGCCGGGATGTTGACGGTGGCCGCCGCCATCAGCAAGGCAGGCGTGGTCTTGTCGCAGCCGATGGTCAGCACGACGCCGTCCAGCGGATAGCCATAGAGCACTTCGACAAGGCTGAGATAGGCGAGGTTGCGGTCAAGGGCGGCAGTCGGCCGCTTGCCGGTCTCCTGGATCGGGTGACAGGGGAATTCGAAAGGAATGCCGCCCATCGAGACGATGCCTTCGCGCACGCGCTTGGCGAGCTCGATGTGGTGCCGGTTGCAAGGCGAAAGATCAGAGCCCGTCTGGGCGATGCCGATCAGCGGCTTGCCCGACATCAGCTCGGCGCGTGTCAGCCCGTAATTCAGGTAGCGCTCGAGATAAAGCGCCGTCATTCCCGGATTGTCGGGATTGTCGAACCACTCCTGCGAGCGGAACTTTTTCTTTTTCGTAGGGGCGCCAGCCATCATGGTCTCCGTATTTGTATGACAAATCGATATGACAACGCGCGGATGCAGGCAAGGGGCACGCGTGATCTGAATCCGGACTTTGGTGCGATAGACAGCTATCGAGCCGCGCGCTACGACCAATCCGACATCGGCGATCGGGGAGGTTTTGATGGCTTTGGTGATCGAAGGCGAGGAACGTATCGCCGCACCCGTGCAGAAAGTGTGGGAAGCGCTGAATGACCCGGCCGTCCTGAAGGACGCCATTCCGGGCTGCCAGAGCCTGGAAATGAAATCGGCGACCGAGATGGCGGCGACGGTGGTGCTGAAGATCGGGCCGATCAAGGCGACCTTCAACGGCGAAGTGACGCTGAAGAATCTCAAGCCCCCGCATGCCTACACCATCCAGGGCGAAGGCAAGGGCGGCATTGCCGGCTTCGCCAAGGGCGGTGCCGATGTCACCCTGACCGCCGACGGGCCGGACGCGACGGTCCTCAAATATGCGGCCAAGGCGGAAGTCGGCGGCAAGATCGCGCAACTCGGCAGCCGGCTGATCGAATCGACCTCGAAGAAACTGGCCGGACAGTTCTTTTCGGCATTCGGCGAGAAAGTCGGCGGCTGATCCCTCCCCTTGAGGGTCACTCAAACACGATGCTCGGCACAGCCGCTTCCGCCGCGCCGCGTTCCTCGTTGACCCTGTCCCAGACCTTGGAAGCGATATCGCGATAGATTTTCGCCTCGGCGCCCTCGGGCTTGGAGACAACCACCGGCGTGCCGGCGTCCGAGCTCTCGCGAATTCCCATTTCCAGCGGCACCTCGCCGAGGAAGGTGACGCCCAGCCTCTCTGCCTCGCGGCGTGCGCCGCCATGGCCGAAAATATCGTAGCGCTTGCCGGTATCCGGGGCGAGGAAGTAGCTCATGTTCTCGACGATCCCGAGCAGCGGCACATCGACTTTTTTGAACATATTGAGACCCTTGCGGGCATCGATCAGCGCCAGGTCCTGCGGCGTCGAGACGATGACGGCGCCGGCCAGCGGCACCTGCTGGGCCATGGTGAGCTGGGCGTCGCCGGTGCCGGGCGGCATGTCGACGACGAGCACGTCGAGCCGCCCCCATTCGACCTCGCGCAGCATCTGCGTCAGCGCCGACATCACCATCGGCCCGCGCCAGATCATCGGCGTCTCCTCATCGACAAGGAAACCCATCGACATCACCTTGAGGCCATAGTTCTCCATGGGCTTCAGAATCTTGCCGTCGACCGTCTGCGGCCGGCCATGGATGTTGAGCAGCCTGGGCATCGAAGGCCCATAGATGTCGGCATCGAGCACGCCGACCCGCAAGCCATTGGCGGCAAGACCGAGCGCCAGATTGACGGCCGTGGTCGACTTGCCGACGCCACCCTTGCCGGAGGCGACCGCGATGATCGCCTCGATGCCGGGCACACCGCGCTTGCCGTGGCTCTGCGAAGCAGGAGCATGCGGAGCCGCGCGCGGTGCGGCGGCGGGCGGTGCCGGCCTGGGTGCTGGGCGCGATGGAACCGGCGCCTCCATGCCGCCGCCTTTCTTTTCAGCCGTCAGCGCGACGACCGCGCCGGCAACGCCGGGAATGGCCTTCACCACCCGCTCGGCGGCGGCGCGCAACGGCTCCATCTCCGGGGCGCGCGCGGCGGGAACGGTGATCGAGAAGAACACTTTCGAATCGGCAATGAAAATCTCGGAAACCATGCCGAGGTCGACGATGTTGCCGGTGAAATCCGGCCCGTTCACCGTCTTCAGGCGCTCGGTGACGATTTCCTTGGTAATGGACATGGCGGTTATTCCCTGGCGTTCGGCTGCAGCTCACATAGTGCAGAACGCAGACGGCTCCAAGCGCCACGCCGCGACATCACCGGGCCAGGCTGAGCGCCAGGTAGGTGAGAGCGGAAATCGCCGCCGTCGCCGGCAAGGTGACGACCCAGGCGACAACGATGTTGCCGGCGATGCCCCAGCGGACGGCCGAGATACGCCGAGCCGCGCCGACACCGATGATGGCACCGGTGATCGTGTGCGTGGTCGAGACCGGGACGCCGAGCCAGGTGGCTGCGAACAGGGTGATCGCGCCGCCGGTCTCGGCGCAGAAACCCTGCATCGGATTGAGGCGCGTGATCTTCGAGCCCATTGTGTGGACGATGCGCCAGCCGCCCAAAAGCGTGCCCAGCGCCAGCGCCGACTGGCAGGTGAGGACGACCCACAGCGGTACATAGAACGAGGTGCCGAGCATGCCTTGCGAATAGAGCAGCACGGCGATGATGCCCATGGTTTTCTGGGCGTCGTTGCCGCCATGGCCGAGCGAATAGAGCGAGGCCGAAAAGAACTGCAGGACGCGAAACGTGCTGTCGACAGCGAATGGCGTCTGTCGCACGAACAGCCATGAAACCACCAGGACCAGGAGAAGCGCCAGGACGAAACCGGTTGCCGGCGACAGCACGATCGCGGCGACCGTCTTGCCCAGGCCCGACCAGACGATGGCGCCGAAGCCCGCCTTTGCGACCCCGGCCCCAACCAGCCCGCCGATCAGCGCGTGCGAGCTGCTCGACGGAATACCGGCGATCCAGGTGACGATGTTCCAGACAATAGCGCCGACCAGCGCCGAGAAGATCACCGCCGGGGTGACGACACTGACGTCGACGATGCCCTTGCCGACGGTCTCGGCGACATGAAGGCCGAAGAACAGGAAAGCGATGAAATTGAAGAAGGCCGCCCACAGCACCGCATAATGCGGCCGCAGCACCCGCGTGGAGACGATGGTGGCGATGGAGTTGGCCGCGTCGTGCAGGCCATTGAGAAAATCGAAGAACAGCGCCACGGCGACGAGGCCGACGAGCAGGGGAAAGGCGATGGTCGCTTCCATCGCTAGACGTTCTCGATGACGATGCCGCTGATCTCGTTGGCGACGTCCTCGAAACGGTCGACCACCTTCTCGAGCTGGCCATAGATTTCCGAGCCGATCAGATAGGCCATCGCATCACCGCCATTGTGGCGCTTGAACAAATCCTTCAAACCCTGCTCATGCAGGTCGTCTGCCCGGCCCTCGGCACGCATGACCTCCTCGGCGAGTTCATTGAGGCGTGTGCTGTTGGCGCCGACCTTGGCGAGCAGCGGGATCGCCTCCGCGACCAGCTTGGCGGTGTCGACGATGACGCCGCCCATTTCCTGCATCAGCGGATCGAATTCGCGCTTTTCGAACAGCCGCACCGTCTTGACGGTCTTGTGCATCGTGTCGATGGCGTCATCCATCGATTGGATCAGATCCTTGATGTCGCCGCGGTCGAAAGGCGTGATGAAAGACCGCCTCACCGCAAGCAGCACCTGCGCGGTTATGTCGTCCGCCTCGTTTTCGAGATCGATGATCTCCTGGCACCTGCGGTCGATATCCTTGCCCTGGAGAAGCAACTGGAGTGCCTCGGCGCCGGCGACCACGGTACGGGAATGCTGTTCGAACAGGTCGAAGAAGCGATCCTCGCGCGGCAACAGCTTGCGGAACCAGCCCAGCATGTTCGTCCCTCCCTGCGCACCAGTTGCATCCACATAGCGTCGCACGCGGCCGCAGGAAACAGTAAACCGGCTGAAAGATGTGGATCGGCGCCGTTTGAAGGCACAACTTGCAGCAAGGGCGCATGTCCTTGACGCTCGTCAAGCGGCTGGGCGGCCCTACTTCAGAAATGGCACGTTCGACGCAGTTCAATGACGAGGGAACAACCAGGAAAGGAGACGATCATGCTTGAAAACAGCAACGCAACAGCCAATCTCGCGGTCAGGGACCTTGCCAAGGCAAAGGCTTTCTATGAGGGGACGCTCGGCCTGAAACAGGTGCACGATGAGGGCGGCGAATTGATCGTGTACAAAAGCGGCGACACCACCATCAATGTCTATCGTTCCGAATTCGCGGGGACCAACAAGGCGACTGCGGTGACCTGGAGGGTCGGCGACAAAATCGCCGATGTCGTCAACGCCCTCAGGTCGAAGGGTGTCGCCTTCGAGCATTACGACATGCCCGGCCTGACGATGGAGGGTGACCTCCATGTCGGCGGCGGCATGAAAGTCGCATGGTTCAAGGATCCGGACGGCAATATCCTCAATCTCGTGGACCGGTAAATCTCGGGATCGGGCAGCGCGGCGCGAGAGCTTTCCTATGCATGTCGCTGCCCCAAAACCGAAGTCACTTTTGGGCGACATGCCTGGATGATTGAGCACGGCACCATCTGGCGCGGTGCCGCCGCGCCGGATAGCCTTCGCCAATGATCGACAAGCTGGAATTCTTCATCGCGCTGGCCAGGGAAGAGCATTTCGGCCGGGCCGCGGAAGTGTGCGGCGTCACCCAGCCGACGCTGTCGGCCGGCATCAAGCAACTGGAAGGCCAGCTCGGCGTCATGCTCGTGCTGCGCGGCTCGCGCTTTCAGGGCCTGACGCCGGAGGGCAAGCAGGTGCTGGTGTGGGCGCGCCGCATCGTCGGCGACTCCAGGACCATGCGCGAGGAAATGCGGGCGGCGCGCCACGGTCTTTCCGGCCGCATCCGTATTGCCGCCATCCCGACAGCATTGGCCATGGTGGCCAGATTGACGACGCCCTTTCGAGACAAGCACCCAGGTGTCACCTTTTCGGTGCTGTCGCGGACCTCGATCGAAGTGCTTTCGCTGCTCGGCAATTTCGATGTCGATGCCGGCATCACCTATCTCGACAACGAACCGCTGGGACGGGTGACCAGCGTGCCGCTCTATGACGAGCGCTACCAATTGATCACCGCAATCGGCAATCCCTATTCCGACCGCGACAAAGTGACATGGGCCGAGATCAGCCAGCTGCCGCTTTGCCTGTTGACGCCGGACATGCAGAACCGCCGCATCATCGACCAGCACCTGGCCGAGGCCGGCGTGCAGGTGCGGCCGACGCTGGAATCGAATTCGATGATCGTGCTGTTTTCGCACATCCGAACCGGCAAATGGTCATCGATCATGCCGCTCAACCTTGCGGAAACATTCGGTTTTTCCGAACCGATCCGGGCCATTCCGATCGTCGAGCCCGATGCCAGCCACACGGTCGGGCTGGTCGCCGCACCGCGTGAGCCGCACACGCCGCTGGTCCAGGCGCTGCTGGACGAGGCGATGGCGCTGGCAGACGATTTCCGGGCGCACCGCTAGGCTAGACAATGCTAGCTGAAGCCCATCGATAGAGATTTTCTATCGAGCAACGAAACCGCTTTATTGATTTCGCGGGTTTCCTCTGATTTTGTAAAGACTTAGCGCTAAAAGCTATCGACCAGGGAGGGCGCTGCATGACGATGCAGCCTGCAAGTACCGAGATCGCGTCACGCACTGCGGCGATTATCCAGGAGTTGAAGGACCTCGAGGGTCCGTTGCTGCCGATCCTCCACGGCATTCAGGAAGAGTTCGGCCACGTACCGCACGACGCCGTGCCCGTGATTGCCGATGGGCTGAACCTGTCCAGGGCCGAGGTGCACGGCGTCGTCACCTTCTATCACGACTTCCGCGCCCGCCCGGCCGGCCGGCACGTGCTCAAGCTCTGCCAGGCGGAAGCCTGCCAGTCGATGGGTTCGGACGCGGTCGCCGCCAGGATCAAGCAGTTGCTCGGTATCGATTTCCACGAGACCACGCGTGACGGATCGGTTACGCTCGAGCCGGTCTATTGTCTCGGACTGTGCGCCTGTTCGCCGTCGGCGATGCTGGACGGCGAGGTAATCGGACGGCTCGATGACGAAAAGATCGACGAGATCGTAGCAGAGGTGCGCTCATGACCCCCCGCATCTATATTCCCGGCGATTCCGGCGCGCTGGCGCTGGGCGCGGAAAAGGTCGCCAAGGCGATCGCAAACGAGCTTGCCGAGCGCGGCATCGAGGCCAAGATCGTGCGCAACGGCTCGCGCGGCGCCTATTTCCTCGAACCGATGGTCGAAGTGGCGACAGCCAATGGCCGTGTCGCCTATGGGCCGGTGAAGCCGTCCGACGTGAAGAGCCTGTTCGACAGCGGCTTCCTCAAGGGCGGGCATCACAAGCGCTGGCTCGGCGCGCCCGACAAGATCCCGTTCCTCGCCAAGCAGACACGGCTGACCTTCGCGCGCTGCGGCATCAACGACCCGCTGTCGCTCGATGCCTACAAATCGCTCGGCGGATTGAAAGGCCTGCAGAATGCAGTGGCCATGGCGCCCGCCGACATCGTCAGCCAAGTGACCGACTCCGGACTGCGCGGCCGTGGCGGCGCCGGCTTCCCGACCGGCATCAAGTGGAAGACGGTGCTCGATACGACATCGGAGCGCAAATACATCGTCTGCAACGCCGATGAGGGCGACAGCGCCACCTTCGCCGACCGCATGATCATGGAGGGCGACCCCTTCGTGCTGATCGAAGGCATGGCGATCGCCGGCATTGCCACCGGCGCGACCAAGGGCTTTGTCTACATCCGCTCGGAATATCCGCACGCGGTCGCCGTCATGAACAAGGCCGTCGAGATCGCCCGCAAGGCTGGCGTGCTCGGCGTCAATGTGCTGGGTTCGCCCAATGCCTTCGACATGGAAATCCGCGTCGGCGCCGGCGCCTATGTCTGCGGCGAGGAAACCTCGTTGCTCAACAGTCTGGAGGGCAAGCGCGGCGTGGTGCGTGCCAAGCCGCCGCTGCCCGCGATCCAAGGCTTGTTCGGCAAGCCGACGGTGATCAACAACGTCATCTCGCTGGCTTCCGTGCCCATCATCATGGACAAGGGCGCCGCCTTCTACAAGGATTTTGGCATGGGCCGCTCGCGCGGCACGATCCCGATCCAGATCGCCGGCAACGTCAAGCAAGGCGGCCTGTTCGAAACCGCTTTCGGCCTGACTCTGGGCGAGATCGTCGACGATATCGGCGGCGGCACGTCCACCGGACGTCCGGTCAAGGCGGTGCAGGTCGGCGGCCCGCTCGGCGCCTACTTCCCGCGCGCGCTGTTCGACACGCCGTTCGACTACGAAGAATTCGCCAAGCGCGATGGACTGATCGGCCACGCCGGTATCACGGTTTTCGACGATACCGCCGACATGCTGAAGCAGGCACGCTTCGCCATGGAATTCTGCGCCATCGAAAGCTGCGGCAAGTGCACGCCTTGCCGCATCGGCTCGACGCGAGGCGTGGAAACCATCGACAGGCTCGCCGCCGGCATCGAGCCGGAGAAGAACCTCGCTCTGGTCACCGACCTCTGCAACACGATGAAGTTCGGGTCGCTCTGCGCGCTGGGCGGCTTCACGCCCTACCCGGTGATGAGCTCGATCACGCATTTCCCCGAGGATTTCAAGCCCGCGCCGGCGCGCGTGGCTGCTGAATAGGAGCTGGCAGATGAACATCAAGGCCGACTTCCCGACGCTCATCGAAGAACTCGATTACGGAACGCCGCAATCGAAGGCTGAGAAGCAGGTCACGCTGACCGTCGATGGCCGCTCGATCAGCGTGCCGGAAGGCACGTCGATCATGCGCGCGGCGATGGAGGGTGGGGTCGAAATCCCGAAACTCTGCGCCACCGACATGCTGGACTCCTTCGGTTCCTGCCGCGTCTGCCTCGTCGAGATCGAAGGACGCGGCGGCACGCCGGCTTCCTGCACGACGCCGGTCGGCGAAGGCATGGTGGTGCGTACGCAGTCGGACAGGCTCGACGCCATCCGCCGCGGCGTCATGGAACTCTACGTCTCCGACCATCCTACCGGCTGGAACGAGAAGGCCGGAACCGGCGCCAGCGAGTTCGATGTGGTGGCGAAGTCCGTCGGCCTGACCGAAAACCGCTACGGCGTCGAGGGCCGCAACCACGTCAAGGAAGAAAATGGCGTCGCGCCGGGCCATGGCTCGCTTGCGGTCGACTACATCGCCCGCGACGAATCCAACCCTTATTTCACCTATGATCCGGCGCAATGCATCGTCTGCTCGCGCTGCGTGCGCGCCTGCGAAGAGGTGCAAGGCACTTTCGCGCTGACCATCGAGGGCCGCGGCTTCGAATCGCGCATGGTTGCCGGCATGCACGAGGACTTCATCGCCTCCGAATGCGTGTCCTGCGGCGCTTGCGTGCAGGCCTGCCCGACCGATGCGCTGCGCGAGAAGACCGTGCTCGAAAAGGGCCTGCCGGAGCGCTCCGCCGTCACCACCTGCGCCTATTGCGGCGTCGGCTGCTCGTTCAAGGCCGAAGTGAAGGGCGACGAGGTCATCCGCATGATGCCCTACAAGGAAGGCATGGCAAACCACGGCCATTCCTGCGTCAAGGGCCGCTTCGCCTATGGCTACGCCACGCACAAGGACCGCATCCTGTCGCCGATGATCCGCGAAAAGGTCAGCGATCCCTGGCGCGAAGTGAGCTGGGAAGAGGCGATCGCCCATACGGCCAAGGAATTCCGCCGCATCCAGTACCAGTACGGCCGCACCGCGATCGGCGGCATCACCTCCTCGCGCTGCACGAATGAGGAGACCTATCTCGTCCAGAAACTGGTACGGCAAGGCTTCCGCAACAACAATGTCGACACCTGCGCGCGCGTCTGCCATTCGCCGACCGGTTACGGCCTTGGCCAGACCTACGGCACCTCGGCCGGCACGCAGGACTTCGATTCCGTCGAATTCACCGACGTCGCCGTCATCATCGGCGCCAATCCGGCTTCCGCGCATCCGGTGTTCGCCTCGCGGCTGAAGAAGCGGCTGCGCCAGGGCGCCAAGCTGATCGTGCTCGATCCGCGCCGCACCGAGATGGTCAAGTCGGCGCATGTCGAAGCCGACTACCATTTGCCGCTGAAGCCCGGCACCAATGTCGCCGTGCTGACGTCGCTGGCGCATGTCATCGTCACCGAGGGCCTGTTCGACGAAGCCTTCATCCGCGAGCGCTGCGACTGGACGGAATTCCAGGACTGGGCATCCTTCGTCGCCCTGCCGGAAAACAGCCCCGAAACCGTGGGCAAGCTGTCCGGCGTCGATCCTGAGCTGATCCGCGGCGCCGCGCGCCTCTACGCCAAGGGCGGCAATGGCGCGATCTATTACGGCCTCGGCGTCACCGAGCACAGCCAGGGCTCGACCACGGTGATGGCGATCGCCAACCTCGCAATGGCCACCGGCAATATCGGCCGCCCGGGCGTCGGCGTGAACCCGCTGCGCGGCCAGAACAACGTGCAGGGCTCGTGCGACATGGGCTCGTTCCCGCATGAGCTGCCGGGCTACCGGCACATTTCGGGCGACGCGGTGCGCGACATCTATGAGAGCCTGTGGGGCGTGAAGCTGGACGACGAACCCGGCCTGCGCATCCCCAACATGCTGGATGCCGCCGTCGACGGCTCCTTCAAGGGCATCTACATCCAGGGCGAGGACATTTTGCAGTCCGATCCCGACACCAAGCATGTCGCCGCCGGCCTTGCCGCAATGGAATGCGTGGTCGTGCACGACCTGTTCCTCAACGAGACGGCGAACTACGCGCACGTATTCCTGCCCGGCTCGACCTTCCTCGAGAAGGACGGCACCTTCACCAATGCCGAGCGCCGCATCAACATGGTGCGCAAGGTGCTGGAGCCGAAGGCGCGCTATGCCGACTGGGAGGCGACGCAGGAGCTCGCCCGCGCCATCGGTCTCGACTGGAACTATACGCATCCGGCCGAAATCATGGACGAGATCGCCAAGACGACGCCAAGCTTCGCCAATGTCTCCTTCGACCTGCTCGACCGGGTCGGCTCCGTGCAATGGCCCTGCAACGACAAGGCGCCGCTCGGCACGCCGATCATGCATGTCGACGGCTTCGTGCGCGGCAAGGGCAAGTTCATCCGGACCGAATATGTGGCGACGGACGAAAGAACCGGACCGCGCTTCCCGCTGCTGCTGACCACCGGCCGTATCCTCAGCCAGTACAATGTCGGCGCGCAGACGCGGCGTACCGAAAACGTCACTTGGCACTCCGAGGACCGGCTGGAGATCCATCCGCACGACGCCGAGAATCGCGGCCTGCGCGACGGCGACTGGGTGCGGCTGACCAGCCGTTCGGGCGAGACGACGCTGCGCGCGCTGATCACCGACCGGGTGTCGCCGGGCGTCGTCTACACCACCTTCCACCATCCCGACACGCAGGCCAACGTCATCACCACCGACTTCTCCGACTGGGCGACCAACTGCCCGGAGTACAAGGTGACGGCGGTGCAGGTCGGCGCGTCCAACGGCCCGTCTGAATGGCAGCGCGACTATGACGAACAGGCCAAACAGAGCCGCCGCATCACTCCGCTGCAGGCGGCGGAGTAGTCTTGGCCGCCTTTCCTTCAACAGAAGGCAGGCCGATGGCGCTGACGGAGAAGCAAGGTGACTCGAAAGGACGCCTACGAAAAACTGCTTCGCCTGTGCGAGAGGCACGGCGCGGAGCTTGACGGCTATCTTAGCGATATTCAGAAGCAGGTCGGCGAAGAGGACTTCGACACGCTTCGTCGCATTGTTGGTCGGATAATGGGCACAGGGCTATACGAGGCTTTCGAAACCATCGCCGGCGATGTTCCTGAGCTGACGCCGAATTGGATGAAGCGGGACTGATGCTCAAACGCCGCGCCACCACCCAGATCTCCAGACTAGCGCATCGCGCCAGCGGCACGGCCGCGGCCAACCGCATGGTGCCTGAAGAAACGCCGGTGGCATTCTCCTTTGCCGGCACCACGCATGCGGTGATGATGGCGAGCCCTGCGGATTTCGAGGATTTCGCGCTCGGGTTTTCGCTGACCGAAGGCATCATCGCCGAGCCAGAAGAGATCGAAGCCATCGAAGTGGAAGATCACGGCGCCGGCATCGACATCCAGATTCGGTTGAAGGACCAGGCCAATACGCGTTTCGAGGCACGGCGGCGGCGGCTTGCTGGACCGGTCGGCTGCGGGCTCTGCGGCATCGAATCCATCGAGGAAGCAATGCGCTCGGTCGATGCGGTCGGTGCGTCGAAACTTACGCTTGAGGCCGAAGACATCACCCGTTCGGTCAAGCTGTTGTCGAAGGTGCAGCCACTGCATACCGAGACGGGGGCTGTGCACGCCGCCGGTTTCTACGTGCCCGGCAAGGGCGTCGTCATGGCGCGCGAGGATGTCGGTCGCCACAATGCGCTAGACAAGCTGGCGGGCGCGCTGGCCAAGGCCAATATCGATGGCGCATCGGGCGCTGTCGTGGTGACCAGCCGTGTTTCGGTCGAGATGGTGCAGAAGACGGCGGCGATCGGTTCTGCCTTCATCATCGCCGTTTCCGCGCCCACCGCACTTGCCATCCGCACGGCGCAGGAAGCCGGCATGACGCTGGTGGCGTTGGTGCGCGGCGACGATTTCGATGTTTTTACCCACCCTGACCGGGTGATCTCCGGAGTTGCCCAGCATGTCGCATGACGAAGACCACATCATGAGCACCAGAGAAAAGCTGGTGCGCATGGCCAACCAGATCGCCGCTTTTTTCCACTCCAGGCCACGCGAGGAAGGCATTGCCGGCGTCGCCGAGCACATCAACAAGTTCTGGGAACCGAGGATGCGGCGCCAGTTCTTCGAGATGCTGGACAGCGGCGGTGAGGGGTTCGACGAACTGGTTGTGGTCGCCTCGGCCAGGATCAAGCGGCCGATCACCCCGGCAGAGGCCGATATCAAGCTCGGCCTCAAGGCCTTCCCGGCCGACGTCGCAGCCTCGCAAAAATAGCCGCCGGGCCGCGCCGTTTATATTCCGCGTCGCTAAAGTTTAGGCTGCCGCACCCGGCGCGGCTCTGCTATGGTTGGCGATCAGAAATCGTCAGGCCGGGCGGACAACCTCGTGAGGCCGATCGAGACCCGTTACGCCCTTAGCGGCGAGGTGCGGATCGCCTACCAGGTGGTCGGGCAGGGGTCGTTTGACCTCGTCTTCGTCCCCGGCTTCATTTCCAATCTCGACCTGCATTGGGAAGACGAGGGTTATACCAGACTCTTGCGGCGGCTTTCGGCCTTCTCACGGCTGATCCTGTTCGACAAGCGCGGTACGGGTCTCTCGGACCGCGTCGATGTCCATCACCTGCCCAGCCTCGAGACCCGCATGGATGATGTGCGCGCGGTGATGGACGCGGTCGGCAGCGGCCGTGCCGCATTGCTCGGCGCTTCCGAGGGAGCGCCGCTGGCGATGCTGTTCGCCGCCACCTATCCGGAGCGGACGCGGGCCCTGGCGCTCTATGGCGGCTATGCGCATTTCCACAAATGGGTGATGCCGCCGGAACGCCTCAACGCCTTCATCGTTACGGCCGAGACTGCCTGGGGCACCGGTGCCACCTTGCCGAATTTCGCGCCGGGCCGGGTCGACGACGCGCATTTTACCCAGTGGTGGGCCCGTTTCGAGCGGCTGTCGGCGAGCCCGACGGCAGCGGCGGCGCTCGCGCGAATGAATGCGGAAATCGATATACGTGGAGTGTTGGCGGCGATCAGGGCGCCGACGCTGCTGATCCATCGCCGCAACGATGCGCGGGTCGATCCAGACGCCAGCCGCTTCCTGGCCAGGAAAATCCCGAATGCGCGGCTGGTCGAGATTCCAGGGCGCGACCATCCGATCTGGACCGGCGATGTCGACCGGGTGGCCGACCTGATCGAAGAATTCCTGACCGGCGAGCGCGCCGTGGCAGGAGCCGAGCGCGTCCTGGCCGCGCTTCTGGTGACACGCATCTACGACACTGCACGGCTGGGCGACAGGATGTGGAGCGAACGCAGCGAGCATTTCCACGAAACATGGCGGACACTTGTGGCGCGCCATGGCGGGCGCTGTGCGGATTTGCACGGCGAAATGATGATTTCGCGCTTCGACGGCCCGGGGCGGGCCTTACGCTGCGCGGCGGCGTTACGCGACGCGGCGCAGCAAATCGGGGTGGCAAGCGCGCAAGGGGCGCATGTCGGCGAGATCGAATCGCGTGGGGCCCCAGCAGGATTGACGGGCCGCGTGACGATACAGCTCGCCGCTCACGCAGGGCGCGGCGAGATATTGGCGTCGAAGCTGGTCGCCGATCTGGCAGTCGGCTCGGGACTTCATTTCGTCGATCGCGGGCGTGTCGACATCGACGAGTTGGAGGAGCCGCTGGCGCTCGTGCTTGCGATGTCCGAACAGCACCTGGAGCCGGCCTGCCGGCCCAAGACCAGGGCGACCGAACCGGCTTGCCTGACCATACGCGAGAGCGAAGTCGTGAGTTTGATCGCCGATGGCAAGAGCAATGCGGCGATCGCCGCTGAACTCAGGCTGAGCGAGCACACGGTCAAGCGCCACGTCGCCAACATACTGCTCAAGCTCGACCTGCCATCGCGAGCGGCGGCGGCGGCATTTTCCGTCAGGACCGCTGGCCCGGACGGGCCATAAGAGCCATGGCGCTTTCGGGCGAAGCGGCCATACCGATGTAAGCGCTATCAATCTCCCCCATGCAGGCCACGCGGATATCACCCGGAAGGCGCTGCGAACGGAGGATGAAATGCCCAAGTCAAAGCTGAGTCTCAGATTACTTGTGATCGCGGCAGGCATTGGCGCGCTTTCAACGCTCTCTCCCGCAAAAGCCGAGGATGCATCGGCGACGGCCGCCTACAAGGACATCCAGGCGACGCTCGGCTCGGTGCCGGATATGTTCAAGACACTGCCCGACGTCGCCATCGCCGGCGCCTGGGCCGAGATCAAGGGCGTCCAGCTCAACCCCAAGACCGCGCTCGACGGCAAGACCAAGGAGTTGATGGGGCTCGCGGTCGCGTCGCAGATCCCGTGCCAGTATTGCATCTATTTCCACACCGAAGCCGCCAAGCTCAACGGCGCCAGCGACGAGGAGATCAAGGAGACGATCGCGATGGCGGCAATCGTTCGCCATTGGTCGACAATCCTCAACGGCAACCAGGTCGATCTCGCGACCTTCAAGAAGCAGACCGACGACGTATTCGCAGCCGTAAAGGCCAAGTCGCAGTGAAGACACCGGCCCGGCGATGAGCGCCGGGCCGCACCTCAAAGCATCGACCGCCCGATCGTGAAGATGGGCATATGGAGGATAAAATGCTGACCAAGACCCAAATAGTGGACGGCCCGGCGATCAAAAAGGCGATCGAAGGCCGTGATGGAAAGACGCTGTCGAGCTTCTATGCCGACGATGCGCTGGTGCGGGTGATCGACCGCAACAACCCGCCGAGCAAGCCACGCGAAATCCGTGGGCGAGCGGCGATCACGACGTTCTGGGACGATATCTGCAGCCGGGCGATGACCCACAAGGTCGACACCACCATCGCCAACGGCGACAGCCTCGCCTTCACCCAGGCCTGCGCCTATCCGGACGGCACAAAAGTGTTCGCCGCGGCGATGCTGGAGCTGAAGAACGGGCAGATCGCACGGCAGACCGTCGTGCAGGCCTGGGACGAGTAGATCAACCGCGGGCTCAACCGCAATCTCGGAGGAGAACCAACATGTTCAGCGCCAGATGGCAGATCGACGCCAAGTTCGGACACAAGCAGACCGTGCTCGAATTGCTCAGGAAATGGGAACGCGAGATCGGTTCGCAGGTCGGCCTCGCCGACCTGAAATTCCAGATCATGACCGGATCGATCGGCGCGCGCGAGGCGACGGTCGAGTCGCATCACGAGGTCGAAAGCCTGGCCAAGCTGGAAGAATTCTTCGCCAAGATCGGCAAGATCGACGCGCACGCCAAATGGGGGAAGGAGATGGACCCCTATGTCGTGTCGGGCACCAGCCTGTGGAACATCTATCGCATCGTGGAGTAGCAAACGCGGCCGCAGCTCTCCCCTTTGTGGAGAGGTCGGATTGCCCCGATTTGTCCTTCACAAATCGGTTGGCAATCCGGGTGAGGGGTAAGTTGGCGCCAAGCTGGAACACCCCTTGTGTGTTTGGAATCGTGCATTGTTGAGGGTGCCACGGACCAGGTGCTTGCCTGATCCGTGGCGGCGGTCGAGAGCCCGTCACCCCTCAGGTGGCTTAAACCGTGGATGAGCTGGGGCCCGAC
>NZ_SRUN01000139.1:0-344 GCF_004791595.1 Mesorhizobium sp. M8A.F.Ca.ET.202.01.1.1 | reverse complement strand
ATTTCTGTGAACCATTTTTATCAGTATTAGTTAAAAAATCAAATTCACTGTAATGCATATAAACGGGCACCTTATATTTATCAACAATTTGATCTAAAGCACCAATATGGTCGAAATGGGCGTGTGTTAAGAATACTGCAATGACAGGTTTGTTAATTTGGTTTAATTTTTTTATAATTAATTCATAATGAGCCGCTGGATCAACTATAATGACATGCTTATCATTTTCAATAAAATAAGTATTCGTCTTAACTAAGCCCAATGCTAAACTAGAAATTTGCATTGTTAGCGACCTCCATTATCTAAATGATTTTGAACTGAATTTAGTTTATCATTCATTTTGC
>NZ_SRUN01000138.1:0-345 GCF_004791595.1 Mesorhizobium sp. M8A.F.Ca.ET.202.01.1.1 | reverse complement strand
CTCGGCCGTATCCTCTTCGACGACGAGGCTGTGCTGTGCCGCCAGGAAATTGCCGACATGGCTCAGTCCTTCGAAATGGTCGCAGAAGACCTTGACGACGACCAGCAGCGGCACCGCCATCAGCGCGCCGACAAAACCCCACAGCCACGACCAGAAGGCAATGGCGATGAAGATCGCCACCGCGTTGATCTCCAGCCGCCTGCCGACCACCAGCGGCGTCACGAACTGGCCCTCGACGATGTCGCACAGCAACACGAAGGCCGGCGCCAGCAGCGCAAAGGAGATCGAGTCGAAGCTGATCAGCGCGATGACGGTGACAAGTATGATCGTCATCAACGCCCCGAC
>NZ_SRUN01000137.1:0-345 GCF_004791595.1 Mesorhizobium sp. M8A.F.Ca.ET.202.01.1.1 | reverse complement strand
GCCGAAACGGCGGACGGCAGCGCATCCGCCACCGCATAGACGACGGTCACGACGATGACATTCGTCGTCACCAGCGTGCCGCCGAGGCCGGCATAGTAAGTCGTACGCATGTGAGGCGGGACGCGCTTGAGGCGCTCCATGGCCAGCACCCAGGAGGTCACGGCCACGAAATGCGCCAGGAGATAGAGCACGCATTGCCGGGTTTTCCCGGCGCGCATCTCGGGTGCTAGCGCCATCACCATCGGCATCAGACGTATCGCCGACAACGTGACGGCGAGGATTGCCGCCGGCAGCGCCGCTCCCGACGCAATCGCGCCCACCAGCACGACCATGGATGGCAGCGCC
>NZ_SRUN01000136.1:0-346 GCF_004791595.1 Mesorhizobium sp. M8A.F.Ca.ET.202.01.1.1 | reverse complement strand
CGGCCACGGGCTGTCCGACATAGGCGGCGGCGTACGCTCCATCGATGATCATGTCGACGATCTCCTTGGCCTCATCGATCATTTCGGTTTCGAGCGGGTTGTGCTGTGCGGGCTGTCGGTCGGCGGCCTGGTCGCGCAGCGGCTCTACACCCGCCATCCCAAATGTGTGGAGGCGCTGATCCTAAGCGACACCGCGCACAAAATAGGCACCGCAGAGAGCTGGAACACGCGCATCGCAACCGTCGAGCACGACGGCATCGAGGTGATCGCCGACGGCATCATGAAAGTCTGGTTCACGCCGGATTTCCACGCTGCGCGTGCAGCCGATCTGGCCGGTTGCCGCAAC
>NZ_SRUN01000135.1:0-347 GCF_004791595.1 Mesorhizobium sp. M8A.F.Ca.ET.202.01.1.1 | reverse complement strand
CCATGCCGAGCACATCCCGGTAGAAGTCGCGCGTCGCTTCCAGGTCATGCGCGAAAATGCAGACATGGGCGAGCTGCTTCACCTTGATCATGGCCGGTTCCTTTCGGCCCCCGCCGAAATCCGCAGCGCCGTCTTGACCTGGCCTCAGGTCGGCGGTGTGCCGTTCTCGGCCAGCACGGCGCCGGCGAAGTAGAGCGAGCCGCCGATGAGAATCCGCGGTGCCGGGCCGTCCCAGGCGTCGCGCAGCAGCATCAGCGCGCTGGCGACGGAGCTGACCGGTTCGGCCGACAGGCCGGCCTCTTCGGCACGCAAAGCCAACTCGTCGTTCGGCACGCCGGCGTCGCTGT
>NZ_SRUN01000134.1:0-347 GCF_004791595.1 Mesorhizobium sp. M8A.F.Ca.ET.202.01.1.1 | reverse complement strand
GGATGGCGTGCTGCGCAACCACAAGCGGCACGCCGACGGCACGCCGCGCGACACCGTCATCTTCTCCATCATCGATGCGGAATGGCAGGGCGTGAAGCGCCACCTGCAGTACCGCCTGGACAGCCACGCATGAACGATTCGACCTTCACCCTGGGCATTGTCGGTGCCCGCGGCCATACCGGCGCCGAGCTGATCAAGCTGGTGGCCGCCCACCCGCGGCTGCAACTTGCCTTCGTCTCTTCGCGCGAGCGCGCCGGACAGCGCCTGTCCGACCACCATCCGGAATTCCAGGGCGATCTGCAGTACGAGAACCTGGACGCCGACGCGGTGGCGGCCAAGGGTGTGGA
>NZ_SRUN01000133.1:0-348 GCF_004791595.1 Mesorhizobium sp. M8A.F.Ca.ET.202.01.1.1 | reverse complement strand
GCCCGGCGTTTCGCTTCGTTGATTTTGCTGGTTTTTTTGATTTTTTATCGTGCACCCTGAACGGCATCCGTGCGGCAATGCGTATAGGCCGAATTGCGCTTTGTGCGAAATCATGCACAAATGCGGCATGCTGCAACGCCCTGCCGCTGCCTTATCCCCGACGCCCGAGTTGCTTGCCGGGCGGGCGCGGCGCGCCTGGCTCCTGTTTGCGGCAGTGGCGCTCGCGATTGTCGCTGCAGCGCTCTACGGCGCCGGGCTCTACGGCCGCTCGACCGAGGTCGAGGCGCTGGCGGCGCAAGGGCGCACGGATGCCAATCTCAAGGTCGCGCTGCTGCGCGCGGTGCTGGA
>NZ_SRUN01000132.1:0-348 GCF_004791595.1 Mesorhizobium sp. M8A.F.Ca.ET.202.01.1.1 | reverse complement strand
ACGGACCGGGCAGGGGCCGCAGAGGCGGCGAGGGAAGCATCGGTCGCAGCGACACGATGGGCGTGCACGTTACTGAACGCGACGTCATGGTTCTGTTAACGAGTAGCGATCGGGGGCAGACCCGCTTCCCGCAGGAAAACGGATCTGACCCCGGTTCCATTTCGATATCTGACAGATGTGTCGACCAACGTCGACACCCACCAACAGCCGCGCGGAAACTGTCAAAGGCGGGGCGGTGTGGGTTGGCAGGACCGTTGGCGCCATGGATGGCGCCATCGAGCCCCCAAGGATGGGTTTACGGCGTGTCCTGCCAACCCACACCGCCCCGCCATCCCACGGAATGTCCGC
>NZ_SRUN01000131.1:0-351 GCF_004791595.1 Mesorhizobium sp. M8A.F.Ca.ET.202.01.1.1 | reverse complement strand
ACCATGAAATACTTGACGTTGCGAACCCTTGCGAACTCTTGGAGATCAGTCCCCTCAGACTGATCGATTTTGGCTTCAAAGGCCTTATTCATTGTCTACTGCTCCCATTCTTCTGGTTTTAGAAGCCACCCTGCCCTGGCACCCAATTCGTCCCCGCGAGCGGCACGCCGGCCATGGCCGCTGCTTCGATCGAAAGCGCGCAGAGATCCTCGGGCTCGAGATTGTGCAGGTGATTTTTGCCGCAGGCACGTGCGATGGTCTGCGCCTCGAGCGTCATGACCTTCAGGTAATTCGCCAGCCGCCGTCCGGCGACGACCGGGTCGACCCGCTTCATCAGCTCGGGGTCCTGTG
>NZ_SRUN01000130.1:0-351 GCF_004791595.1 Mesorhizobium sp. M8A.F.Ca.ET.202.01.1.1 | reverse complement strand
ACCAAAGGTCGCCATCGTCGCCGTGGCCCGAAAGATTATGACCATCCTCAGCGCCATGCTTCGACACAACCAACCCTGGTATCCAGACAAAGCCTGAAAACACAGTTGCTCATCCGTCTCGGCGCTGGCGCGCCGATCCACCTTCCCCCACAAGGGGGGAAGGAAGAAGCGCCGCGCCCTGCGCCTCACCTTCAGCGCCAGCGCCGCCCCTCATTGCCCTGCCGGTGTCCAGCCGATAGATGGGTAACAGATTGAACCGGATACATAGGTAACAGTTCTCCCCCTATGCATCCGCCGCAGCGCCAAGCGGTTTGGTTGGCGCGGCGCTGCGGCGGACGAGCTTCATACGTC
>NZ_SRUN01000012.1:0-268128 GCF_004791595.1 Mesorhizobium sp. M8A.F.Ca.ET.202.01.1.1 | reverse complement strand
GCTCACGAAGATCGTTTGAAAGCGCTCGCGTCATCAGATGCTGGCCTCCAATCCAGCCAGCATCTTGAATCACAAACCAGCTGCTTTGGGAATCCTACGATTCTCTCAAAACAGGAACCGCTCTAGACGATGCGCTGTCCGTCACCTACACCCTGCAGCACCTGATGAAGACTGGAAAGCTGCGGCCGGACGTCTTCGACCGTCCGTAGCCCGAAAGATGGAACTCCTGCGCGTCTGGCGCTCAGATCACCGAATCGGTCCAGCGGACGATCTGCTTGGCCGCATCGCCGAAGGCCGCGTCGAGCGCGCCGACATAGGCCGGATTGCCGCTGCCTGATACGGGTGCGGATGCGGTGAAGTTCTTGGAAGCCTTCACTTCGCCGTTGCGGTCGTTGAGCAGGCGCACGAACAGGTCGACCTCGGCATGTTCGCCGCCATTGACGCGGACCTCGAAGGACCGGACCTCGACGATCACCTGATAGTCGATCGCCAGCCCCTCGCCCGGCTTGCCGACGCCGGCAAAGCTGCCCGAGCGCTGGAACGTCTCGGCCAGCCGCGCCTGCACGATCAGCGGCAGGCGGTCGGCCCATTGCGCGCCCTTCAGATACTGGATCGAGCGGTCGGAGGGTTTGATGACGATGTTCTGGCTGTCCAGCGCCTTCAACGCCGAAGGCTGGGCGATCAGGATTTGCTTGCGGCTATGGCCATGCGCGTCGACCGATGGCGCCGACAGTTCGAACGTGTCGAGCGGTGCCGGCTTGCCGCCGAGAGCCGCGCAACCGGCAACCGCCAGGACAGCCAGCAGCGCAGCTGATTTCAACCCGCCTGTTCCAAGCCTACTCAACGCCACGCGTGATCCCCGCTGTCCCCGATCGTAAGATCAAACCCGCATTCACGAGCACTGTTCTTGCGGCGGGGCGGCGCCGAAGTCAACGCCGCGCCCTGCCGTCGAACTGACGAACCTCGCCCTCGCCACCCGAAAGGATGCGCTGCGGATTGCGGCTGAGATCCGTCACCGCCTCCTCGATGCGGTTGATCGAGCGGCGGCTGTCCTGCACCAGCGCCTCGACATTCTGCAGCCCCTGGCCCGAGAAGCGCGCCAGATTGTCGGTGATGACCCCAAGGCGGGCGTTCAGCGTATCGGCGACCTGCTTGAAGGATTTCAGCGTATCCCTTGCGTCGGCCATCACGCCGTCGGCCTGACCCGAGCCGAGCAGCTTGTCGACCTTGGCGAGGATGCCGTCGACCCGCACCGAGGCGTCGTTGAGCCGTTGCGCCAATTGCCTGGCGTCCTTGATTGTCTGGTCGATGTCGTCGGCCCGATTGGCGATCTTGCCGGTCACCTCAGCGATATCGGCAGCCGCCTTGTTGGCGTTGTCGCTGGCCTTCTGGATGTTGGCGAGCGCTTGGCGCACCTGCGCCGGGTCGATGCCGTCGAGTACGCCATCGACCTTGGCCAGCGTGCCTTGCGTCTGCTTGGCGAAGTCGTTGACCGATCCGACAGCCGTATCGACGTTCTTGATCACGCCATCCAGCTGCCGCGAGGTTTCCTTGAGGTTCCCCGTCACCGTGTCGACATTGGCAACGATGCTCTTGATCTTGTCTTTGTCGACGGCATTGAGCAGGCCCTCCGCTGCCTTCAACGTGCCGTCGAGCTTGCCTGAAACGCCTTTCAGCTCATCGGACAGCGCGCTGACGGCGGACAAGAACTTGTCGATGCCGTCGGAATTCCTGGCCAGTGCATCGGAAAACGTCCGTACGTTCTGCACGGTCTGCGTCAGCGGCCCGCGGACATCCTTGGTGAAGCCCTCCAGCTCCGTCAGCACCTTGTCGGCGCGGGTAAAGATGTTCTGCGCCGTCTGCAGCAGATTGGTCACGGCCGAAGGATTGGCGATGATCTCGGCGACCTTGCCCTCCTTTTCAGCCTGGTCGAGCAGCTTCACTTCCTTGGGGTCGGCGCCCTTGAGCTCGATATTGGCCTGCCCGGTAAGGCCGGCAAGGCCGATATCGGCCTGCGTCGACTTGGTGATCGGCGTCATCCGGTCGATCTCGGTGTCGGCGATGGCGACAGTCGGATTGTCGACGTCGATATAGACACGCTTGACGTCGCCAACCTTGACGCCGTTGAACAGCACGAAGCTGCCGCGGCCGAGACCAGAGGCCGAGCCCGGAATGCGCACCCGCAGCAGCGTCGTCTCGCCCCTGTCGCCGATCGCGGCCGTCCAATAGACGAAGCCGAAAGCCGCCAGGATCGCAACCAGCGTGAAAATGCCGACAATGACGTAGTTGGCTCTGGTTTCCATTGCTTCACTTATGGCTATGCACGAGCGGCAAGATCAAGTTGCCGTGCGCGTTTTCCGCGGAAATAGGATTTCACCCACGGTTCCTCGCTCTTCAGCATGTCGTCGATAGTGCCTTCGACCAGGACCTTCTTCTTGCCCAGCACCGCCACATGGTCGCAGGCTGTAAACAGCGTATCGAGGTCGTGGGTCACCATGTAGACGGTCAGATCCATGGTGTCGCGCAGCTTGACGACGAGTTCGTCGAACTCGGCCGCGCTGATCGGGTCGAGGCCCGACGTCGGCTCGTCGAGAAAGACGATGTCGGGGTCGAGCGCCAGCGCCCTGGCAAGCGCGGCGCGCTTGATCATGCCGCCGGAGAGTTCGGAGGGAAACTTCTGCGCCGCATCCGGCGGCAGCCCGACCAGCTCGATCTTGAGCAGTGCCAGCTCGTCCATCAGCTTCCTCGGCAGGTCGAGATATTCGCGCATCGGCACCTGCACGTTCTCCATCACGGTCAGCGCCGAAAACAGCGCACCATGCTGGAACAACACGCCAAGACGCATGTCGATGCGCAGCCGCTCGATGTCGCTTGCCTTGTCGACGTCGACGCCGAACAGTTTGATTGTTCCCGACTGCTTGGGCATCAAGCCCAGAATGGTGCGCAACAGCACGGACTTGCCGGCGCCCGAGGCCCCGACGAACCCCAGTATTTCGCCGCGCGTGATGTCGAGCGACAGCTTGTCGAGGATCAGTTTGTCGTCAATGGCAACGGTGACGTCGTGCACCGAAAGGACGATTTCGCTGTCGACCTCGTCCTTCACCTCGACCCCATTGCCCTTCGCCATCTTGTCAGAACTCGATCGCTGCGTAGAACATGGCGAAAAGCCCGTCGAGGATGATGACGACGAAGATCGACTTCACCACCGAAGCGGTCACGTGCTGGCCGAGCGATTCGGCGCTGCCGCCAACCTTCATGCCCTCGACGGAGGCGATCGTGCCGATGATCATGGCCATGAACGGCGCCTTGATCAGGCCGGCGAAAATCGTGCTGAGATCGATTGCGACACGCAACCGGTCGATGAAGGCAGCGGGCGGGATATCGGAGTAAAGCCAGGCGGCGACAATGCCGCCGCCAAGTGCGGCAAAATTCGCGATGATCGTCAGGCAGGGCAAGGCGATCACCAGGGCAACCAGCCGCGGAAAGACCAGGACGCCGATCGGATTGAGGCCGATGACCTTCAGCGCATCAACCTCCTCGCGCATCTTCATGGAGCCGATTTCGGCAGTGATCGCGCTGCCGGAGCGGCCGGCGATCATGATTGCCGTCATCAGCACGCCGAGTTCACGCAGGATCAGCACGCCGACGAGATCGACGACGAAGATGTCGGCGCCGAAATAACTGAGCTGATAGGCGCCCTGCTGGGCGACGATGGCCCCGACGATCGCCGACATCAGCACCACCACGGGGATAGCGCCGACGCCCATGCGATCGATCTGGTTGAAGATCGCTGCCGGGTTGACCGCATGGCCGCGGCCGAGCTTCATCTGCGCGCCGCGGATGGTGGCGCCCAATATGTTCATCGAGGCGAGGAAATCGTCGCGCATCTCGTAGACGCGCCGGCCAACCGCCTCCAGCGCCCGAATGACAATGTTGGGCGGCCGCGCCGGTCCGGATTCGGGCTCGCGCCGGACGGCTTCGCCGACTGCTTCGAGCAATATGGAAGCGACGTCACTTTGGCCTTGCAGCCGGACCTCGACATTCTTCTTCTCGAAGACGCTGACCAGCCGGTCGATCAGCCAGGCGCCGGCGGTATCGATCTTCTCGATTTTCGAAAGATCGAGCGCCAACGTCTTGAAACCGCTTCGCTTCTCGATCTTGCGCATCTCGGCGTCGATCAGCGCCACGGTCCGTGTCGTCCAGACTCCGGAAAACGCGCAGCCGAGGACGCCACCCTCCTCGCCGACCGCCACGCGCGGGTCGTGATCAGCCCCCGAGGCGGTCGTGCCGCTTGCGTCGCGTTTACCGATGGTCAACATGGTGTCCTGTTTAGCCTGATGGGTCCGACCTTGTCGATTTGCCGACAACCCTTCTCGCATAGCCGGAGCAGAAAAATATGGCGCGTGTCATTTCGGTCGAGGCCGAGCGTTTTCCGATCGCCGGGACCTTCACCATTTCGCGCGGCTCCAAGACCGAGGCCGAGGTCATTACCTGCACGATCAGCCAGGGTGGCCATAGCGGGCGTGGCGAATGCGTTCCCTACAGGCGCTATGGCGAGACCATGGCTGGTGTCCATGACGCGATCCAGGCGATGAGTGACCGGATCGCCGGCGGGATGGACCGCATCGCCCTGCTCGACGCAATGCCTGCCGGGGCGGCGCGCAACGCTGTAGACTGTGCCCTTTGGGATCTTGAAGCCAAGATCAGCGGCAATCCGGTGGCGAACGCAATCTGGCCGGACCCGTTGCATCGGCTCGAAACCGCTTACACGCTGTCGCTCGGAGAACCCGAGGCGATGGCGGCGCAGGCCCGCGCCAACGCCGGCCGGCCGCTGCTCAAGGTCAAGATCGGCGGCGACAACGACATCGCCCGCATCCGGGCGGTGAGACAGGCCGCGCCCGAGAGCCGGTTGATCCTCGATGCCAATGAAGGCTGGACCGACGACAACATCGTCGCGAACCTCGCCTTTGCCGCCGAGCAGGGCATCGCCCTGATCGAGCAGCCGCTGCCGGCGGGCCGTGACGGCATCCTGCGCCACATAGCGCACCCGGTCCCGATCTGCGCAGACGAGAGCGTTCATGAAGCAGGAAACCTCGAATCCCTTGTCGGACTCTACGATGCCGTCAACATCAAGCTCGACAAGTCCGGCGGGCTGACGGCGGCGCTAACCTTGCGCGACCGCGCTCGCGAACTGGGTTTCGGCGTCATGGTCGGCTGCATGGTCGGCACCTCGCTGGCAATGGCGCCGGCCGTTCTGCTCGCGCAAGGAGCCGATTTCGTCGATCTCGACGGCCCGCTGCTGCTTGCCCGGGATCGTGTGCCGGGTCTTGTCTACCAGGGATCGCTCGTCTCACCCCCGGACCGGGCGCTGTGGGGCTGAGCGCGCCGCAAGTCCGATCAGCACGAGGCCAATGATCGCGATCGGGATCATCGCCAGGAAGCCATCGACGCCGAGGCGGTCATAGAGCGGACCGGAGGCAAGCGTGACGGCGGCCATGAAGAAGCCATTGAAGAAATAGGCGATGCCTTGCGCGGCGCCCGTGCGTTCTTCTGAGACGGTTTCGGCGATCATCTTCTGCAGGCCGATCAGCACCATTGCGACAGACACCGAATGCAGCGACTGCACTGCGAAAAAGCCGCCGACGCCAAGGCCGAGCGGCCACACCAGCGGAAAGGCGATCCAACGCACGATCGAGCCGATGCCGGCAATGAGCATAACCCGGACGACGGGTACGGAGGCGAATATTCGATTGAAAAACAGGAACATGCAGACCTCGGACACCACCCCCCATGCCCATAGCAGGCCGACGACGGAATCGCTGATGCCGATCGATTTCCAATAGATCGAGACGAAGCCATAAAGGAAGGCGTGGCTGGCTGTGATGATGCCGACACCAAGCGTGAAATAGAGGAAATAGGCATTGAACAGGCCCGGCGCCGCCTGCTGGATTTCCGTCGCCGACAGCGGCGAGGCCTTGCGCGGCTTCCCCAGGCGCGGCGCCATCAGGCCTGCGGCGAGTGCCGCGCCAAGGGCAAGGAATATGATCACCGGAACGGCCCGGGGACCAGTAGCCGCCAGAATGAAGCCGCCCGCGACATTGGCCAGGAGATAGCAGATCGATCCCCATTTGCGCATGCCCGCATAGTTGGACCCGAAGCGGCGCACGCCCGAAAGCGCCAGTGAATCGGCGATCGGCGAATGCGGCGTCCAGACAATGGTCAGCAGCAACGACACCGCCAGCACCGTCGCGTAGGTCGGCGTCAGGAAATACCCCGCGGACAACAGCAGCGAGGCCGCGACGAGCACGACATAGACATCGGCGCGGTCCCTGGCTCGATCGGCAAGCGTCGTCAGCAGCGGTGTCGTCACCACGCGCAGGAACATGGGCGCCGCAAGGATGACGGCGATCTGTTCGGCGTGAAACCCATTGGCCTGCAGCCAAAGCGGGAAATAGGGCAAATGGGTGCCAAGCGATATGAACAACGTGCCGAAGATCAAGCTCATGCGCAGCTCAAAACGGCTCGGCTTCACGAGTTGTTCGGGCGAAAGCGGCGGCAGCGGCATGAATCGATCCAATGACGCTGCGCTCAACGACCGGCGAGCAGCGCAAACCGATCCTTAACATGAGGAAAAACCGGACGAAACCGGCTGGACCAGTCGATTAACACCAGAAATTACAGGGCCGGCTTCCACCTCAGGCCGCATGCACCACCCTGTCCTCGATCAGCATCGGGATGAAGGGCTCGTCAGGCGCCTTGGGCAGCACATGCGCCCAGGTCAGGATCTCCATGCGGCCGTCGAAATGCTCGACCACGGCGGTGCAGCTCTCCACCCAGTCACCGGTGTTGATATATTGCACGTCGCCATAGCTTTCGATGGCGGCATGGTGGATGTGCCCGCAGATGACACCGTCGACATGCGAGCGTCGCGCTTCCTCGCAGAGCACCGTCTGGAACGAGCCGATGAAGTTCACGGCCTTCTTGACCTTGACCTTGGCCCAGGACGAAAACGACCAATAAGGCAGGCCGAGCAGTTGGCGCAGCCGCGTGATCACCCGGTTGACCTGCATGGCGGCGTCATAGGCATGGTCGCCGAGATAAGCGAGCCAACGCTGGTTGTGGACGACGGTATCGAATTGGTCGCCATGGATGACCAGCAGTCGCCGACCATCGGCGGTTTCGTGGATGGCGCGGTCGGCCACGACGATGCCGCCGAAATGCACGCCCTGGAACTGACGGGCGAATTCGTCGTGATTGCCGGCGATATAGGTGATCGAGGCGCCCTTGCGCGCCTTGCGCAGCAGTTTCTGCACGACGTCATTGTGGCTTTGCGGCCAGTGCCAGCTGCGCCTCAGGCGCCAGCCGTCGACGATATCGCCGACCAGATAGATGATGTCGGCATCGTGGTAGCGCAGGAAATCGATCAGGAAATCGGCCTTCGCCGCTTTCGAGCCCAAATGGACATCGGAAATGAACATGCTGCGGAAAGTGCGGGGCTCTTGGCCTGACATCGGATTCACCCTTGCTTTCGAGCAGCCTATGCCCCGATTCATGCAACAACCGTATGACGGTTGCGATTGGTCCAGCGCTGGCGCTAGCCTGCCGGGCAAATCAAAGGAGAAATCGTCATGGATCTTGGTATCCGCGGAAAGAGGGCCATCGTCTGCGCTTCGAGCAAGGGGCTCGGGCGTGGCTGCGCCATGGCGCTGGCCGAGGCAGGCTGCGACATCGTCGTCAATGGGCGCAATGCGGAGCTGGTCGCCAAAACCGCCGCGGAGCTGCGCCAACGCCATGGCGTGACGGTGACGGAAGTCGTCGGCGACGTTTCGAAGCCGGAGGTACAAAAGGCGTTGCTCGCCGCCTGTCCGGAACCCGACATCCTCGTCAACAACAATGGCGGGCCGCCGCTCCGCGATTTCCGCGAGCTCGATCGTGGAAAAATCCTCGAAGGCGTTACCCAGAACATGGTGACACCGATCGAACTGGTGCAGGCGGTCATCGACGGCATGGCGGCGCGCGGCTTCGGGCGCATCGTCAACATCACCTCGCTGTCGGTCTACGTCCCGATCCCCGGCCTTGACCTCTCATCGGGTGCGCGCGCCGGCCTGACGTCGTTCCTTGCCGGCGTGGCGCGCACGGTGATCGAGCGCAACGTGACCATCAACAGCCTGCTGCCGGGCAAGCTCGACACCGACCGGCTGCGCGGCCCGCATGAGGCCGGCACGTCGGAGGACCCCAAGGCGGCCACGGCGCGCAAGACCCGCATCAGCGCCGACGTACCGGCCAAGCGGCTTGGCACGCCGGAGGAGTTCGGCCAGATCTGCGCCTTCCTGTGCTCTGTCCATGCCGGCTATCTGACCGGGCAGAATATACCCGTCGACGGAGGCCTCTACGTCAGTGCCTTTTGACCGGCGCGCCTGCGAAGCAACGCAATCTGACTTTTCATGAAACAGCCGTAACCATCTGGCAAATATCGCATTTTTATGCTCCGGCATTTAAAGCTGCCGGCGCGTCAATTAGCGTCGCGAAAAACCTTGGCCTCATGCTAAAAGGACTCCGAAGCAGGTTTCGAGGAGCGGCCGCATGGAAGGCGAGAACAAGAAAACGGCACGTTCGGACCTCGACGAAGCCGCCCTCTATTTTCACAAGCACCCGACGCCGGGAAAGCTCGAGATTCAGGCCACCAAGCCGCTCGGCAACCAGCGCGACCTGGCGCTCGCCTATTCGCCCGGCGTCGCTGCTCCTTGCCTGGAGATCCGCGACAACCCGGCGACCGCCGCCGACTACACGGCGCGCGCCAACCTGGTCGGCGTCGTGTCGAACGGCTCGGCCGTGCTCGGTCTCGGCAATATTGGGCCGCTTGCCTCCAAGCCGGTGATGGAGGGCAAGGCGGTCCTGTTCAAGAAGTTCGCCGGCATCGACGTCTTCGACATCGAGATCGACGCGCCTGAAATCGAGCGCATGGTGGAAACGGTCGCCGCGCTGGAGCCGACCTTTGGCGGCATCAACCTCGAGGACATCAAGGCGCCGGAGTGTTTTGAGGTCGAGGAACGCCTGAAGGCCCGCATGAGCATACCGGTGTTCCATGACGACCAGCACGGCACCGCCATCATCGTCGCCGCCGCCGTGCTCAATGGGCTGGAATTCGCCGGCAAGACCATTTCGGAGATCAAGGTCGTCACCTCCGGAGCAGGTGCCGCCGCCCTTGCCTGCCTCAATCTGCTCGTTTCGCTCGGCGTGCGCGTCGAGAACATCTGGGTCACCGACCGTTTCGGCGTCGCCTACAAGGGCCGTGTCGACGAGATGGACCGCTGGAAAGACCCTTATGTGAAGGAAACCGAGGCGCGCACGCTGGCCGACGTCCTCCCGGGCGCCGATGTGTTCTTGGGGCTATCCGCCGCCGGCGTGCTGAAGCCGGAGCTGCTGCAACACATGGCGCCGAAGCCGTTGATCCTGGCGCTGGCCAATCCCAATCCCGAGATCATGCCGGAAGTGGCGCGCGCGGCGCGTCCGGACGCCATGATCTGCACGGGCCGTTCCGATTTTCCCAATCAGGTCAACAACGTGCTTTGCTTCCCCTACATCTTCAGGGGTGCGCTCGACTGCGGCGCCAGCGCCATCAACGAGGAGATGAAGATGGCGGCGGTGCGGGCAATCGCCGCCCTTGCCCGCGAGGAACCTTCCGATGTCGCCGCGCGCGCCTACTCCGGCGAAACGCCGATCTTTGGCCCCGAATTCCTGATTCCCTCGCCCTTCGACCCGCGCCTCATCCTGCGCATCGCGCCGGCCGTCGCCAAGGCAGCCTGCGACACCGGTGTCGCGACGCGGCCGATCACCGACTTCGCCGCCTATATCGACAAGCTCAACCGCTTCGTCTTCCGCTCCGGCCTGGTGATGAAGCCGGTATTCTCCTCCGCCAAGGCTTCCAGCGCCAAACGCGTCATCTACGCCGACGGCGAGGACGAGCGTGTCCTGCGTGCCGCCCAGGTTGTGCTCGAGGAAGGCATCGCCGAACCGATCCTGATCGGCCGCCCGCATGTCATCGAGGTCAGGCTGAAGCGTTACGGCCTGCGCATCAAGCCCGGTGTCGATTTCGGCCTGATCAACCCGGAGGACGATCCGCGCTACCGCCACTATGTCGACCTCCTGATCGAACTCGCCGGCCGCCGTGGCGTGACGACGGAGGCCGCGCGCACCATGGTGCGCACCGACAACACGGTGATCGCGGCGCTGGCGCTCAAGCGCGGCGACGCCGACGCCATGATCTGCGGCCTCGAAGGCCGTTTCGAGCGGCATCTGCGCAATGTGACGCTGATCATTGGGCCGCGCACCGGCATCAAGGACCGGGACCTGTCGACCCTTTCCATGCTGATCTCGCAGCGCGGCATCATCTTCCTCACCGACACTCACGTCTCCGTCGACCCCACGGCCGACGAAATCGCCGAGATGACCGTGCTGGCGGCCGAGGAAATCCAGCGCTTCGGCATCGAGCCGAAGGCGGCGCTGCTGTCGCATTCGGATTTCGGCTCGCGCGATTCGCCGAGCGCCCTGAAGATGCGTCAGGCCGCGGCCATTCTGGCGCGCATCGCACCGGAACTGCAGTGCGATGGCGAAATGCACGCCGATTCCGCTTTGTCGGAGCATCTGCGCCAGCGCGTCTATCCGCATTCACGCCTGAAGGGCGAAGCCAATCTCCTGGTGTTCCCGAACCTCGATTCGGCCAACATCACGCTAACGGCACTGCGCGCCATGATGGATGCCCTGCATGTCGGCCCCATCCTTCTCGGCACCGACAAGCCGGCGCACATATTGACGCCCTCGGTGACCTCGCGCGGCGTCGTCAACATGACCGCACTGGCGGTGGTCGAAGCGGCGCACAAGGCGCAAGCGATCGCCAATCTGGACTGAACTGGCTCTCGCGACCCGATTGATCCAGCCCCGCGTTGGGCGGATCAAGTGTTGCGAGCCCACAACTCTTGATCGAGAAATCCCGCATTGAACGAATGCGGATTTCACGGCACGGATCAATTTGATATGGTCAGGCCGTCTGACTAGGCCGTGAGAATGTCATGAGAGCCCTGTTGCTCGCTTCGGCAATGCTGATTGTGACTGGCGCAGAGGCGTTCGCCGCCGACGCCATCGGGTCCGAGCCGACCGTGCATGACTGGTCCGGCGTCTATGTCGGCGGGCATCTCGGCTATGGTTTTGGCAGCACCGACGCGACCTACAACCTGCCAAACACGCCAACGATCCGGGGCACGCAGGATTATGACACCGACGGCTTTCTGGGCGGTGTCCAGATCGGCTACAATTACCAGGTCAATTCCGCGGTTCTTGGAATCGAGGCCGATATTTCGGGCGCCGATATCAAGGGACATTCCGACGAGATCAATGTCGGCGGAGGTGATGTCTACGACACCAAGGTGGATTGGTTCGGAACGATCCGCGCCAGGGCGGGCTATGCTTTCGACAGCACCCTTGTCTACGGGACTGGCGGCCTTGCTTTCGGAGGCGTCGAAAACCAATATCTCGACGGACCCGCCAACAGCTATTCCGAAAAGAACACCAAGGTTGGCTGGACGATTGGCGCAGGGCTGGAGCAGGCAATCACCGATCATTGGTCGGCAAATGCCGAATATCGATATGTCGACCTGCGGGACCAGACGATCAACTACGCGCCCAACTCCAATACGACCTTCGACAATACGTTCAGTACCGTCAGGATCGGGATGAACTACAAGTTCTGACGGCCGGCCATGCCCATTGCCGCGGCTGACGGGCACCATCGAATGCGCGCCGCTTTTCAGCCGACACAAGATGACTTCCGAAATGGACGATTAACCGCGAACGGCGTAGCCTTGGCCATTACTGGCAAGCGGGATCGAGGCGGATGGCAAGCGGAGGTTTGAAGCAGGCGCATGCTGCCGTGCTGCTCGGCCTCCTGCTGTCCGGCGCGGCGGTCAGCGAGCCGCAGGCCGCTTCGCGGGTCTGCCGTCAACTGGAGGCTGACCTCGCCGCGACCTCACGCGGCGGTGGCGGAGGCCCGGCATTGGTGCGGAAATACGACGCCGCGATCGAAAGGCAGCGCGACCAGATCTCGAAGGCTCGCGGTCAGGCGAGCAGCGCCGGTTGCGGGTTCTCGCTGTTTTCACGCAACATCAACCAGTGTGCCGGGCTGAACGCCACCATCGAGCGCATGAACGCCAATCTCGACAGTCTACAGGCCAAGCGTGCCCAGCTCGCCGGCGGCGGCTCACGCCGCGACCGCGGCCGCATCCTGGCGGCGCTCGATGCCAATGACTGCCGTGACGATGCGGTGGGGCCTCGTCGCGCGCCTGCGCAGGAAGCCAATCGTGAAGATGGGGACAATGCCAACCTCTTCGACCAGCTTTTCGGCGCCGACAACCGGCGGATCGATACCTTGGACCAGCCTGACGATTCGGGCGAAGAAAGCGATGTCAGCCGCGTCCTGAACCAGCCCGGCATTCCGGACGTTGCGGGCAGCGGCGGCGAATTCCACACCAGTTGCGTGCGCACTTGCGACGGCTATTTCTTCCCCATGTCGAACGCCGCCTCGGCCGGCGATTTCGAGCGCGACCAGAAGAATTGCGAATCGGCCTGCCCCGGTACCGAGATGCAGGTCTTCTATTCGCGCGGCATGGACAACGATTCGGCATCGATGACGTCATCGGTCACCGGCAGGCCCTACGGCGAGTTGCCGACCGCCTATCTCTACAAACAGCCCAACATGTCGCGGCCACCCGCTTGCGGCTGCAATGCCGCGCAGAATTTCCAGATCATTGGCGGCAACTCGCCAAGCCAGCAACAATCACAGCCCGAACCGGACGCGGCGCCGTCTGTTCCGGTACCGGCCTCGAAGCCCGATCCGGGTGCCGACCCCGAGACCCTGGCCAACATGCAAGGCGGGCTCGACCGTGAAGCCATCAAACGTCTTTCGGCCAGGCCGGTGACATCGCCCGTTTCGGCCCTGCCCCCGGAACAGCGCAAGGTCAGGGTCGTCGGGCCAACGTTCCTTCCCGACCCATCAGCGGCAATAGATCTGCAAGCTCCGGCCCCGAAGACCGTCCAGTAAGGGCAAGCCTGAGCGGCATGAACAGCGCCTTGCCCTTGCGGCCGGTCGCTTCCCTGATCTTGCCGGTCCAATCCTTCCAGACCGTCCCGTTCCACGGCTCCTCAGGCAGGAGATCGAGTGCCTGGTGGAGAAAATCGCGGTCGTCATCGGAAAATTCGGGCATCTCCTGCGGCCCTTCGCGCAGGACACGCCACCAGGCAATCGCATCAGCCAGCCGGTCGAGATTGCCGCGCACCGCCAGCCAGAACGGCTCGGCGTGTTCGCCGGAAATACCCAGCACCATCAACCGGTCCCGCGCCTCGGCGAACGGCATACGGTGCAACAGCACCCGGTTGAGCACGAACAGCTCGGCCGGGTCGAACTTGGACGACGATTTCGAGGTCGCGGCCGGGTCGAAATGGCCGGCGAGTTCGGCCAGGTCATGCGCGGCCGCGACATTCTCCGATGTGCCGACCAGCACGGCCAGCGAAGCGACGGCCATCGGCTCGATGCCGTCCTCGCGCAGGCTCTCGATGGAAAGCGCGCCGGTGCGCTTCGAGAGTCCCTCGCCCGAGACGGTGGTCAGGAGATTGTGGTGGCCGAAAACGGGCGGCTCGGCGCCCAGCGCCTTGAACAGGGCGATCTGCACGCCGGTGTTCGTGACATGATCGTCGCCGCGGATGACGTGGCTGATGCCCATCTCGATATCGTCGACGACGGAGGGCAGCGTGTAGAGATAGGTGCCGTCCTCGCGCACCAGCACCGGATCGGACAGCGAAGCCAGATCCACCGTCTCGTCGCCACGCACCAGATCGTTCCAGTGGATCTCGGTGCGCTCCGGCTGCAGCGGATCGCTGGAGAAATTGGGCAGCAGGAAACGCCAGTGAGGCCGGCGCCCGTCGGCCTGATATTCGGCCACCTGCTCCGTCGTCAACGCCAACGCCTCGCGGCCATAGACTGGCGGCAAGCCTCGCGTGCGGCGCACCTTGCGCCTGAGGTCGAGTTCTTCCGGCGTTTCGTAGCAGGCGTAAAGGACACCCGCAGCCTTCAGCCGCTCGACCGCCGCGTCATAGATTTCGAAGCGTCGCGACTGATACTCGGTGGCATCCGGGAAAATGCCCAGCCAGTGCAGGTCGTAAAGGATGGCGTCGGCGAATTCCTGCTTCGAGCGGGCGACGTCGGTGTCGTCGAAGCGCTGGATGAAACGGCCCTTGTTGTTGAGGGCAAACAACCAGTTGAACAGAGCGGTGCGCGCATTGCCGATATGGATGCGGCCGGTCGGTGACGGGGCGAAACGAACGGTAACTGTCATGAGCGGGGCGTACCGGATGCCTTTGTGATTGACAAGATGCGCCCCCGCGCCGTGCCGCAGACATAGAACATGGCGGCTGGAATGAAAAGACCGGGCCGGGCGTGCCTCAGGCCGCGCATGGCCGGCAGCGCCCCGAAGAGGTAAGTCGAAGGCGATCAGCGGCCGAAGTCGTCGGAACTGAGGCGGGTCCAGCGGTCGCCCATCAAGCCGCCGATAGCGATGTCGCCGGAGCGGACCGCCTCCGTGACCTCGGCGATTCGCGAGCGGACCATCGTCCCCCCGGCATAGCGGAAGATGAGATTCCTATAACCGAAGAGGTGGGAAATGAACGTGCCCTGGGTCTGCCCGCTGATGCCCACGCAGCCCATATCCCGCGCTGCGGCGACAAGGCCATCCAGCGTCGCGCCCCAGTGAGGTGCGGACGCCTGGATTTGCAACAGGTTCGCCATGTCGCCGGCTTGGCCGTAGAAGGCATAGCAGCCGACCATTCTGCCGGTCTCGTCGTAAGTCCCGCCAAAATGAAGCGGGCCGTCGGCCCGCTTCTCGGCCGCCAATGCGAGCAGCCGCGGCAGCTCGCCATCCCTCCAACTCGGCCGAAGAGCGTAATCCGACAGGAGGGCCGGCAGCCGCTCGGCAAATTGCGCGGCATTGATCGGCTCGGCATGGACCCGATGCGACGATGAAGGCTGGACGGGCGCTTCGAACCTTCGCTTCGTGAGAGCATCGAACGCCCTCGCGCAGGGTTCGAGTGCAAGGCGAGGCAGGCGTGGCCATTTACGGTGCAGTGCGGCGGCCGCCATCGCGGCTGGCCGGAAGATATAGGTCCATCCCAGACAATGGACCGGCAGGAGCTGGTATTTCATCGGACGCGCGAAGGCCAGGGATACCCGGTTGGCCGAATCCGTCAGTTGCAGATCGAATTCGCCCTGATGCAAGGCGCGCAGCAATTGCGGTCCGGCCGAGCCGTGATCGGCGCCAGGGTCGGCCATGAACGGACCGATGATCGCCGCATTCAATGCCGCTCCGTTGAGTTCGTAACGGGTTTTCAGAACGCCAAGGAACCCTCCCAGATCGCCCTGCGGATTGATCTGGACAAGGGCACTGCTCTCACCGGACTGGCCGGCAGGGTCAAGATAGATCTTTCTCATATACTCGGCCGTCTCCACGATCGCGCGATCGAGGAGGTGACGGCGACGCCGGCGAAACTGCGTCAGGAAGAGTGCGGCGACGCGTTCGAGATCTTCGGCGGCGAGCGGCCGAACCGAGCCGTGCTGAGATCCCAGCACCGATGGCGCAGCCACCTTTTCCACGCCAGTAGTTCCGGAAGCAAGATGCATTGCGAAGACCGTTTAGGTTGCTTGTGCACCATACAACAACCAAAAGTAGAGGCAACGAATCTCGGTCGGTAACGTAAACAGACACCGCGATCTCGATATATGAAAAAGGACTTCGCAGGCGGATTTGCTTAGCCAGCATATGCCGGGTGACAGGGGCTCGGACGTCTCGCACCGCGTGATGGAGATGGCCTCCAGCCTAAGCCGGAGGCCATCTCGGGTCAGACCATGAGGCCCTTGGTCAGTTCCAGCGCCTGGCGCTCGAACAGGCGGCGGTAGATGCCGCCCTTCAGGCGGATCAACTCGTCATGCGAGCCTTCCTCGACGATCTTGCCGCGATCGAACACCAGCAGCCTGTCGAGCGCCCTCACCGTCGAAAGCCGGTGCGCGATGACCAGCGTCGTGCGGCCGACCATCAGCCGTTCCATCGCCTGCTGGATCAGCACCTCCGATTCCGAATCGAGGCTCGATGTCGCCTCGTCCAGGATCAGGATGCGCGCATCGGCCAGGAAAGCGCGGGCGATCGCCACGCGCTGACGCTCGCCGCCCGACAGTTTCACGCCACGCTCGCCGACCAGCGTGCCATAGCCTTTCGGCAGGTTGGCGATGAAATCGTGCGCGCTCGCCAGTCTCGCGGCATGCTCGATCTCCTCTTGGCTGGCGCCTGGCCTGCTATAGGCGATGTTTTCGGCCAGCGAACGGTGGAACAGGATCGGTTCCTGCTGGACGATGGCGATCTGGCCGCGCAGCGACGCCTGGGCGACCTGCGAGATATCCTGGCCGTCGATCGCGATCGTTCCGGCGTTCACGTCATAAAGCCGCTGGATGAGCTTGACGAAGGTGGTCTTGCCCGAGCCCGAGTGACCGACGAGCCCGACACGTTCACCCGGTGCGATATCCACCGAAAAGTCGCGATAGAGCGGAGACCGGTGATTGCCGTAGTGAAAGGTGACGTTGTCGAAGGCGATGTGGCCTTGCGTGATGGCAATCGGTCCGGCGCCAGGCCGATCTTCAATGCCCAGCGGTTCGGACTGGAAATCGACCAGTTCCTCCATGTCGTTGATCGAACGCTGCAAATTGCGGATATGCGTGCCGATATCGCGCAAATAGCCTTGCAGCACGAAGAACGAGGTCAGCACAAAGGCGACATCGCCGGCGCTCGCCTGTCCCCACGACCACAGCATCAGCGCCAGGCCGATCACCGCGGCCCGCATGACCAGCAGCAGCGCCCCTTGCGTGGTGCCGTTAATGGTGCCGCGCACCCAAGTGCGCCGCGTGCGCGCACGCCATTTGGCAACCACCCTGGCGAGGCGGCGCTCCTCGCGCTCCTCGGCGCCAAAGCCCTTGACCACGGCGTTGCAGCTCACCGCGTCGGCCAGCGAGCCACCCAGCCGCGTATCCCAGGTGTTGGCAAGTCTTGCCGCCGGCGCCACATAGCCAAGCGAAAGCATCGCCGTCACCATGATGAACAGCACGGAGCCAGCCGCGACCACCGCGCCCATCAGCGGCCAGAACCAGCCGAGCAGCAGCGTCGAGCCTAGGAGCATGACGACGGACGGCAGCAGCGCGATCAGGATAGTGTCGTTGAGCAGGTCGAGCGCCCACATGCCCCGCGTCACCTTGCGCACGGTCGAGCCGGCAAACGAGTTGGCATGCCAGTCGGTGGAAAAGCGCTGGACGCGATGGAAAGCGTCCGCCGCGATGTCGGCCATCATCTTCAGAGTCAATTCGACGATCGCCATGAAGGCAAGGTTGCGCAGCACGACGCCGGTGAGCGCCAGCGCCATCAGAATCAGGAATGCCGTCATCGCGGCATTCCAGGCAATCGCGTCCGCGCCGGCGCTGCTGGCGACGGCATCGACCAGCCGGCCGGAATAGAGCGGTGTCAGCACGTCGGCCAGCGTCGACAGCAGGAAACCGCCCATGATCAGCGAAAGCCGCCAGGGCTGGCGCCGCCAATGGATGAGCGTGAACCCAAGAACACTGCGAAAGGCGCTGGCGCGCAAATCGATCTTAAAACGAGCCATGATGTCATTCGGGCGCAAACGAGCCCGATCCCAGTAAGGTCGAAAATTGATAAGCCGCGCCGGGCAATTGCCCATGAATGCGGAGGTTCGGCTATGGTTGGTCGCCCGCCCAATGGGCGGCGACCGGCAGCGGTAAATGCCTTTTCTGCGTCGGGAATGGTTCCGATATTTCGGAACACCGGCGCAGACCTAGGCTTCGCGGCCTCGCATAACGATGTCAAATCCTGGCATTCGGTCCTCCCTGAAGGGAATCGCGGAGAGGTCGTTATAGGGATGCTTCGATCGTTCGCCAAGGCAAGCCATGGCCAAAAGCAGTGCTGGACCAGCCGATGAGGCGATTTTGCAACAGTCGCGACTGGTGCCTGTCGTCGTCGCGCGTTGCTTACCCGGCAGACACCGCACGATCGAGGCGCATGTATCGTCCATCCGTCGATGCCTTGAAGCCCAGTCTTTCATAGACCCCATGCGCGTCGCTGGTCGACAGGCTCCAGTGCGAGACGGTGCTGAGTTCAGGATGATCGATGAGTGCCCGCACCAGCCGCAAGCCAATGCCTTGCCCGCGATGTTCGGGCCAGATGATGATGTCGGCGAGATAGGCGAATACCGTGCGGTCGGTGATCGCCCGGCCGAAACCGACCTGCTTGCCAGCGATGTAAGCGGCGGCGCAGAACGAGTTGGCAAAGGCTCGGCGATGAAACGCATCGCTGCGTCCAGCTCCCCAGTAGCTCGCCATCAACAGGTCGGAGGTCGCGCGGAAATCGATGCGTGACAGGTCGAAGCTGATCTCACAGTCCGGCATGATGGCACTCTCGCCGCGGTCTCGCGCACTCTCGCTCAGCAGGCGAAAGGACGCCTATCCACGATCCCTGAAACGGTTGGTGATGGGATAGCGGCGGTCGCGGCCAAAATTCTTCCTGGTGATTTTTACACCCGGCGCCGCCTGCCGGCGCTTGTATTCGGCGATGTAGAGCAGATGTTCGATGCGTGTCACCGTCGCCCGGTCATGGCCGCGCGCGACGATGTCGTCGACGCCCATCTCGTTCTCGACCAGGCATTCCAGAATATCGTCCAGCACCGGATAGGGCGGCAGCGAATCCTGGTCGGTCTGGTTCTCACGCAATTCGGCCGACGGCGCCTTGTCGATGATGTTCTTCGGGATCACCTCGCCCGAAGGCCCGAGCGCGCCCGGCGGCACATGGCTGTTGCGCCAGCGCGACAGCGCATAGACCTGCATCTTGTAGAGGTCCTTGATCGGATTGAAGCCACCGTTCATGTCGCCATAGAGCGTGGCGTAGCCGACCGACATCTCACTCTTGTTGCCTGTGGTGACGACCATCGAGCCGAACTTGTTGGAGATCGCCATCAGGATGGTGCCGCGCGCGCGGCTCTGCAAATTCTCCTCGGTGATGCCTTCCTTGGTGCCTTCGAACAACTGCGTCAGCGTGTGCAAAAATCCTTCGACCGGCTCGAAGATCGGCACGATGTCATACCGGCAGCCAAGTGCACGGGCGCAGTCCTCGGCATCCTTGAGCGAGTCCTTCGAGGTGTAGCGGTAAGGCATCATGACGGCGCGCAGCCGCTCCTCGCCGAGCGCGTCGACCGCAAGGGCCGCACAGATCGCCGAATCGATGCCGCCGGACAGGCCGAGCACCACATTCTTGAAGCCGTTCTTGTTGACGTAGTCGCGCAAGCCAAGCATGCAGGCGCGGTAGTCGGCCTCCTCCTTGTCCGGGATTTTCGACATCGGTCCTTCCGAGCAGACCCAGCCATTGTCCGCACGTTTCCAGGTGGTGACGTCGACCGCGTCCTCGAACTGGCTCATCTGGAAGGCGAGCGTCTTGTCCGCACCGATGGCGAAGGAGGCGCCGTCGAAGATCAGCTCGTCCTGGCCGCCGAGCTGGTTGGCATAGATCATCGGCAAGCCGCATTCGATGACTTGCTTGATGACGACCTGGCGGCGAACGTCGATCTTGGCGCGATAATAGGGCGAGCCGTTCGGCACCAGCAGGATTTCCGCGCCGCTTTCGGCCAGCGTCTCGCAGATGCCGACCTCGCCCCAGATGTCTTCGCAGATCGGGACGCCGATGCGCACGCCACGGAAGTTGACCGGCCCCTGGATCTCGGGCCCGGCCTGGAAAACGCGCTTCTCGTCGAACTCGCCGTAATTGGGCAGGTCGAGCTTGTAGCGTTCGGCGATGATCTTGCCGCCATCGGCGAAGACGATGGAATTATGCGTGCCGCTCTTGCGCTTCAGCGGCGTGCCGATGATGACGCCCGGACCACCGTCCGCAGTATCCCTGGCAAAGTCCTCGGCCGCCCGCTCGCATGCCCTGAGGAAGGCCGGCTTCAGCACCAGGTCCTCCGGCGGATAGCCGGCGAGGAAAAGCTCGGTGTAGAGCACGAGATCGGCGCCCTGGCGGGCAGCATCCGCCCTCGCCTCGCGCGCCTTGGCAAGATTGCCGGCGACATCGCCGACCGTCGGGTTGAGCTGGGCAATGGCGATACGCAGTATGTCGAGTTTTTTGGTCATGCCTGCTGACTTAGCGCGGCGGAATTCGCCCCGCAATGGCGTTCGTTTGGACCAATTCAGACCGTCAATCGTCGCCCATATACTCGCGCAGCGATTGCGGCGAATGGTTCTCTCCGATCGACATCGCCAGGATGCGCGAAATGTGCCGGCGCGGCAGGCCCGTCTCCCTCACCCATTGATTGATCTGGGCCTGGATCTTGTCGAGATCCTTCTTCGATGTCGGGTTCTCGGCGATGTCGAGGCCCGCGTCGCGAAGGGCGGCGGCCATATCGGCCGAAATGACGAAAGCGTCCCAGCCCAGCCAGCGCAGGAAATACTGGCCGGTGTTGCCGCCGAGCCGGCTGCCATGCTTGCCGAGATAGGCCATCAGCCCGACCTGGTCGTCGGCGGGCCAGTCGGCGAGAAACCGGCCGAAACCGCGATGCTCCCTGGACACGCGCTCGACGAAGGCGGCGTTGTCGCGAACGGATTTGATCTTCTGCGGATTGCGCACGATGCGTTGATCCGAAGCCAGGTCGTGCCAGAAATCGTCAGGCTGGAACAGCAACCGCTTGGGTTCGAAGCGCAGGAACGCCTCTTCGAATCCAGGCCATTTCTGCTCGATGACCCGCCAGACGAAACCGGCTGCGAAGACGCGCTCGGCCATCGTCGAGAGGATACGGTCATCGGTGATGTCGGCCACCGCCGCATTGTCGGGCATCGGCCCCAACAGGGAGGTCAGTTCCGCCTCGCCGCCCTTGCGATTTGCCGCGCGAGCGCGAATTTTCTTGAAGTCGGCCATCGGTCCCTCTCGGTTCGCCTCAATCTAGCACTTCCCGCCTGGGCCGGCAGCCTCTACCTCTAGCGCAGCAAAGCGCTTGGAGACGGCCATGAACAAGACGATCGACGATCTGGCGAACCGCTGGCTGAAGCGTAAGCCGGATGGACTGAGCCAGCTGGAAAGCCGGGTGCTGCAAAGCACCATCGAGCGTACCACCATCACCAGGGACACCAACAAGGCCGTCGCCTTCCATCAGACCTTTGGCGACCGCCTTGCCGATACGATTGCCCGCATCGGCGGCTCCTGGTCCTTCATCCTGACCTTCATCGCCTTCCTGGTCGTCTGGACATCAGGCAATGTCTGGCTGTTGTCACGCGATGCGTTCGACCCCTACCCCTTCATCTTCCTCAACCTCGTGCTGTCGATGATCGCCGCCCTGCAGGCGCCGGTGATCATGATGGCGCAGAACCGCCAGACCGAACGCGACCGCATCGATGCCGCCCACGACTACGAGGTCAATCTGAAGGCCGAGATCGAGATCATGGCGCTGCATGAGAAACTGGACGAATTGCGCCACAGCCAGATCATCGGCATGCGCGACGAGATCGTGCGGCTGGCGGAAGTGGTCAAGCGGATCGATGAAAGACTGTCACAGCAGTCGGCGTCATGACCGAGGCGATCCACCATTTCATCGAACAATACGGGTTGCTGGCGGTTTTTCTCGGCTGCGTGGCCGAAGGCGAAAGTGCCGCGATCCTGGGTGGCTTCTTCGCTCACCAACATGTTTTCGTGCTGTGGCATGCCTTTGCCGCGGCAGCGCTGGGCGCCTTCGCCGGCGATACCTTCTTCTTCATCCTCGGCAGGAGTTTCGCCGATAATCGCCATGTCGTCAGGCTGCGTCGGCGGCCCGGCTTTCGCCGCGCTTACCGTCTGCTCAACACCCATCCCAACATATTCGTGCTGTCGAACCGCTACATTTACGGCATGCGCCTGGTCGGCGGCGTCGCGGCCGGCCTTTCGACCATAGCGGCGCCCCGCTTCGTCATCCTCAACGCCATCTCATCGGTGATCTGGGCAGTGCTGTTCAGCACGATCGGCTATGTCTTCGGATTGGGAGCCGAACAGTTGATCGGCCAGGCGCTGATGCGCCACGAGCGGCTGTTCGTCGGGCTTGGCATCGGCCTTGCCGTGGCCGTGCTTGCCTGGCTTGCCGCCCGCCACATCGCCAAGCGGGAGCGCGCCAAGGAGGTTTGACCGGTTAGTCGATGCCGAGCGCCCGATCACCCCGATCGAGAATGAGCGGGATGATCAGGTCCTCCTCATCGGCGAGATGCCGGGTCAGCATCGCGATCAGCCGGCTGTTTTCGTCGGCGTAGGCATCGGCGGCGAAGCGCTGCTTGTCCTCACTCTCCTGAAGTGTGCGGATGAAGGCATTCGCCGCCTCGGCGTTGCGCTCCAGTCCTTCGTGGATCGTGTGGTGATCGGCATCGAGAATGTCGAAGCCGCGTTTCAGACGGGGCTCCGCCTTGGCGAAGGCCGGGAAATACTGGTAGTCCTCGACATTGTGGTGCCCATCGAGATCCCCGAGAAAATGGTTGAGGCGTGGTGCGAACCAGCGCGCGAAATCGGTAGCCGCCAGTCTGCCTTCGCGATAGTTGCCAATGCCGCCGGTGAGCATGCCGCCGAGTTCGCGGAACATGTCGTGCCGCTGCAGCCACATATTGGCCATGCCGTGAATATTGGCGTGACCCTGCCAGTTCTCGCGCGGATACTTTTCGGCCAGCCAGCGCAGGTCTTCCGGCAAGCCCAGGCGTTCGAGAAGCGAGGAATTCGTGACCTCTGCCATGACGGTCTCCTTTGGTGACTGTCATATAGGGATCAAGGTCTCAGATCGGCACCCCGGTAATGCGTTCGATCAGGGCAATGCCCCAGACGCCGCCAGCGATCACGACCGAAATCAGCACCGCCAGCGAGCCACAGTCCTTGGCCAGCTGGATGTCGACATTGAACTCGCGGCTGAACGCGTCGCATGCCGCCTCGATGCCGGTGTTCAGAACCTCGACCATGATCAGCAGCAGCACCGCGCCGATCAGCAAGGCATAACCACGCCAGGAGACCGAAATGAACCATCCGGCCGGCAAGGCGAGCGCCAGCAGCATCAGCTCCTGCTGGAATGCCTTCTCATGAGCGGCCAGCTTGCGAAACGCCCGCACCGAATTGATAAAAGCATCGATCAGCCGTTGCATGCCAAGGCCCCTCTCGGAATCACCGGCCCGGGATAAAGCAATGCTCCGATCAATGGAATAAGGCGGATCGTCCAAATTTCATTCGGCGACCGGTATGGATGGCGTCGACTTTTCAAACTGCGGCAGCCCGTCGTCTATCGAATAATAGTCGCCCTTGTCGCCGACGAAGATATGACATTCGCCCTTGAGCGCGGTCGGCTTGTCGAACGATCCCGCCATGACCGAAATATAGTCCTGATCCATTGCCTTCCAGAACAGCACCGATCCGCATGCCTTGCAGAAGCCGCGCCTGGCGAAAGCGGACGCTTCATACCAGGTGATGCTTTCCGTCCCTTCAATCGAGATGTCGGTATCGGCGACATTGGTCGCGGCATAGAAATGCCCGCTCTGTTTACGGCATTGCGAACAATGGCAGTAGACGACGCCACGCAGCGCCCCGCTTGTCCGGAAGCGGACCGCTCCGCACAGGCATGATCCCTGGTGGTTGTCGCTCATTTCGGCAGTCCTCGAAGAAACCTCGTCTCCAGCATCCTTGTCAGGATTCCAGCTTCGCCGTGGTTACGCGCAAACAAATACGACATCGATTGGCGCGGCGAATTCGAAATTCAGTTTCATTTGCGGCAACACACCGCAAAAGTTTCGCCTTCAAGACCACCGAACAGCGGGTTGTCCCGGGATGGCGGTGCAAAAATTTATGCGTTTACAGCCACAGGTAGAGGAAACCTGTGGAAGTCGGGCGGATTAAGGAAACTTTAGCGCCGACGCAAGTATGATCTTCACAAGCGAAGGGCGCAGGTGGGGACGCGCCTCTTCGCAAGATGTTCTGGCGCACCGGGTAGCGCTCCCCAGGTCGGTGATCAATGGACCCGCGAATTCTGGCCGGGATCCGAGGGGAAGAGTGAATCAGACATGCAGCCGGCAGCAGCCTCGACCGAACGAAGCACCGATATCGCAACCACCGTTGTCGCCACCATGCGCCAGCTTGGCGTCCTCGGTCTGCCACGCAACTATGAGATTTTCTATGAGGCCTTGAGCGGCACCAACCGCGAACTCAGCCTCGCCGTCGTATCGCTGAGCAACCGGCCGACGCAGGACGAGCTCGATCAGATCGGACGCACCTTCTTCGCCCATAACCATGGCCCCGGCATCGTCGAGCATGCCAGGGACGTCATCGCCCGCGAGCTCGAAGAGGTCGCGTCGCTCCTGCGCAGCGAACGCAGCCACATCGAAAAATACGGCAGAATCCTCGATGAGACATCGAGCGGCCTGACCAACCGCAGCCTGCTCTCCCAGGATCTTCTGCAAAAAATCGCCAATGCAATGACCATCGCGACCAATTCGACGATCGATCACGGCCGGCAGATCGCCTCGACGCTGAGCGACAAGACGGCCGAACTCGAGAGCGTCAAGTCGAAGCTCGAGGAATACAAGCGGCTGGCCGACACGGATCCGTTGACCCAGATCTGGAATCGCCGCGCCTTCGACAAGGAAATCACCAGGATCTACAACAGCAACAAAGGTATCCTGTTCAATGCCCTGGTGCTTGTCGACATCGATCGGTTCAAGGACATCAATGACCGCTACGGCCATCCCGTGGGCGACAAGATCATCCAGATCATCGCCGAGATTTTCCGGACCAGCATTCGCGGCGACATGTTCGTCGCCCGCACCGGCGGCGAGGAGTTCGCGCTGATCATCGAGGGCGCCAGCGAGGACGCGACCTACGAGATCGCGGAACGCATCCGCACGCTGATCGAGCAGACCCCCTTCACCAGCAGCCAGACCGGCATGAATTACGGCACCGTGACGGTATCGATGGGTATCTGCATGGCATCCGAGGCCGAAGGCCCCGAAGACCTCTACACCAAGGCGGATCGGGCGCTCTATCGCTCGAAAGTCAGTGGCCGCAACCGCGTCACCAGGCATTCGGCCATGGCCGGCCGCGCCGGCAAGAGCTGGCTGCTTTACAAGCAAGACTGAAGCCTGCGCTTTTCGCCGGCCGCGCCAGCACGGTCGGAGGCACAAACAAAAAAGCCGAAAATGGAAAAGGCGCCGGGTTTCCCAGGCGCCTTTTGCTTCATCGGTCCAATTGCCAGGCTCAGCCGTTCGCGACTTGCTTGTGCTGCACCGGATGGCTCTTCTTCAACAGATCCGAGACCAGGAAGGCCAGTTCGATCGCCTGGTCGGCATTGAGGCGCGGATCGCAATGGGTGTGGTAGCGGTCCTGCAACTCCTCGGCCGTGATGGCGCGCGCGCCACCGGTGCATTCGGTGACGTTCTTGCCGGTCATCTCGACATGGATGCCGCCCGGATGGGTACCTTCGGCGCGGTGCACCTCGAAGAAGGTCTGCACCTCCTTCAGGATGCGATCGAAGGGCCGCGTCTTGTAGCCGGCGGCTTCGATGGTGTTGCCGTGCATCGGATCCGACGACCAGACCACGCTGCGGCCTTCCTTCTGCACCGCGCGCACCAGCTTCGGCAGATGGTCGGCAACCTTGTCGGAACCGAAGCGGGCGATCAGCGTCAGCCGCCCCGGCTCGTTCTCGGGGTTCAGCAGGTCGATCAGTTCCAGCAGGCCGTCCGGCGTCAGCGACGGACCGCATTTCAGCCCGAGCGGATTCTTGATGCCGCGGCAATATTCGACATGCGCATGGTCGGGCTGGCGCGTGCGGTCGCCGATCCAGATCATGTGGCCCGACGTGGCGTACCAGTCGCCGGAGGTCGAATCGACACGGGTCAGCGCTTCCTCGTAGCCGAGCAGCAGCGCCTCGTGGCTGGTGTAGAAGTCGGTTTCGCGCAGCGCGAAATTGGTTTCGGACGTAATGCCGACCGCGCGCATGAAATCCATCGTCTCGGTGATGCGGTTGGCAAGCGACTCGTATTTCTCGCCTTGGGGGCTGTCGGAGACGAAGCCGAGCATCCAGCGATGCACGTTCTCCAGGCTGGCATAGCCTCCCTGCGCGAACGCACGCAGAAGATTAAGGGTCGCCGCCGACTGGCGGTACGCCATTTCCTGGCGGGCAGGATCAGGGATGCGGGACTTGGCGTCGAATTCGATGCCGTTGATGATGTCGCCGCGATAGCTCGGCAGCGTCACCTCGCCCTTGGTCTCGTTGTCGGACGAGCGCGGCTTGGCGAACTGGCCGGCGACGCGGCCGACCTTCACCACCGGCTGCGCGCCGGCGAAGGTCAGCACGACCGACATTTGCAGGAAGACGCGGAAGAAGTCGCGGATGTTGTCCGCGCCATGTTCGGCAAAACTCTCGGCGCAGTCGCCGCCCTGGAGCAGGAAGGCCTCACCGGCGGCGACGGTAGCCAATTGCTTCTTCAGCTTGCGCGCCTCGCCGGCAAAGACCAGCGGCGGAAAGGTGGCGAGTTGGGCTTCCGTGTTCTTCAGCGCTGCAAGGTCCGGATAGGCGGGAACCTGCTTGATCGGCTTTGCTCTCCACGAATTCGGCGACCATTTCGTCATCGCTGCACCCAACGCTCTTTCCGGCGAACACCCTTGCCCGCCATTTCCAGCCCCTAGATGGGGTGGCGGCTCCATACACGAAGCCGATTTCCTATTCTAGACCGGAATTTCGATGCTGGCGAATGGCTTGACGCCCCCTGGACGACCCGAAAGCCGGGATCAGGCCGCCTTCTCCGCCAACTTCGCCAATTGCGTCATGACCACAGCCGAGCCCGCCAGGCGCTTTTCGGCATTCGGCCAATCACGCGCGAAGACCACGCTATGGTCCGGCCTGATCTTGGCCAGCGAACCCTGCTCGCCGATATACTTGACCAGTCCGACGGGATTGGGGAATTCACGCTTGCGGAAATGGATGACGACGCCCTTCGGCCCGGCGTCGAGCTTCTCGACATTGGCCTTGCGGCAGAGCGCCTTGATGAAGACGATCTTCAAGAGATGCTTCACCTCGTCCGGCAGCGGGCCGAAACGGTCGATCAACTCGGCGCCGAAGGCGTCGATTTCCTCGGTGGTTTCGAGATCGCCGAGACGGCGATAAAGCGCCAGCCTGAGCTGCAGGTCCGGCACGTAGCCTTCCGGGATCATCACCGCCGTACCGACGGCGATCTGCGGCGACCAGCCGCCATCCTGGACCTCGCCGGAATCCTTCACCTCGGCGACCGCCTCCTCCAGCATCTGCTGGTAGAGCTCGAAGCCGACCTCCTTGATGTGCCCGGACTGTTCTTCGCCCAGAAGATTGCCAGCGCCCCTGATGTCGAGATCATGGCTGGCGAGTTGGAAACCGGCGCCCAGCGTGTCGAGCGATTGCAGCACCTTCAGTCGGCGCTCGGCCGTGTCGGTCAGCTTGCGGTTGGCCGGCAGGGTGAACAGCGCATAGGCGCGCACCTTCGAGCGCCCGACGCGGCCGCGCAACTGGTAGAGCTGCGACAGGCCGAACATGTCGGCGCGATGGATGATCAGCGTGTTGGCGGTCGGGATGTCTAGGCCCGATTCGACGATGGTGGTCGACAGAAGCACGTCGTACTGCCCGTCATAGAAGGCGTTCATGATGTCATCGAGTTCGCCAGGCGGCATCTGCCCATGGGCCACCGCCACCTTCAGCTCGGAAACGGATTCCTTCAGGAAATCATGGATTTCAGCGAGATCGCTGATCCGCGGAACCACATAGAAGGAATGGCCACCGCGGTAGCGCTCGCGCAGCAGCGTCTCGCGGATGACCAGCGGATCGAAGGGCGAGATGAAGGTGCGCACCGCCATGCGGTCGACCGGCGGCGTGGCGATCAGCGACAGTTCGCGTACGCCGGTCAAGGCCAGTTGCAGAGTGCGCGGAATCGGCGTCGCCGACAGCGTCAGGACGTGCACGTCGCTCTTCAGGTCCTTCAGCCGTTCCTTGTGCTTGACGCCAAAATGCTGCTCCTCGTCGATGATCAGCAGGCCGAGATTCTTGAACGAGATCGACGACCCGAGCAGCGCGTGGGTGCCGACGACGATGTCGACCTGCCCCTCGGCCAGGGCCTTCTTCGTCTCGGCGAGTTCCTTGGCGCCGACCAGCCGCGAGGCCTGGGCGACACGGATGGGAAGCCCTGAGAAACGCTGCGAGAATGTCTTGAAGTGCTGGCGCGACAACAGCGTCGTGGGCACCACCACGGCGACCTGAAATCCTTCCAACGCAGCGATGAAGGCGGCGCGCAGCGCCACTTCGGTCTTGCCGAAGCCGACATCGCCGCAGATCAGCCGGTCCATCGGCTTGCCGGCGCCAAGGTCGTCGCGCACCGAGTCGATGGCCGTCTGCTGGTCGTCGGTTTCCTCGTAGGGGAAGCGGGCGGCAAACTCGTCATAGAGGCCTTCGGCCGGCACTAGCGCCGGCGCGGCGCGCATCTGCCGTTCGGCGGCGATGCGGATCAGCTGCCCGGCCATATCGAGCAGGCGCCGCTTCAGCTTGGCCTTGCGCGACTGCCAGGCGCCGCCGCCGAGCTTGTCGAGCGTTGCCTCGGCTGTGTCGGAGCCATAGCGCGACAAAAGCTCGATGTTTTCCACCGGCAGGAACAGCCGGTCGTCGCCCGCATAGTGGATTTCCAGGCAGTCATGCGGCGCGCCGACCGCTTCGATGGTGCGCAGGCCGATGAAGCGGCCAATGCCGTGGTCGGCATGGACGACAATGTCACCGGCCGACAGGGCCGAGGCTTCGGCGATGAAATCGGACGCACGCTTCTTGCGCTTCGAGCGACGGATCAGCCGATCGCCCAGAATGTCCTGTTCGGCGACAACGACTAGCTTTTCAGTCTCAAAGCCGGATTCCAGCGGCAAAACCGCCAATGCGGCCTGGCCCGGCTCGAGCTGTTCGGCCTCGGCCAGCGTCTCGACCTGTTTGAGGTTGCCGAGATGGTGCTCGGCCAGAATCTGGCCAAGCCTGTCGAGCGAGCCTTCGGTCCAGCCGGCGATGACGACCCGGCGCCGCGCCGCGCGCTCGTCGGCTATGTGCCGGACGACGACATCGAAGACATTGACGTTCGGATCGGCTCGCTCCTCGACGAAGCTGCGGCCATGCCGCGAGCCGGCGTGGAAGACTTTCTTACCCCCTACGTCGGGCGCATCGAACACGGTAAAGTCGATGTCCTCGCGCTCGCCAAGCGAAGACTTGAGATTCTCCGGCGAGAGGTAGAGCAGGTCCGGCGCAACCGGCTTGTAGGGCACCGCATCCTTGAGCGCACCGTCAGCCTGCTTTTTGCGCGCCTCGTAGTGGTCGAGGATCAGCGTATGACGTTCGGCAAGCGCCTCATGCGCCAGATGGTCGAAAACCACGGGTGCGTCAGGCAGGTAATCGAACACCGTCTCCAGCCGCTCATAGAAGAACGGCAGCCAATGCTCCATGCCCGCGAAGCGCCGCCCCTCGCTGACCGCGGCGTAGAGCCCGTCGTCACGCGATGGCGCGCCGAAGGCCTCGATATAGGCGCGGCGGAAGCGGCTGATGGTTTGAGGCGTCAGCGCCACTTCGCTCATCGCCTGCAGCGCCATCGATTTGCGCTGGCCAGTGGTGCGCTGCGTGGCGGCGTCGAAGACGCGGATCGATTCCAGCGTGTCGCCGAAGAAATCAAGTCGCAGCGCCTCGGTCCAGCCGGGCGCGAAGAGGTCGAGAATGCCGCCGCGCACCGCGAATTCGCCGATGCCTCGCACGGTCGGCACGCGTTCGAATCCCGACGTCTCCAGCCGCGCGATCAGCGCATTCATGTCGATCTGGTTGCCGGGTCTGGCGTGGAAGGTCTGCGCCTCGACAAGCTCCGCGGGCGGAATACGCTGCAGCAACGCATTGGCGGTGGTGAGAATGACGGCACGATGCGGTTTCTTCGCCAGCGCGATCATGGCGGTCAGCGCATCGAGGCGCTTGGCGGCGGCATCGGAACCCGGCGACACACGGTCGTATGGCAGGCAGTCCCAGGCAGGCAGCTCCAGCACGGGCAGGCCGGGTGCGACGAAGGACAGCGCCTCGATGATGGAAGGCAGGCGCTGGCCGTCGCGGGCCACGAACAGCACCGGCTTGTCGGGTGCGATCTCGAGCGCCGTCTGGACCAGCGCGAAGGCCTCGTATCCATCGGCGACACCGTCGACGATGAACTGGCCGGTGCGGCCCTTCGGCAAGCCAATGGTGGGAATGAGAGCCATCAAATCACGGTCTTGGTTGTCGCAATTCCCGTGGGAAAACCGCTTCGCACTTTTCCTGGAATTGCTTGTGTTCAGAAAGTCATGTGTTCAGAAAGTCATGGTCCGGCGGGACGCCAGGATTTTTTGCAGGACGGCACAGTCGATCTCCGTCGGCACCGGGCGTTCGCCAGTGACCAGCGGCAGGAATTCCGTGTCGGAAATGTCGAGGAGCCTCTCATATTGGTCGATTTCCTCAGCGGTCAAGGTGCCGATCTCGGCATCGGCGAAGGTGCCGAGGATGAGGTCCATCTCGCGCATGCCGCGATGCCAGGAGCGGAACAACAGCTTGCGGCGATGGGCGTCCAGACCCTCGCTTGATCGTTTCGTTCCGGTCATTGTGCCGCATCCTCGCTTCAAGCGGCGCATATAGCGTGGATAGTGGGCGGTGTCAGCCTTGCGCTGCGGCCGTCGCGACATAAGCTGACATCATGCGTCCTTCCATCCTCGATCCCCTGTTTGTCCCGATCACTTCGCTTGCCGGCATCGGACCGAAGGTCGGTGCGTTGATCGAGAAGGTCGTGGCGGCCGACCTCGGCGATCGCGCAGCGCGTGCCGGCGATCTGTTGTTCGTGCTGCCGCACACCGTCATCGACCGCCGCAACCGGCCAGGCATCGCACTCGCGGCCGAAGGCGCCATCGTGACGCTTGAGCTGCGCATAGACCGCCACCAGGCGCCGCCGCGCGGCAACAAATCAGTGCCCTATCGGGTCTACGCCCATGACGATACCGGCGAAATCGGCCTGACCTTCTTCCATGCCCATGCCGCCTATCTCGAAAAGGCGATGCCGGTGGGCGAGCATGTCGTGGTGTCAGGCCGCATGGAATGGTTCAATGGGCGCCCGACCATGGTCCATCCCGACCATATCGCACTCGCCAATGAAGCCGAGAACCTGCCGCTGGTCGAACCGGTATATCCGCTGACCGCGGGGCTGTCCGGCAAGGTTTTGCGCCGTGCCATCGGCCAGGCGCTCGGCCGCCTGCCGGACCTGCCGGAATGGCAGGACGATGCCTTCATGCGCCGCCAGGGCTTTGCGTCCTTCGGCGACGCGCTGACCCGCATCCATTATCCCGCCGACCCGATCGATGTCGCGGTCGAAGGGGCTGCATGGCGCCGCCTCGCCTATGACGAATTGCTCGCCGGGCAGGTTTCGCTGGCCCTGGTGCGGGCAAAGGTGCGACGCCTGTCAGGCCGACCGCTCGTCGGCGATGGCCGCATCGTCGAGAAGCTGCGTGCGGCCCTGCCCTATTCGCTTACCCCCTCGCAGGAATTCGCGCTCGCCGAAATCAACGCCGATCTCGCCGACCCCGAGCGCATGCTGCGGCTGCTGCAAGGCGATGTCGGCTCGGGCAAGACGGTCGTGGCTCTCCTGGCCATGGCACGCGCCGTCGAGGCCGGCGGCCAGGCGGCGCTGATGGCGCCGACCGAAATCCTGGCGCGCCAGCATCTGGCGACGATCACCCCGCTTGCCGCCAAGGTCGGATTGCGCATCGCCATCCTGACCGGCCGCGAAAAGGGCCGCGAGCGAGCCGAAACGCTGGCGGGTCTCGCCAGCGGCGAAATCGACATCGTCGTCGGCACCCATGCGCTGTTTCAGGAAACGGTCAGCTTCCACGATCTGGTCCTGGCCGCCATCGACGAGCAGCATCGCTTCGGCGTCCATCAGCGGCTTGCCATCACCGCCAAGGGCGACGCGCCAGACATGCTGGTGATGACCGCGACCCCCATCCCGCGCACGCTGGTGCTGACCGCTTTCGGCGACATGGATGTGTCGAAGCTGACGGAAAAACCAGCCGGCCGCCAGCCGATCCGCACCGTCACGCTGCCGCTCGAACGGCTCGACGAACTGGTCGGCCGCATGCTCGATGCCGTCGCGGATGGCCAGAAAATCTATTGGATCTGTCCGTTGGTGGAGGAGTCAGAAGAGATAAAACTGATGTCGGCCGAGGATCGTTTCGCCTCGCTGAAGCCGCTGTTCGGCGATCGCATCGGCCTTGTCCATGGCCGCATGAAGGGTGCCGAGAAGGACGAGGCAATGCGCGCCTTCAAGCAGGGCGAGACGCGCATCCTGATCGCCACCACTGTCATCGAGGTCGGCGTCGACGTGCCTGACGCCACGATCATGGTCATTGAGCATGCCGAGCGATTCGGTCTCGCCCAATTGCACCAGCTGCGCGGCCGGGTCGGGCGCGGCGATATCAAGTCATCCTGCGTGCTGCTCTACAAGGACCCGCTCGGCGAAACCGCCAAACGCCGGCTGTCGGTGATGCGTGAGACGGAGGACGGCTTCCTGATCGCCGAGGAGGACCTGAAATTGCGCGGCGAAGGCGAATTGCTCGGCACGCGCCAGTCCGGCACGCCGGGTTTCCAGGTGGCGCGGATCGAGGCGCATGCCGACCTTCTCGAAGCCGCGCGAGACGATGCCAGGCTGATCCTGTCGCGCGACCCCGAACTGCAATCGGATCGCGGCGAGGCGCTGCGGCTCCTGCTCTACTTGTTTGGCCGCGACGAGGCCGTGCGGCTCCTGCGCGCCGGATGAGGGCTTAGCGGCGGATTGGCCAGGGTTCCGTTGATCGGCTCACCGTTCAGCGTCACCAATTTCGTCTTTACCTCAGGGGCCACCAACCCGGCCGACACGATCAGCTTGGCGCCGTCCTCGATCGTCATGTCGAGCGGCACGATGTCGGATTTGGGCACATACATCAGGAAACCGGTCGTCGGGTTCGGCGTGCACGGCATGAACACGGCGATCAGCGGATCACCTTCCTGGTCGAGCTTCTGATTGATCTCGGTTTCCTTCTCGCTGGCGACAAACACCAGCGACCACACACCCTTGCGTGGATATTCGACCAGCCCAACCTGACGGAACATGTCGCCCTTGTTCGACAGCACGGTCTCGAAAATCTGCTTCAGCGAGCCATAGATGCCGCGCACCAGCGGCATGCGGCCAAGCAGGCGCTCGCCAAATCCGACTATGGCGCGGCCGACAATGTTGGCGGCGAGAAAACCGATCAGCGTTATCAGGATCAGCGCGACGATCAGCCCGAACCCCGGAACCGGGAACGGCAGGTAGGTATCGGGGCTGTAACGCGCCGGGATATAGGGTTTGACCCAGGAATCGACCCAGCCGATGAACGACCATGCGATATAGGCGGTGATCGCCAGTGGGGCGCAGACGACGAAGCCCGTGAGGAAATAGTTCCTCAGCCGGGTCATGCCGGGGGTCTTCGGAGCATCGGACATGGTTCACCGGGCGCGCGGATTGCGCCGCAACATTAGTGAACCGGAAGACGGTTTGGAACTGCGAAGTTTTTAAAGGCGCCTGTTTAAGAGTGCCTATTCCACCGTCACCGATTTCGCCAGATTGCGCGGCTGATCGACGTCGGTGCCCATGAACACGGCGGCGAAATAGGCGAGCATCTGGATCGGCAGCGCATAGATGATCGGCGAGATGATTTCCGGCACATCCGGCAGCACGATCGTCTCCATCGTCTTCACGCTCACCTGTGCCGCACCTTTGCTGTCCGTGATCAGGATGATCTTGCCACCGCGCGCCGCCACTTCCTGCATGTTGGACACGGTCTTTTCGAAGATGCGGTCGTGCGGCGCAATCACGATCACCGGCATGTTCTCGTCGATCAGCGCGATCGGCCCGTGCTTCAGCTCGCCCGCCGCATAGCCTTCGGCATGGATGTAGGAGATTTCCTTGAGCTTCAGCGCGCCTTCCATGGCCAGCGGGAAATTGGTGTCGCGCCCGAGATAGAGCACGTCCTTGTAGCGCGACAGCTCGCGCGCGATCCGTTCGATCTGCTCTTCGAGCTTCAGCACCTGGTTGGCATAGCGCGGTGCTTCCGAAAGCGCTCGCACCAGCGTCTTCTCTTGCTCCGTCGAGATCGCCCCGCGCGCCACGCCGGCGCGCACGGCAAGCGACGCGAGCACGGACAATTGACAGGTGAAAGCCTTGGTCGAAGCGACGCCGATCTCCGGCCCCGCGAGCGTCGGCAGCACCACGTCGGATTCGCGCGCCATGGTCGATTCCCGCACGTTGACGACGGCGCCGATCTTCATGCCGGCCTTGCGGCAATAGCGCAGCGAGGCCAGCGTATCGGCGGTCTCACCGGACTGCGAGATGAAGAAGGCCGCATCGTTCGCCGACAGCGGCATCTCGCGGTAACGGAATTCCGATGCGACATCGATATCGACCGGGAGTCTCGCATAGCGCTCGAACCAGTATTTACCGACAAGGCCGGCGAGATAGGCAGTGCCACAGGCGGAGATGGCCAAGCGGCCGATCTTGGCGAAATCGAATGGCAGGTCGAGCGGCTTGGACACGCCGGAGACAAAATCGACATAATGCGCCAGCGTGTGCGAGATCACCTCGGGCTGCTCGTGGATTTCCTTCTCCATGAAATGGCGGCGGTTGCCCTTGTCGACCATGAAGCTGGTCGACAGCGACTGCTGGCGCCTGCGGTCGACTTGTCTGCCGTCGATGTCGAAGATGGCGACGCTGTCGCGGCGCACCACCGCCCAGTCGCCGTCTTCGAGATAGGTGATCGAGTTGGTGAACGGAGCGAGCGCGATGGCGTCGGACCCCAAGAACATCTCGCCATCGCCATGGCCGACCGCCAGTGGGGGGCCGTTGCGGGCGCCGACGATCAGGTCCTCGTCGCCCTTGAACATGATGGCCAGCGCAAAAGCGCCTTCCAGCCGCTTCAGCGCCTTGTGCGCGGCCTCGACCGGCTTCAGCCCCTTGGCGAGCTCCCTCGCCACCAGATGCGCAACGACCTCCGTGTCGGTCTGCGACGAGAAGGAATAGCCGTCGCGGATCAACTCGTCGCGCAATTCGGCAAAATTCTCGATGATGCCGTTGTGGACAATAGCGACGCCGTCGGAAAAATGCGGATGCGCATTGGTCTCGTTGGGCACGCCGTGGGTCGCCCAGCGGGTGTGGCCGATACCGATCGTGCCATCGAGCGGCTCGTCCTTGAGCCGGCGTTCGAGGTTGACCAGCTTGCCTTCGGCGCGGCGGCGGCCGAGCACGCCCTTTTCGATGGTGGCGACGCCTGCCGAGTCATAGCCGCGATATTCGAGCCGCTTCAGCGCATCGACGATAAGCGGCGCAACCTGGGAGTGGCCGACGATTCCAACGATACCGCACATGCAGACAGTCCCCGATTGCCCATGGAAAACCAGCGCTATTTAGGGGTGGCCGGCCTGCCGCGAAAGTCACATTGCATTTCGTCCCGTGTAACGGACGCTTCTGCAGGCATGCACCATGACAGCCCGCCCTTGCAATCCGGTTACTGCAATCGCTCGGTTTTTCGATTGCTTCGGCGAGAAAGCAGCCCCGTCGACCAATCGCTAATGGTCGGCGCCAGCCGCCTTTTTCTTCGCCGCCGCTGCGGAGGCAAACCGTTCGCGCAATTCCTTGGCTTTGCCGGGAATCGTCTTCTGGCGGGCACGGCCGAAGGCCAGCGCATCGTCGGGCACGCTTTCTGTGATGACGCTGCCCGAGGCGATATAGCCGCCCTTGCCGATGGTGACCGGCGCCACCAGTGAGGAATTCGAGCCGATGAAGGCGCCCTCGCCGATATCGGTGAAGAATTTCGAATAGCCGTCATAGTTGCAGGTGATGGTGCCGGCGCCGATATTGGCCCCGGCGCCGACGCGGGCATCCCCGATATAGGTCAAATGGTTGACCTTGGCGCCCTCCTCGATAACGGCCTGCTTGACCTCGCAAAAATTGCCGACCTTGGACTTCTGCTTGAGATCGGCGCCCGCCCGCAGCCGTGCGAACGGCCCGACATCGCAATTGGAAGCAATGGTGGCGCCCTCGATATGGCTGAAGGCGTGGATCTTGGCGCCCGAGGCAACCCTCACACCCGGTCCAAACCAGACATTGGGTTCGACGATCGTGTCGGCGCCAATTTCGGTATCGTGCGAGAAATAGACGGTTTCCGGAGCAATCAGCGTCACGCCCGACAGCATCGCCTCATGGCGCCGACGCGCCTGCCAGATGGCTTCGGCTTGCGCCAGTTCGGCGCGGTTGTTGATGCCCAGCGCACTTTCGAAGCTGGCTTCGGTGGCAACGACATCAAGGCCCTGTGCACTGGCGATCTCGACGATATCGGTGAGATAATACTCGCCCTTGGCATTCTTGTTGCCGACGGCGTCGAGCAGTTTGAGCGCGTGCGCGCCGGCCACCGCCATCATGCCGGCATTGCAGAAGCCGATCTTCTTCTCTTCTTCGGAGCAATCCTTTTCCTCGCGGATCGCTATCAGCTTGCCTCCCTTTTCGATCAGCCGGCCATAGCCGGTCGGGCTGGGCGGTCGGAAACCGATGACCACGACAGCGGCACCTTCAGCCAGTTTCAGTCGCGCCACCGTCAGGGCATCCGCATCGATCAGCGGCGTATCACCGAACATGACGAGGACATCGTCATAACCCTTTGATATCGCTTCGCGAGCGGCGAGGACGGCATGCGCCGTGCCAAGGCGTTTGTCCTGAACGAAGGTCTCCGCCTTCGGTGCAAATTTCGCCGCCGCCTTACGCATCTCATCCGCGCCATGCCCGATGACCAGCGCCTGGCCGCTGGCGCCAGCGGCCTCGGCCGCCTTCACCACATGAGCTACCATCGGCAACCCCGCGATCTGGTGCAGCACCTTCGGCAGCGCGCTCTTCATGCGCGTGCCTTCGCCGGCGGCGAGGATGACGGACAGGCAGGTTCTCTGGCTCATGAAGGCAACCATATGAAAAGGGTTGGGAATCAAATCATGCTAGCAGTGGCGCGATGCTGCACCAATGCGGTTAAATTCCGGTGAGATGCAGACGGAAGAGCAACTGACTTCTAATCAGTAGGCTTACCCCAGCCGCCCCAGCAGCGGAAAATTCTCCAGCAGCCAATAAGACACCGCCTGCACGCCGCCGGTGAGGAAAAACACGCCGGCGACGACCAGCAGCGCGCCGATCGCCTTTTCGACGCGGCCGAGATGGACGCGGAATTTGCCGAGGAAGCGCATGAAAGCGCCGGAGAACAGCGCGGCGATCAGGAACGGGATGCCGAGGCCGAGCGAATAGGCGGCGAGCAGCAGCGCGCCCTCGCCCACGGTTTCACGGCCGCCGGCCAGCGTCAGGATCGGTCCCAGCACCGGTCCGATGCAGGGCGTCCAGCCGAAGGCGAAGGCAAGGCCCATGACATAGGCGGCGACGGCGCTGGCCGGCTTGCCCTGCGACTGGAAGCGCGCCTCGCGCGACAACAAGGGGATGCGCAGGATGCCCAGAAAATTCAGGCCCATCAGGATGATCAGCACCCCGGCGCCCATCGCCAGCGGCTCCTGCCAGACGCGCAGCAGCCGGCCGATGGTCGAGGCGCCGGCGCCGAGCGCGACGAACACGGTCGAAAAGCCGAGCACGAAGGCGATCGAGGAGTAGAGCAGCGCGCCGCGTGCGCCCTGACTTGCGGTCGCGCCCGCATTGCCGCGGAAATCGTCGACCGATATGCCGGCCATGTAGCAGAGATAGGGCGGCACCAGCGGCAGCACGCATGGCGACAGGAACGAGATGGCCCCCGCCCCGACCGCGCTGACATAGCCGATGTCCAATGCCATTCCAAAGCTCCTACTGTTCCGGCGCCGATATAGCGACGCGCCGACCTGTGCGCCAATCACCAATGTGTGGCAACCGGTCGCCGTTCGGGCAATCGCACTCGCCCCGAATTCAGCTGCGCCACCCATCTTAGTACGACCGAACCGAGAGAATTGTTACGGGCAACGAGGCCCGCCAGCTGCCAATGTCCTCAAGCCTCTCGGGAAGAAAACCCGACCGGCAGGCGTTGACACGACGAGGCCGCGATTTCCCGCGCACCTCCACATATTAGCCAGGGAGATTTCCATGAAGACCATAACTGTAGGGCTAGCCGCGCTTTTGCTCAGCACCGTCGCATCCCTCGCCGCCGATGCGTGGAAGGAAGCCAATGTCGGAGGCACCAAGATCTACACCAACGCCAAGGGCATGACGCTTTATACCTACGACAAGGATGAGAAGGGCAAGTCGAACTGCGACGACAAATGCGCCGCCAACTGGCCACCGTTGAAGGCCGAAGCCGGCGCGAAGGCCTCCGAAGGATGGACGATCGTCAAGCGCACCGACGGCACCAAGATGTGGGCCTATGACGGCAAGCCGGTCTACACCTTCATCAAGGACAAGAAAGCCGGAGATGTGGGCGGCGATGGCGTCGCCGGCGTCTGGCACATCGCCAAAGCCGACTGAACCCCTCAACGCCATATCCTGCCCGCTGGGGGACATGGGTTGGTCGCCGGCATCCTTGCCCGATCCGGCGATTGGCTTTTTTGTGAACCATGGCGCGCCCCGGTCCGGCATTCCGGCGGATCTTTCCTCGACTCACCGAAAAATGAACCGGGTCATCTTTCGAGACTGGTGACGATCATCCAGCCTGACCGAAATTCTGTGATTTCTCCATACACTCTTAGAGTGTATTGCTGGCGGCACCCGCGCAATTTGGCCCCTTCCCCTTGACCGGATGCAAAAGCGCGGCCATGTGAGCGACGAACAGAACCGAGATTTCGTCGCGCGCAGCGGAATTCTTCTGCCGCATCACAGCTGATATGAGACCTCATGGACGTCGTCGTCGTCGAATCGCCGGCCAAGGCGAAGACAATCAACAAATACCTCGGCAGGAACTACAAGGTTCTTGCCTCGTTCGGCCACGTCCGCGATTTGCCGGCCAAGGATGGCTCGGTGCGCCCGGATGAGGATTTCGCGATGTCCTGGGCGGTCGACACCGCCTCGGGCAAGCGCCTTACCGACATCGCCAATGCGGTCAAGGATGCCGACGGCCTGATCCTCGCCACCGACCCGGATCGCGAAGGCGAGGCTATCTCCTGGCATGTGCTGGAGGTGCTCAAGCAGAAGCGCGCGCTGAAGGACAAGCCCGTCAGCCGCGTCGTCTTCAACGCCATCACCAAGGCGTCGGTGCTGGAGGCGATGGCCAATCCGCGCCAGATCGATGCGCCTCTCGTCGATGCCTATCTCGCCCGCCGGGCGCTGGACTATCTCGTCGGCTTCACGCTGTCGCCGGTGCTGTGGCGCAAATTGCCGGGCGCCCGCTCCGCCGGCCGCGTCCAGTCGGTGGCGCTGCGCCTGGTCTGCGACCGCGAATCCGAAATCGAACGCTTCATCCGCGAGGAATATTGGCAGATCGCTGCCATCCTCGGCACACCGCGCAACGAGACCTTCGAAGCCCGCCTGACCGCATTCGAGCGCAAGAAGCTGCAAAAGCTCGACATTGCCAACAAGGCGCAGGCCGACGACATCAAGGCGATGCTCGAGGGTGCGACCTTCAAGGCGCTGTCCGTCGAAGCCAAGCCGACGAAGCGCAACCCCGGCCCGCCCTTCACCACCTCGACGTTGCAACAGGCCGCCTCGTCGGGCCTCGGCTTCTCGGCCACGCGCACCATGCAGGTGGCGCAGCGGCTCTACGAAGGCATGGACATTGGCGGCGAGACTGCTGGCCTCATCACCTATATGCGAACCGACGGCGTGCAGATGGCCCCCGAGGCGATCGACGCCGCTCGTGACGCCATCGCCAAGGAATTCGGCCCGAAATACCTGCCGGAAAAGCCGCGCCAATACACCGCCAAGGCCAAGAACGCCCAGGAAGCGCACGAAGCGATCCGGCCGACGGATTTCATGCGCACCCCGGCGTCGGTCCGGCAATATCTCGATGCCGACCAGATGCGGCTCTATGAGCTGATCTGGAAGCGCGCCATCGCCAGCCAGATGCAGCCGGCCGAGATCGAGCGCACCACCGTCGAAATCGAGGCGCTGAACGGCGCCCGCACCGCCGAGCTTCGCGCCGTCGGTTCGGTCGTCCGCTTCGATGGCTTCATCGCCGCTTACACGGACCAGAAGGACGACGACGCGGAGGACGAGGAAAACCGCCGTCTGCCCGAAATCCGGGCCGGCGAGCAGCTTGCCCGCCGCGCAATCAATGCCACCCAGCACACCACCGAGCCGCCGCCGCGCTACTCCGAGGCGTCGCTGATCAAGAAGCTGGAAGAACTCGGCATCGGCCGTCCCTCTACCTACACGGCGATCCTGAAGACGCTCGAGGACCGTGACTATGTCACGATCGACAAGCGCCGGCTGGTGCCGCAGGCCAAGGGCCGCCTGCTGTCGGCCTTCCTCGAAAGCTTCTTCGAGCGCTATGTCGAATACGACTTCACCGCCTCGCTGGAGGAAAAGCTCGACGAGATTTCCGACGGCAAGCTCGCCTGGAAGGACGTGCTGCGGGACTTCTGGAAGGATTTTTCCGGTGCCGTCGCCGACATCAAGGAGCTGCGCGTCACCGACGTGCTCGATGCGCTGAACGAAGAACTGGCGCCGCTGGTTTTCCCTGCCCGCGAGGACGGCTCCAATCCGCGTATCTGCCCGAAATGCGGCACCGGCAATCTGTCGCTGAAGCTCGGCAAGTTCGGCGCCTTCGTCGGCTGCTCGAACTATCCCGAATGCTCCTTCACCCGCCAGCTCGGCGACGCCGCCAATCCCAATGGCGAGAACGGCGGTGGCGAGGACGGCACCAAGCTGCTTGGCAAGGATCCTTACACGGCCGAGGAAATCACGCTGCGCTCGGGCCGCTTCGGCCCCTACATCCAGCGCGGTGACGGCAAGGAAGCCAAGCGATCGAGCCTGCCCAAGGGCTGGACGCCTGAATCCATAGATCACGAGAAGGCGCTCGCCTTGCTGGCGCTGCCGCGCGACGTGGGGCAGCATCCGGAAAGCGGCAAGATGATCTCGGCCGGTCTTGGCCGCTACGGCCCATTCGTGCTGCACGATGGCACCTACGCCAATCTCGACAGCATAGAGGACGTGTTCTCGATCGGCCTCAACCGCGCGGTCACCGTGATTGCCGAGAAGCAGTCGAAGGGCAAGGGCGGCCGCAACGGCGGCACGCCGGCAGCCCTGAAGGAGCTTGGCGACCATCCGGACGGCGGCGGCAAGATCGTCGTGCGCGACGGCAAATACGGCCCTTATGTCAATTTCGGCAAGGTCAACGCCACGCTGCCCAAGGGCAAGGATCCGCAATCGGTGACCGTCGAGGATGCGCTGGCGCTGATTGCCGAGAAGGAAGCCAAGGGCGGCGGTGGCAAGAAGCCGTTCCGCAAGGCGGCCGCGGCCAAGGCCCCCACAGCCAAGAAAACCACGACCAAGAAGGCAGCCGCCAAGAAGCCGGCCGCGAAGAAAAAAGGATAGGACGGCGTGGCGCGCAGGATCACCGGAAGAAGCCACGGCGATCCGCGCACCGCCGACACCAGGGCCAAGGTCAAGGACGATTACCGGCCCTCGCGCGATGAAATCCTGCGCTACATCGCCGAAAACCCCGATCGTGCCGGAAAGCGCGATATCGCGAAGGCGTTCGCGCTGCGCGGCGACGACCGAATCTGGCTAAAGGATCTTCTGCGCGACCTGCAGGACGAAGGCGTTCTGACCAAGGAACGCAAGCGGCTGGCCCGCGTCGGCGCCCTGCCCCATGTCGCAGTGCTCGACATCTTTGGCCGCGATGGCGACGGGGTCTTGCTGGCGCATCCGGCCGAGGCGGTCGGCCCGGGCGAACCTCCCGTGGTCTCGATCCGTGTTTCGCGCGGGGGGAACGGACCGGCGCCGGGCATCGGCGACCGTGTGCTGGCCAAGACCTTCCCGACCGACGATCCGTCAAGGCCTGCCTATACCGGCCGGGTGATGAAGATCTTCGAGAAGCGCACGGATGCCGTCCTCGGTGTCTTTCGCGTGCTTCAGGACGGCAGCTTCCGCATCGAGCCGGTGGAACGGCGCCAGCCCGAGCTGATCGTCGACAAGGAATTCCAGAACGGCGCCAAAAACGGCGACCTTGTCGAGGTCGAGCCCGCGCGAGCCTCGCGTTATGGGCTGCCGAGAGCCAAGGTGCTCAACGTGCTGGGTTCGCTGACGAGCGAAAAGGCGGTCTCGATGATCGCCATCCACGCGCACGACATTCCGCATATCTTCCCGGCCGAGGTGATAGCCGAATCCGAAGCCGTCAAGCCGGCGACGCTTGCCCATCGCGAGGACTGGCGCGACCTGCCCCTGGTGACCATCGATCCGGCTGATGCCAAGGACCATGACGACGCCGTCTTCGCCACCCCTGACCTCGACGAGAGAAATCTCGGCGGCTTTATCGCCACCGTCGCGATCGCCGATGTCGCCGCCTATGTCCGCTACGGCACGGCGCTCGACCGCGAGGCCCTGAAGCGTGGCAATTCGGTTTATTTCCCGGATTGCGTCGTGCCGATGCTGCCCGAGCGCATCTCCAACGATCTCTGCTCGCTGCGCGAGGGCCAGGATCGCCCGGCGCTAGCGGTGCGCATGACCTTCTCCGCCGATGGCCGCAAGATCAGGCATTCCTTTCACCGCGTCATGATGAAGTCGGCGGCCAAGCTCGCCTACAGCCAAGCCCAGGCGGCGATCGACGGCGTGCCGGACGACAAGACCGGCCCGATCCTCGACACGGTGCTGAGGCCGTTGTGGGACGCCTACGCGATCCTCAAGCGCGGCCGCGACAGCCGCCAGCCGCTCGAACTCGAGCTGCCGGAGCGCAAGATCCTGCTCAAACCGGATGGCACGGTCGACCGCGTCATCGTGCCGGAGCGGCTCGACGCCCACAAGCTGATCGAAGAGTTCATGATCCAGGCCAATGTCGCCGCGGCCGAAACGCTGGAGGGCAAAAAGCAGGCGCTGGTCTACCGCATTCACGACGCGCCGTCGCTGGCCAAGCAGGAATCGCTGCGCGAATTCCTGCAGACGCTTAGCCTGTCGCTGGCACGCGGCGCCCAGATGCGGCCCAGCCAGTTCAACGGCATTCTGGACCGCGTACGCGGCGCCGACAATGAGGCGCTGGTCAACGAAGTGGTGCTGCGCTCGCAGAGCCAGGCCGAATATTCACCCAAGAACATCGGCCATTTCGGCCTCAACCTCAGGCGCTACGCGCATTTCACCTCGCCGATCCGCCGCTACGCCGACCTGATCGTCCATCGCGGGCTTATTGCCGCACTGGGTCTTGGCCCCGGAGGATTGACGCAAGATGAGGAGGCGCGCCTTGAAGACGTTGCGGTGCTGATCTCCGGCACGGAGCGGCGCGCAATGTCTGCCGAGCGCGACACGGTCGACCGGCTGATCTCCGCCTATCTCGCAGAGCGCATCGACGACCGCTTCGATGCCCGCATCTCCGGCGTCACCAAATCAGGACTTTTTGTCCAATTGCCGCAGTATGGCGCCGATGGTTTCATCCCGGTGTCAACTCTGGGCGGCGATTACTATATATACGACGAAACGGCCCGCTCGCTGTTCGGAGAACGCTCGGGCAAAGGCTACCAACTGGCGGACCGCGTCGAGGTCCGGCTCGTCGAGGTGGCGCCAATGGCCGGCGCGATGCGCTTCGAGATGTTGACCGACCCAAAGCCCCTGCCAGGCTCCAGCAGGTCGTTTCACAAGGCTAAGGGCCGCGCCCGTGCGTCGCAATCGCGACCGGGGTCGCGCGGCAGGAGACGATGATGGAACAACAGGTTTTTGGCGGCGAACATCACTCGGGCCGGATTGCCCGCCCATTGTGGACGGCGATGAAGCGGGGGCTCTTGGGCCGCTGCCCGAATTGCGGCGAAGGCAAGCTGTTCCGCGGCTTCACCAAGACCGTCGAAACCTGCAGCGTCTGCGGCGAGGAGATTCATCACCATCGCGCCGACGATTTGCCCGCCTATCTCGTCATCGTCATCGTCGGCCACATCGTGCTCGGCGCCTTCATGGGTGTCGAGGCGACCTCGACGCTCTCCACCTGGCAACACATCCTCATCTGGGTGCCCTTGACCATCCTTCTCTCGATCGCGTTGCTGCAGCCTGTCAAAGGCGCCGTCATCGGATTGCAATGGGCGTTCTATATGCACGGATTTGGTGGCGAAAAGGATGTGATCGAGCCGCATCCCGGGGCCTGAGGTGTTGGCTGGCGCAACATGCCAATCGTTAAGGCCACTTTCGCATGCAAGAAGTTTCCGCTAGGTCCCGCGCATGGAAGCTATGACCAAGGCGGACGTCGACAAGATCGACAAGGGCCTGGCCGTGCATGACGGCCGGCCCCTGCGTCCGCGTGATGCCGCGACGCTCATCCTGCTCGACCGCCAAGGCGACGACGTCCTGGTGCTGATGGGACGTCGCCACGCCGCGCACGCCTTCATGCCAGGGAAATTCGTTTTCCCGGGCGGCCGCACCGACCCTGCCGACAGCCGCATCCCGACGGCGACCGCCCTTAACCAGCACGAAGAAGCCAAGCTGACGGCCGGCCCCGGCCGCACCAGCCACGCCCGAGCCCGTGCCATCGCTTTGTCGGCGGTCCGCGAAACCTATGAGGAAGCCGGCCTGCTGATCGGCCGCAAGGGCGCCTTTGCGACGACCAGGCGCGACTGGCAGGGTTTCGTCGAACATGGCGTGGCACCGTCGCTGGAGGCGTTGCGCTTCGTCGCGCGCGCCATCACACCGCCGAACCGGGTGCGCCGATTCGACACCCGCTTCTTCAGCGCCTGGCGTGGCGACGTCGCCATCGAATTGCCCGATGGCGGCCCGACCAACGAGCTGGAGGAACTGGTCTGGCTGCCGCTCGCCAAGGCCAAGCAGGCTGATATACCCGACATCACCCGAATGATCCTGGACGAGTTGGAAAGGCGGCTCGCCCACGATCCGCTGCTGCGTCCGGGTGGCCCCGTCCCCTTCTACCGGCTTGTCCGCAACCGCTTCACCCGCGAACTTCTCTAGAGCAATTCCAGGAAAAGTGTGACCCGGTTTTCCCGGGACAAGAGCGAAGCACTTGCCCTTGGGAATTGCGTAAGATCAAACAGACAGAGTATTCAGCATCTCATGACGGTCGATACCCAACCACAGGGCGACGAACGCGTACACTGGCTGCCGATGGTGGCGGCGATCTCGTCGATCAGCGTCGTCGGCATTGCCATCGGCCTCGGCATGCCGCTGCTCAGCGTCATCCTGGAAACACGCGGCCATTCGGCCTCGATGATCGGCCTCAACACGGCCGTCGCCGGCCTGGCTTCGATCGCCGGGGCGCCGCTCGCCACGCCGCTCGCCATGCGCTTTGGCGTCGCCTGGACCATGATCGCCATGATTGCTACCGGCGCGCTGGCTTTCGTCGGTTTCCATTTCGCGCCTGATTTCTGGATGTGGTTTCCGCTGCGCGTCGTGCTGCACATCGCGCTGACGGTGCTGTTCATCCTGTCGGAATTCTGGATCAGCACATCAGCACCGCCGCACCGGCGCGGCCTTGTGCTTGGCATCTACGCCACCGTCCTGTCGCTCGGCTTTGCCGCAGGGCCGTGGCTGTTCGCCCATCTCGGCAGTTCCGGCTTCAGGCCGTTTGGCGTCATCATCGCCCTGGTGACGCTCGCCGCCATACCGGTTCTGGCCGCCCGCAACGAAAGCCCTACCATCGTGGCGGAGAGCGAGACCAGCCACTTCCTGCGCTACATCTGGCTGGTGCCGACCGCGACTTTCGCCGTGCTGGTGTTCGGCGCGGTCGAGACCGGCGGCTTCGCACTGTTCCCGGTCTATGGCAACCGCATCGGATATTCCGAGGCCGACGCGGCGTTGCTGCTGACCATGATCGGCCTTGGCAATGTGCTGTTGCAGATCCCGATCGGCATGATCAGCGACCGCGTCTCGGACCGGCGCTATCTGCTGCTCGCTTGTGCCACGGTTGGTCTCGTCGGCACGATATTCATGCCGTTCTTTGCCGCGAACTGGCATTTGATGGCAGCGCTTCTCTTCGTGTGGGGCGGTGTCGTTGCTGCCATGTACACGATCGGTCTTGCCCATCTCGGATCGCAGCTCTCCGGCCACGAACTGGCGTCGGCCAATGCTGCTTTCGTGCTGTGCTATGGCGTCGGGATGGTGCTTGGGCCGCAAGCGATCGGCATCGGCATGGACAGTTTCGGGCCTTCCGGCTTCGGCTGGTCGCTCGGCCTTTTCTTCGGCGCCTACATCGCCCTGGTCTGCTTCAGGCTCGTTCGCAAGATCCTGCTGTAGAGCCCAACCCGTCGCTTATCGGCACCGCCCAGCGACAGGCTGCTGACAGAACCGTGTCAGCAGCCACCGGTTAAAAGGGTGTCCTAAAACACCTGAACCGAGGACACTCCGATGATCGACAGCGGCTTTGAAACCACTTCGCTGCGAATGACCCTCCTGCTGCTCGTCAGCTTCCAGGCTCCGGCTGCCGACGTCGACCGCATCATGGACGCGGTTGTGGCGATCGCACCGCTTGCCATGGGCAAGCATGACCGCAATGCCTATCAGTCGGCGCACGGCATCGAGCGCTACAGGCCGCTTGAAGGGGCAGCGGCCGGCGCCGAAACCGAATTGCGCCGCCGTCCGGGCACGGTCGAGGTTTCCTTCGAATTACCCGACGACCAGGCGCTGGCGGCCCGCGTCGTCGAGGCGATTTTCCAGGCCCATTCCTATCAGGAGCCGGTGATCCGCATCCAGCCGATCCTTGCCAGCCGCTCCAAGGGGCTGGACGACCGCGCCAATCCGAATCGCTGGTGGAACACGACCGGAGACTGGAAGAAGGTCGCGGTATCAGAGGCGCAAACCGTCTGATTTATGCATACCGGGCAGCTTGAGCGGGCCACATCGGGTCCGCCGGGCTTGACTTTCCAGGCACGTTCTTTATGTGTCGCGCCAAGTTTCCCGCGTCCGGGTGTTTTCCCCGTGCTCCAGCGGCCAAAACTCCACGAACATAACGGACTGAGATCATGGCCAAAGCCGCAAACATCAAGATCAAGCTTCTGTCGACCGCCGACACCGGTTTCTTCTACGTCACCAGCAAGAACAGCCGTACCAAGACCGACAAGCTGTCGTTCCGCAAGTACGACCCGGTCGCCAAGAAGCACGTCGAATTCAAGGAAACCAAGATCAAGTAATCTGGGTTTTCCCTCTGGAATGCAAAAACGCCGCCCGATGGGCGGCGTTTTTGTTTGCAAGGCGGAAGGCTACGGCTGGGTGCGCTCAGCCCGGCTGAATTCATTCAGCCGATACGGTCGCCGCTTTCCCTGTCAAACAGATGCAGCGACGCCGGATCGGCCGCCAGCCGCACGACGTCGCCGGGTTTCACGCCCGCGCGGCCCATGGCAAAGACGCAAAGTTGCTGGCCGGCCAGCTTGAGATAGAACTGCGTCGACAGGCCGAGCGGCTCCACCACACCGACTTCGCCTTGCAGCGCACCGTCATCGGCCAGCCTTATATGCTCGGGCCGCAGGCCGACGGTGATGACGTCGCCATCCCCGAGCGGCAATCCGTCCGGCAGCCGAAGCTTCTGGCCATCGGACAATACGGCGTCCATCTTGCCGCCCTTCTCCACCACCGCCGGCAGGAAATTCATGCCCGGCGAGCCGATGAAGCCGGCGACGAACATGTTGGCCGGCCGGTCATAGAGATCGAGCGGCGCGCCGACCTGCTGGATCAGCCCGTCATGCATGACGACGATGCGGTCGGCCATGGTCATCGCCTCGATCTGGTCGTGGGTGACGTAGACCGAAGTGGTCTTCAATTGCTGGTGCAGGGCCTTGATCTCGGCGCGCATGTGGACGCGCAGCTTGGCGTCGAGGTTCGACAGCGGCTCGTCGAAGAGAAAAACCTTGGGATCGCGCACGATGGCGCGGCCCATGGCGACACGCTGCCGCTGGCCACCTGACAATTGCCTGGGCAGGCGTTGCAGGAACGTATCCAGCCCCAGCCGCTTGGCAGCACCATCGACGCGAGCATCGATCGCCGGCTTCTCGGCCTTTCGCAACATCAGGCTGAAGCCCATGTTCTTCGATACGTCCATATGCGGATAGAGCGCATAGGACTGGAACACCATGGCGATGTCGCGATCCTTCGGCGCGACATCGTTGACCAGCCGCTCGCCGATGCGGATTTCGCCGCCGGAGGCCTCCTCCAGCCCGGCGATCATGCGCAAAAGCGTGGACTTGCCGCAGCCGGACGGTCCGACCAGCACGACGAACTCGCCGTCGGCGATCTCGAGATCGACCGCATGCAGGACGCGCACGGCGCCGTAATCCTTGCGAACCTTTTCGAGCGTGACAGAGGCCATCGATCATCCTTTGACGGCGCCGGCGGTCAGGCCGGTGACGAGATAGCGTTGCAGGAAGGCGAAGAAGATGCAGACCGGGATCAGCGCCAGGATCGACGCCGCCATCATCTGCCCCCAGTCGACGGCAAACTTGCCGATGAAGGTGAGCAGGCCGACGGCGAAGGTCTTCTGGTCGTCGCTGGAAATCAGCATCAGCGCGAACAGAAGCTCGCTCCATGCCGCGGTGAAGACGAAGCCCAGTGTCGCGCCCATGCCTGGCAGGGTCAGCGGCACGATCACCCGGCGCATTGCCTGCGCACGCGTGCAGCCGTCGATCATCGCCGCCTCTTCGAGGTCCTTCGGGATGCCGTCGAAGAAGGACTGCATCAGGAAGGTGGCGAAGGCAGTGTTGAAGGCGGTGTAGATGATGATCAGCCCGGTCAGACTGTTGATCAGGCCGATCTGGCCCATCACGCGGTAGATCGGCGGAATGACCATCACCAGCGGAAAGGTCTGGGTCAAAAGCAGCATCAGCGCCAGCGCCGCCTTGCCGCGAAAGGTGAAGCGCGACATGGCGTAGCCGGCAAGAGTGGCGATCACCGTCACCAGGGCAGCCGTCGACACCGAGACGATGACGCTGTTGAGGAAATAGCGCGGGAAATCGGTGGCTTCGAGCACGGTGATGAAGTTCTGTAGCGTCATGTGCGACGGCCAGAAGGTGATGCCTTCGGAATAGAGAAGCCGCTCCGGCGTGACCGAGATCTTCAGCGTCCAGTAGATCGGGAACAGTGCGAAGACCACATAGGCCGCGATTGCCGCGTAGAGACCGACGCCGCCGAAAAACCGTTGTGAAGCAGAGCGTCCCGCGATCATCAGACGTGCCTCACAAGCGAGCGGCGGATGGCGATCAGCGCAATCGCATAGGCGATAAGCAGGACGAGCAGCAGCACGGCCACAGCCGAGGCATAGCCCTTGTCCAGCGACTTGAAGGCGCTGACATAGATGTAGACCGGCACCGTGTTGGTCGAGCCGGCCGGCCCGCCCTCGGTCATGACGAAGATCAGGTCGGCGAAGGTGGCGATCCAGATCGTGCGCAGCATCACCGTGATGGCTATGGTCGGCGCCAGGAACGGCAGCGTCACCTTGGTGAAGCGTTGCCAGGGCGAAGCGCCGTCGATCGCCGCTGCCTCATGCAGCTCCGAGGGAATCGACTTCAGCGCCGCCAGCAGCGTGATGGCGAAGAACGGAATGCCGAACCAGACATTGGCGACGATCGGCCCCCACATGGCGGTGGCCGGATCGGAAAGCACGTTGGTCGGCTCGGCTTTCAGCCCCAAGGCGAACAGCCAGTGCGGCAGCGGACCGATGATCGGGTTGAACAGCCAGGCCCAGGTCAGGCCCGACAGGAAGGACGGCACCGCCCAGGGCAGGAAGACCAGCGCCTGCACCGCCTTGCGGCCTGGGAACGGCTTGTCGAGCAGCAGCGCCAGGCCAAGGCCGAGGAAGAATTGGAAGAACAGGCTGGCGACCGTCCACCACAGCGTGTTGACCAGCGCCTGCCCCAGCACCTGGTCCGAAAACATCGCCTGATACTGCCCGAGCCCGACATATTCCGACTTGAAGGCGGAGAACTTGCGGAAGGAATAGCTGATGCCGATGACCAGCGGCACGAGCAGCACCACGACCAGCAGGATGATCGCCGGGCTGAGATAGAGCCAGGGCTCGATGGCAGCGTGTGTGAGCCACTTACGTCGCGGCTTGCCGACAGATCGTATTTCGGACACGGCATAGGTCATTGGCTGTGGAACGTCCTTTGGGAGCGCGGCGTTGGCGACAAGCGTCCTTCTCCCCGTTCAACGGGGAGAAGATGCCGGCAGGCAGATCACGGGCGGCGCCAGCTTCTGAGAACTCAGCGCTGCCCCTCATCTGGCCCTGTCGGGCCACCTTCTCCCCGTGAACGGGGAGAAGGAAAAGCCTGCGCTTACTTCTTGTTCTTCGCCAGCCAGTCCTGCTGCTCCTTGGTCAGGAAGGCAGCCCACTGGTCGGCGACGTCCTTGGCCGTCTTCTGGCCAAGCAGCACTTCCTGGAAGTTCTTGATCGCCACCTGGTCGACGAAGTTGCCAAGGTTTTCGAGGTGCGTCGGCGGCGTCACCATCTCATATTTGGCGCCGTCGCTGAGCTCGGTGAACCAGCCCTTGAACTGCTCGGTCTTGAAGTGGGCGTCCTGGTCGGCGCCCTTGTGGATCGGGATGACGCCGACTTCCTTGGCCCATTCCAGATTGTCCTTCGGCGAGAGCAGCGTCGCCATCAACTTCCAGGCATCATCCTTGTGCTGCGAGTTGGCGAACATCGCCCAGCCGGCATAGCCCAGCGTCGGATAGGACTTGCCGCTCGGCCCGGTCGGCATCGGCGCCACGGCAAAGTCGTCGGCGCTCATCTTGTCGGCGATGCCGAGCAGCGCGTCCGGATCCTGGTTGAGCATGGCGCAAGTGCCGGAATAGAAGCCGGTCACCGTTTCGTTGAAACCCCAGCTCACGGCATCCTTCGGCGCCAGGCCGTTCTTGTACATGTCGGCCAGCATCTGCAGGCCCTTGACCGAGCCTTCGTCGTTGATGGTCGAGGTGCCGTCCTCGTTGAAATAGCCACCCTTGCCGGCGGCGATGTTCATGAACATGTGCATGCCGTTGAAGGCGCCCGGCCCGCCGCGCAGGCAGTAGCCGTATTTGCCGGGAATGGCCGAGATTTTCTTGGAATCGGCGACGAATTCGTCAAGCGTCGCCGGCGGACCGTCGAGGCCGGCTTGCTTGAACAGCTTCTTGTTCCAGAACAGCGCGTTCACATAGTAGCCGTAGGGGATCATGAACTGGGTGTTGTTGACCGTCGAGCCGAACTGCTTGGCGCGGTCGCCGAGCGTCTTGGCGTCGTCCCACTTGGCCATATAGGGGCCGAGATCCTCGAGCTGAGCGTTGTTGGCGTAAAGCCCCATCCAGCGTTCCGGCATCTCGACCACATCGGGCGTATCGCCGGCCTGCACCATGGTCAGGAATTTTTCAAACGCCTGCCCCCAGGGCAGCGAGACCAGCTCGACCTTGACGCCCGGATTGGCCGCCTCGAACTCGGCAATCTGCTTTTTCAGGAACTCCGTGCGCGGCGGGCTGGTGATGACCTCGACCATTTTCAGGGTCGAATCGGCGAGCGCGCCCCCGGCGGAAATTGCCAGCCCCGCGACGGTGGCAAGCATGACGGTCAGTTTTTTCATGTTCAAGACTCCCATTTTGAACCCGCTTGTTATTTTCTGGCTTTTTCGAAGGCCTGGGCGACATCCGGCCAAAGATCCTCGACACTTTCCAATCCGACATTGAAGCGGATGGTTCGGGGGCTGACGCCGAAGCGCGCCATCGAATTCAGTCCCGGCGTCTGCTCCAGCGACGCCTTGGCCGGCACGACCAGGCTCTCATGCCCACCCCAGCTGACGCCGATGCGGAAATATTTCAACGCGTCGACGAAGACGGGAATGTCGATATCCTCGGTAACTTCGAACGAGAACAACCCGCCATAGCCGGCAAGCGTCGCCTTGCCCGGATGGTTCGAATAGACGGGGTGGTTGACCCGCTCGACATTGCCATGCGCCTTCAGCCGTTCGGCGATGGCGAGCCCGCTCTTCATGTGGTGCGGCAGGCGCAGCGGCAGCGTGCGCAGGCCGCGCAGCAAGAGCCAGGCCTCGAACGGCGACAGCTTGCCGCCGAGATAGGAATAGGTCTGCTCGTTGATGTGTTTGATGTGGGCGGCCGAGCCCGCCACCACGCCGGCAACGGTGTCGCTGTGGCCGCCGAGATATTTCGAGGCCGAGTGCAGCACGAGATCGACGCCGTGCGAGATCGGCTTCTGGAACACCGGCGTCGCCCAGGAATTGTCGATGGTGGTGATGATGCCCTGCTCCTTGGCCAGCCGGGTCAGATGCGGCAGGTCCTGAAGCTCGAACATCATCGAGGTCGGGCTTTCCAGATAAAGCAGCTTTGCGCCGGGCAATGCCGCCGCCACCGCATCCGGGTCCGAGCCGTCGACATAATCGACCTTGATGTTGAGCCGCGGCAGGAGCCGCTCGAACAGCCGGTAGGCATCGCCATAGCAATTGCGCACCGCGACGATGCGCTCGCCCGCCCCGACGAAGGCAAGCACGGTGGCGCTGATCGCTGCCATGCCGCTTGAAAAGCCGCGCGCGGCCTCGGCGCCTTCGAGCGCCGCGACACGCGCCTCGAACTCCATGACCGTCGGATTGTCGCCGCGCGAATAGATCGGCTGCTTTCGCTTGCCGGCAAAGGTATCGGCCATTTCGGCGTAATTGGCGAAGGTGAACAGCGACGTCTGGTAGATAGGCGGCACGACGGCGCCGCCGGGGAACGGTTCATCATGCGCCAAAAGCGTCGCCGCCTCGGCGAGATAGTCTTGATCGAAACCGGCTGGGTGCTCGTTCATCTCAGGTCCGAAAGTTTGAGTTTGGCCGCACCGCGCTTCAGGTCGTCCTCGACAGTGGCGATGAGCTTCAGCGCCTCGCCGCGGGCGCCTTGCGGATCACGCGCGGCGATGCACTCGTAGATGGTGCGGTGATAGGGAAAGCTGGCATGGCCGAAATCGCGCACGCCGAGTGGATGTTCCCAGAAACGGTGGAACAGTTCGTGCATGGCCGCGATGATCTGTTCGAACAGCGGATTGCCGGAGACCCGGTAGATCGCCTGGTGGAATTCCCAGTCCTCTTCCGATGACATGCCGTCTAGGGTGCGAAACGCCTGCTCCATGATATCGAGCTTGCGTTCGATCTCGGCAATGTCGGCGGGGCTTGCCCGCTCGGCGCACAGTGCCGCCGCTTCCGCTTCCAGTGCGCGGCGGATTTCCAGCGTCTGCATCAGGCTGGTGAAATCATTGCCGCCCGCCAGCGTCAGCGGCAGATGCAGCATATCGGGCGATACGGCCGCCTTGAGATAGGTGCCGCTGCCTTGCCGGCGCTCGACCAGGCCCAATCCCTCCCACCGCGTCAGCGCCTCGCGCACCGTGTTGCGGCTGACCTTGAGCCGTTCGGCCAGGATGCGCTCGGTCGGCAGTCGCTCACCAGGCTGCAAGGCCTCGGCGCGGACGAAGCCCACCAATGCCTTCAGCACGGCGTCGTCGCGCGCCGTCGTCTGAATGGGTGGCAGGCTGTTCTGGTCCACACTTCCTCCAAGTGGTCCAATGGTCCAACCAATTTCTGCATAGATGGAGCCTCCTGTCAATCGCTTGTCAGGAGGCAGCCGCCTTCAGCCTGTGGAAGCCAGCCTTCAGTCCGTGGAAGAGTGTGACGCGCTGCGTTCGGAAGGACACCCGGCTGCGGCAGCCGGTCCGAACCATCTGGTCAGCGCATCGGCCAATCCCTGTGGAGTCCCAACTCCTACCCAGGCCACATATCCATCGGGCCGGATCAAAACCGCGTCGGGCGCAGCGACCGTTCCGAGTACGGGAAGCTCCCAGGCACCGGCATACCTGGCGTCGATCTGCCGGATCCGGCCGGCCGAAGGCGCACTGTCCAGTCTGCCTGGTTCACCGAAATGGAGGAGCACCGGCCGCGCGTCGTGCAGCAAGGTAAACAGCCGCAACGGCCCGTTGGCGGTGAGCAGATCGAGGTCGGGCATTCGCCGCCCAAGCAGCGCGTGCCCTTCCCCGAGGTCGTAGTGGACACCCAGGCCGGACATCTCGGCGGCGATTCGTTTGCGTGGCCCGTCCATGGCGAGCAGTTCGGCAAACGTGTCGCCCAGAGCCTTGGTGCGGTCGTCCCTGCGACGAAGCGCGACCTGCGCCATCGCATTGCGCAGCACGCGGGCGGCAACCGGATGGCGTTCGGCATGGTAGCTGTCGAGCAGGCTTTCAGGGGACGTCGCCTTGACCACCTGGGCCAGCTTCCATCCCAGGTTCACCGCGTCCTGCACGCCGATATTGAGGCCCTGTCCGCCCATTGGGGGATGGATGTGCGCAGCATCGCCGGCGAGCAGAATACGTTTGTTGCGGTAAGACGCGGCCTGGCGTGTCATGTCGGTGAACCGGGAAATCCAGGTCGGATTGTGGACCCCGTAATCGGTGCCGTAAACCGCGACAAGCGCCTCGCTGAGATCGCGCAGCGTAGGTTCGCCGCCAATGGTCAGATGCCTCTCGGTCAACACCACACCCACGCGGTCGCTTTCTTCAATCTTGCCTATCGCATGAATACCGTAGGCGTCGCTGCGAAAGCCCCATGCAGGTTCCTCAGACATCTCGACGTCGGCGATCATCCAGCTCATCGTCGGATCCCACCCGTCGAACGCGATGCCCGCCGCCTTGCGGATGATGCTGCGTCCTCCGTCGCAGCCGACGAGATATTGCGCTCTCAGGCACCGACCACCGGACAGTTCGACGTCGACGCCATCGTCATCCTGTGCGAGGCCCGTGACGTCCTGTCCGCGATAGATCGGCACCCCCAACTGGCTGATCCAGTCGGCCAACAGCCGCTCGATATGGTTTTGCCGCAGCGCCAGCAGATAATTGTGCCGCGTGGGAAAATCGCTGATGTCCAACCGGATCATGTGGAAGCCCACGGACGGCGATAGCTGTCCCTGTGATAAGAACCGGTCGGCAATTCCACGCTGGTCGAGTACCTCGATGGTGCGTGCGTGCAGGCCACCCGCTCGCGAGCCGATGAGTTCCTGGTTGGGCCGCCGCTCGACAATGGCCACATCGACGCCCGCCAATGCGAGTTCGCCACCCAGCATCAACCCGGTCGGACCGCCTCCGGCGATCACCACTGCACGGTCCCGACCTACTTGGCCTCTTGGCAACAATTCCGGCATTCGCCACTCCCGTTTCGGTTAACTTGGGTCGTGGTTTTACGGGAACAGCCAGGTCTTGCCGCAAGCCCCTTGTACGCCATATGTATGAAATGGAGGGGGTAGCCTCTCGCCTTCCCCTCTGCATACGGCAGTGAAAAGGTCGCGCGTTGCGAAGCGATAGCGCGCGAGGTGCCGTTAGAACCCAGGAAAGCGTTCTTCAGATCCTGCCGCACACAAAAAAGCCCCGGCACTTCCGGGGCTTGGCGCGGAATCCTGATGTCATGTCGGACAAGAGGGGGCCGGTCGGCGTTTGGCAGCGGTACGAGGAGGCCACTATGTGCCAGCGCCGGCCGGCCGACCCCACGGACCCAGGAGATGCGGCGGACCTGAGCATCATGGGGTATTCCTGAGGGACCGAGCCGGCTGTCTACCCTCGTGCCGGCTTCGTCTTGGCCTGCACATTTGCGCAAGAGCTTATGAAAATCAACAGTTTCTTAACCAAGGCTCGCGAATCGCTTGGATTAAGGTAAATGGGTAACCCTGTTGGGTTGACCGGATAATCGGGCCCGGACCGTCAGGCCGCCTTGGCAACGACGCGGTTGCGGCCGCCGCTCTTGGCTTCGTAGAGCGCGAGATCGGCGCGCTTCATCAGCGCGGCCGCCGTATCCACGCCCTTCAGCACCGATGACACGCCAACGCTGACGGTGACCTCGATCGTCTTGCCGTCGGCGCCGATGGCGAAAGGCTTCTGGGCGATTTCGGCACGGATGCGCTCGGCCACCTTCTCGGCAACGGTGCCGTCGGTGTCCGGCATCACCACCACGAACTCCTCGCCGCCGAACCGGCACGCAAGGTCGATACCCCTGACGTTCTTGCGCAGCCGCCGCGCGAATTCGCGCAGCACGTCGTCGCCGCCATCATGGCCGTACGCGTCATTGATGGACTTGAAGCGGTCGAGATCGGTGATCATCACCGACAGTGGCCGGCGCCGCGCCACGGCGCGGTCGAACAGCGTCTGCAGATGGCTGTCGAGATAGCGGCGGTTGTGCAGCCCGGTCAGGCCGTCGGTCACAGCCATTTCGATGGTCTGGGTGACGCTGGCGCGCAATTGGTCGTTGTAGCGCTTGCGGCGCACCTGGGTGCGCAGCCGCGCCGTCAGTTCCTGCTGGTCGATCGGCCGCATCAGATAGTCGTTGATGCCGAGTTCGAGCCCTCGGATGAGGCGCTCCTCCTCGCCCTCCTCCGCCAAAAGGATGATCGGCACGAAACGGGTGCGGTCGAGCGAGCGCAGTTGCGAGCAGAGCCTGAGCGGATCGAAATCGGCGAAGGCGGTCGAGATCATCACGCATTCATAGGGCGTTTCGGCGGCCTGGAAGAACCCGGCATGCGGATCACCGGTGACGTCGAGATCGGCACGGTCGCGCAACATCTTCTGGATGCGCTCGACCGACGATTTGCGCTCATCGATCAAAAGTACTTTCGGCGTCGTGTCCTCGGACGCGAAATTGCGGCTCAAAAGTTCCTCGATGCCTATGTTGCGTGTGGTCGAGGCGCGTAGCCGAAGCTCGTCGGTCAGCGACTTCAGGCGGACCAGGCTCTTGACGCGCGTCATCAGTTGCAGGTCGTTGACCGGTTTGGTCAGGAAATCGTCGGCACCAGCCTCCAGCCCGCGCACGCGGTCTGAGACCTGGTCGAGCGCGGTGATCATCACCACCGGAATGTGCGACGTCGCCGGATCGCTCTTCAGCCGCCGGCAGACCTCGAACCCGTCCATATCGGGCATCATCACGTCGAGCAGCACGACATCGACCTTGCCGTTCTCGCAGGTCTCGATCGCGTCGGGCCCGTTGGTGGCGGTCAGCACCTCGAAATATTCGGCCAGCAGCCGGACTTCCAGCAGCCTCACATTGGCAGGGATGTCGTCGACGACGAGGATCCGCGCGGTCATTTCACAAGGCTCCGGCTCGGCTGGAAGGGCACATCAGGCATCGCCCAGATAGGATTTGATGGTTTCGATGAAGCGCGGCACCGAGATCGGCTTCGAAATATAGGCCTCGCAGCCGCCCTGGCGGATGCGCTCCTCATCGCCTTTCATCGCGAAGGCAGTCACGGCAATGACCGGGATAACGTGCAAATCATCGTCCTCCTTCAGCCATTTGGTCACTTCCAGCCCCGACACTTCGGGCAGTTGGATATCCATCAGGATAAGGTCCGGCCGGTGCTGGCGCGCCAGGTCGAGCGCCTCGAGACCGTTGCGGGTGCGCACCGTCTCGTAGCCGCTTGCTTCGATGAGGTCCCGAAAGAGCTTCATATTGAGCTCGTTGTCCTCGACGATCATGACCTTCTTAGGCATCGACATCCCGTCCCGACCGTCCTCCGCCCGGAGGTGACCGTCATGCGCTCTTTCCTTGAACGCACCAAACCCTGCTTCACTATACGGCAATATGATTGACGAAACGGAAACCCGCGGCCTGCAAAGCAGCACGAATTCCGCCTCGACTCCCTGCGCGTCCAATAGGCGCGCCACACTCTAATGGCTTGCCGCAAGCAACTCTTGCCATTACTGCGGGAGAGACTCATTCCACACACCGAAGGTAGTGATGGCAAACGCAGCGTCAATGCGCGAAGAGGCGGAAAACATTGCCGTGAAGGCATTGGGCTTCGTTGCCGCCGATCCCGAGCTTCTACCGCGTTTTCTGGCGATCACGGGAATAGAGGCGCATTCGATCCGCCGGGCGGCCGGCGAGCCGGGTTTCCTGGCCGGCGTCCTGCAGTTCATTCTCGCCCACGAGCCGACCTTGATGCGTTTTGCCGAGGAAACCGGCACCCCGCCGGCTGCCGTTGGCAAGGCGTTGCGCGCCTTGCCGCTCGGCGATGACAGTCACGAGCGTTCCACATGAGCGACGATCCCGAAACCGCGCGCCAGATCGAGGAACTGGCGGCCGACGACCGTCCGCTGCTGGTGCTCGACGTCGACGATGTGGTGCTCGAATTCATCCGCCCGTTTCCGCATTTCCTCAAGGCACGCGGCTATGGCCTGACACTGGCTTCCTTCCGGCTGACCGGCAACATTGCCGAAACGGCCAGCGGCCGGCTGATCGAACAATCCGAAGTCACGGCACTCCTGGGCGATTTCTTCGACGCGCAAGCTGATTGGCAAAGCATCACCGATGGCGCCGCGGCGGCCTTGACGGGGCTTGGAGGTCGCGCGGAAATCATATTGCTGACGGCCATGCCGCACAGGCATCGCGCCGCGCGCCGCGCCCATCTCGATGCGCTGGGACTAGCCTATCCGCTGCTGACCACCGAGATGGCCAAGGGCCCGGCGGTGGCCAGGCTGCGCGGCAAGACCGGGCGGCCCGTGGTCTTCGTCGACGACCAGCCACACAATCTGGCGTCGGTGCGGGAATCGATCGCCGATGCAAATCTCTTCCACCTGATGGCCGACAATTCGCTGCGCGCGTTCCTGCCCCCGGTCTCGGACGATGTCATCGTCGTCCAGGACTGGCACGAAGCCGCGCCGAAGATCGCGAGCGCTCTGGGACTACAGGCGCTTTGACGCAATTCCGGGGGGAATTGCTGGAGGGCTACCCCCTCAAGGGTTCAGCTTGGCCCCTGCCCCGCCATTATCGGTGCCGCCGCTATTGCTGCCTTCGTTAGCGCTACCGCCGTTAGCGCCACCGCCATTGTCATCGCCGCTCTCATCGTCCGCGCCGCCACCATCATCGACACTGTCATCCACCGCCGGATCGGCGGGCTTCAGCATGACGCCGTTGACAGTGACCGAACCGTCGGCCTTGGTGTTGATAGCCCATTCCAGCTTGCCGTCCGGCAGCGTCTTGGCAAAACCCTTTGCCATGAGAGCGACAGGCACGTACTGCCCGACCTCCGGCTCCGCCTTCGCCGCTTCCTGCAGATGCTCCATGATCTTGTCGAAGCCGGCGACGTCGACAGTGAGATTTGCATCGGGCTTCTGGCCGAAGGTCGTCATCTCGCCTTCGAGCGCGATCTCCATGTCCTTGTTCTTCACGGTGCTGTGGCCGATGACCACCTTCGGCGTCTTGGCCAGGAAGTCGGCCTTGAGCTGGTCGCCGAACTCGGCCGGCAGCGGCGGATCCTGATTGAGATCAAAGGCTTCGATCGCCTTCTTCGCCATGCTGTCGAGATCGATGCTGGCGCCGCCGAAGTTCAGGTCGATATCGGTGGGCAGCAGTGCCACGCTCCAGCTTGGCAAGAGCTGCTGCGGCACGGTCAGTCCCGAAGCCTTGATGCCATAGCTGATCTTGCCATTCTGGGCGACGCCGTCGGAGCCGAACGCTATGCCGAGCTGGGTCGCCCCGAACGTGCCGATCGGGCTGTCGACGGCGAAATCCTTGAAGCCATAGGTTCCGTCGATACGCTCCCACACCGGAAGCGCGGCAAGCAGAAGCGACTTGAGCTGCGCCTGGTTTGCCTTCAGCGTCTTCTCGTCCTCATTGGCCACGGCAAACGCCAGGAGATCGAGCAGTGGCTTGGTCTCGACGCCCTTGCCGCTGGCCTCCACCGACAATTCCGGCGACTTCACGGTAACGGGAAAATTCAACCCGCTCTCGGGATCATTGAATTTTATCGTTTCGACGAAGTTCGCAATCTTTTGCGACGTCGTGAAATCGACGCCGCCATTGGCTGCCTTGGCCGCGGACAGGGTCGCGGTGCCGGCACCGGCGCTCGCATCCATCTGCTGCTTGGCGTCCTGCGACGACATCGTCATCCCGGCAATCGAACTGGTGGCGCTGCTGAACGCCGCCAGCTTGGGGTCGTAGACGCCGCTGCCCTTGCCGTCCTTGATCGAAAACCGCGTGCTCTGCTTTCCCTCGGGACCGTTGAACTCGAATGAGGCGCTCTGCGAAAAGTCCATCGAGACATCCCAGGACCCGTCGCTGCGCGGCTTGACCAGCAGGGCGTAGGGCGCAAAGTCGAATTTCACCATCTTCTGGTCGGGGAAGGTCGCGGCAAGCGCCTTGAAATCAAACACGATCTTGTAGGCGTCGCCTTCGGCCGAAACCTTCAGGATACCCTTGTCGAGCGCCTGTTTGCCGACATAGCGCGACAGGTCATCGGACAATTGCTTGGCGCCCTGGCTGTCGACGGTCTGACCGAAAGCAGGTGCGCTGAGCAGAAGCGCGGTAAACGCAATTGGCAACATAGGGTTCACGGGAATTCTCCGTTCGGTCGAAGGCAAAAATCGTTTCGCATCTCTGGTAGGGAAATACCATCCCGACTGCAAGACGATGACAGTCAGGCAATCGGCTTCAACGTCAGCCGCATCAGCGGCCGACCGGCCTTGCGCTCCACGAGCCTCTCGAACCCGGCCTTCTCGAACACCCCGGATGAGCCGACGAACAGGCCGATCGAACGCGAATCGCGGGACAGGTCGATCGGACAGGCATCGACAAGCCGTGCCCCGTTCCTGCGGGCGAAATCGATGCCGCCTTCGACGAGGCGGTGCGTAATGCCTCTGCCACGGGCCTTGGCGCGGATGAAAAAGCAGGAGATCGCCCAAACGGCCGGATCGGAGGCGTCGGCGGGTTCGATCGGCGCCGAACCCCTGCCCTTGTTGTTCCATTCGGGCACGTCGGCGCGTGGCCCGATCTGCATCCAGCCAACCGCCTTGCCGTCCTCGAAGGCCAGCAGCCCGGGCGGCGGGCCGGCCTCGATGCGCGCCTTGATGTGATCCTTGTTGCGTTCGCGGCTGCTCTCGCGCCGCGCCGCCGGCGCCAGCCGGAAATGCGTGCACCAGCAGCCGTAGCAGGCGCCCTGCTTGCCGAAAAGGTCCTCGAAATCAGGCCAGAGCTCTGGCGCCAGCGGCACTATGGTCGTGCTCATGCGTTCTCCCCAGGCCAGGCTTGTCGCTGGCCCTGCGCTGTCGTACCATTGCATTTGTTCTCTTTATGTTCGCAGTGATGGCGGCTCCTGTCAACAATCCCGATCACGGTTTTTGTCGTGACTGCCTGACGTTTCAGCGTGGCGAAACGCGCCGCTGCGAACGCTGCGGCAGCCCTCGCCTTGCCCGCCATCCCGAGCTTTACCGGCTGCACCTCGCCCATATCGATTGCGATGCCTTCTACGCGGCGATCGAAAAGCGCGACAATCCCGCGCTCAAGGACAAGCCGCTGATCATCGGCGGCGGCAAACGCGGGGTCGTCTCCACCGCCTGCTATATAGCGCGCATTCGCGGCGTGCGTTCCGCCATGCCGATGTTCAAGGCGCTCGAGGCCTGCCCCGAGGCGGTGGTGATCGCACCCAACATGGAAAAATATGTGCGTGTCGGCCACGAGGTGCGCGCCATGATGCAGGCGTTGACGCCGTTGGTCGAGCCGCTGTCGATCGATGAGGCGTTCCTCGATCTCGCCGGCACCGAGCGGCTGCACGGCCTGCCGCCGGCGGTGGTGCTGGCGCGCTTCGCGCTGGCCGTGGAGAAGGAAATCGGCATCACCGTGTCGGCCGGCCTGTCCTATTGCAAGTTCCTCGCCAAGATTGCATCGGACTTCCGCAAGCCGCGCGGCTTTTCGGTAATTGGCGAGGCCGAGGCGGTCGGCTTCCTGGCAACGCAGCCGGTGACCATGATCTGGGGCGTCGGCAAGGCGTTCAACGCCACGCTGGAACAGGATGGCATCCGCACCATCGGTCAGCTCCAGAAGATGGAGCGTAGCGACCTGATGCGTCGCTACGGGGTGATGGGCGAACGGCTCTACCGGCTTTCGCGCGGTGAGGATGTCCGCCGCGTCGACCCCGACCAGGATGCCAAGAGCGTATCGGCCGAAACCACTTTCGACACCGACATCGCCTCGCTGGACGAGCTGACCTCGGTGCTGAGGGGCCTTTCTGAAAAAGTCTCGGCGCGGCTGAAGAAGTCAGGCATTGCGGGTCGCACCGTGGTGCTGAAGCTGAAGACCCAGGATTTCAAGCTGCGCACGCGCAACCGTCAGCTTGGCGACCCGACCCGGCTCGCGGACCGCATCTTTTCGACCGGCGTGGAGCTTCTTCGCAAGGAGACGGACGGGACAAAATTTCGATTGCTTGGCATCGGCGTCAGCGACCTTTCGGATGACGGCAAGGCCGACCCACCGGATCTGGTCGATGTCCAGTCGCGCAAGCGCGCTATGGCCGAAGGCGCCATCGATGCGTTGCGCGACAAATTCGGGCGCAAGGCGGTGCAAACCGGCTACACCTTCGGCAAGGGCCGCGACGCCCATCCGCCGGAGCCGCTTGAGGATTGAACCAGATCAGCTGCGTCGAAGGTCGATGCGGCTGGTCACGACGCTCTTTCCGGTCTTGGGATCACGGTCGACCACGGTCAAAACAATGCCGTCCGCCCCGTTTTTCTGTACGGTAAGCTGCGCGGTGCGGTCGCCATTGACCTCCTCGGCCCAGCGGATGGCGAGGTTGATGGCATTGCCAGAACGATTTCCGTTCAGCTGCGCCGGTCCGGTGCGCGATCCCACATAGACGCCGCTGTATTTGGCGCCGCTGGTCTTCAGACGGGCGCTGATGGCGCGTGTCACCAGGATCAGGCCGCGGCAGTTGCCGTCGAGCGACAGCGAAGACGATGTCGCATCCGATTTGAATGTGCAGGAAACGCTGACCGTCGGCGCCTGCGTCGTCACCTGAACAGTTCCCTTGCCGGCGAAACTGCCCTGGAAGGACTGGAGAAATTTGCTGTCGTCGGCACGCGCGGCAGTGGCCGCGACGAGCAGGCATCCAGCAAGCGCAAACCGCGTGAGTGATGTCATCGAAGGTCTCCTTGTGACTGGGTGGAGGGGCAATCGGCGATGCTCAGGCGGGATCCAGCGACTCAACGCACCTTGCCATGTCAGGTTCCGACAAGACTGTTTTGCAGCAGCGCGCAAAGTCTCTGGCCCAGTCAAATGGGGCGGCTAGTGGTTGCGGCAAAAACCCCGGCTTGCGACATAGCGGACATGGCACCCACCCCTTCGATCCCCAAGGCCGCGTTCTGGATGGCGCTGTCGATCACGTCGTTCCTGGCGATGTCTGTCGCCGGCCGCGCCACCACGGCCGAACTCAACGTCTTCCAGGTGCTGGAACTGCGCTCGGTGATCGGCTTCTTTATCCTCTTGCCGCTGGTGTTTGCGAGCGGCGGGTTTGCGGCGATGCGCACGCAACGTCCCCTCGCCCATCTCGCCCGAAACGTCATCCACTATACCGGGCAGGCGGCATGGCTCTACGCCTTGACCTTGATTCCGCTGGCCGTGCTGATTTCGATCGAATTCACCACACCGATCTGGACGGCTATCCTGGCGGTGACTTTTCTTGGTGAAAGGCTGTCCAGGCCAAAGCTTGCCGCGATCGTGCTGGGCCTGATCGGCGTGGTGGTCATCGTTCGGCCCGGTGTGGGCTCGGTCGATCCGGGCCATCTCGTCGTGCTCGGCGCCGCGGTCTGCTTCGGCATCTCGGTGGTCATGGTCAAATCGCTGACGCGGACGGACAGCGTCGTACGCATCATCTTCTGGATGCTGATCATCCAGTCGGTGGTCGGCCTCGTTCCAGCCCTTTACGAGTGGCGCAACCCGCCACTGCAACTGTGGCCGTGGATCGTGCTGATTGCCTTCACCGGCATGTCGTCCCACTTCTGCATGGCCCGCGCGCTTGGCTATGCCGACGCCACCGTCATTTCGCCGATGGATTTCCTGCGCGTGCCGTTGTCGGCGCTGATCGGCTGGCTGCTCTACAGCGAACAGATCGACGCTTTCACCGCCGGCGGCGCACTGCTCATCCTGATGGGCAACCTGCTCAATCTACAGCGGAAACCGGCAAGGCCGGCGGAAGTGGCCGCTTCGTAAAACCGCCGCCGATCAGTCGCCCTCGTTCGGTATGTTGAGGACGTGTCCGCAGGCCTTGCAGTGCACGGCGTCCGGTTCATGCCGCTGCAACCCGCACTGCGGGCATGGAAAGAACACCTTGGCCGGCCGAAAGATCGCCTGCGCCAGCCTGACGAACAGCGATATGCCGATGATCATGGTGACGATCGCCGTCAGCTTGCCGGCGATGCCCGGCAGCACGATGTCGCCGAAGCCGGTCGTCGTTACGGTCGCGACGGTGAAGTAGAGCGCGTCGATGTAGTTTTCCAGCCCGGCTCCGTTGCGGAAGAAGAATGTGTAGACGAAGCCCGTGATGACAAAGAGAAAGGTCAAAAGATTGATGACCGCGTGGCTTGCCTCGCGCCAGGGTCTCAGGCCGCGCATCTCGAAATGCCGCCAGATCGAACCGCTGCGCGATAGCGACCACAGCCGCAGAATGCGCAGAAAGCCTAGATTTGCGAGCGCCGTCGGCATCAGCAACGTCAGAAGGATGAAGGCATCCACCCAGAAGGTCGGCTGCTTCATCAGGCGCAGCATGTCGTTTGAGGCCAGCAGCCTGGCGCCCAGATCGGCGGCGACGAGGGCCGCCACGGCATAGTCCAGCCACAGAAACGAGGCCGATTGCTGGATGACCGGCGTGGCGATGAAGAAGGCGATGATGGCGAGGTCGATGATGACAGCGATCAGTTGGAACCGGAACGCGGCGGGCGAGCGTCCATGATAGAGCCTGCGCAGCGTGTCGCGCAGCTGTGCCGTCACGGAGAGACCCTGCGGTGCCTTGCTGTCGGCGCCTGTCATGCCGATCGCGACAGCGTGAGCAGCGGATGCCTTCCCTGGGATTGCCGTCTGGCAAGTGCGCAGATCACACCAGTTCCACTTCGACCACGCCCGGCACGGCGCGCATCGCCGAGGCGATCTGCGGAGAGACGCGATAGCCGCCCTGCAAGGCAATCTCGACCTCGCCCTGCGCCTCTTCCTTGATCACGATGATGCTCACCTGGCTCTCACCGCGCTGGGTGAGCTGGGATTGGATCATCGAGGCAGGCCCATCGTTCCGGACGAAAATGCGCAGCGCCTTTTGGATGCGGCTTGCTTCGTCTTCCAGCGATTGGACGGAGTTGATGCGCAGGTTGACACCCTCGGGCCTGTCTTCCGCCGCGACGGTGATGACAACGGAGCGGCCGGCTTCGAGGAGATCGCGGTACTGGGCCAATCCTTCTGAAAACAACACGGCCTCGTACTGGCCGGAGGTGTCGGAAAAGGCCACCACGCCCATCTTGTTGCCGGTGCGCGTCTTGCGCTCCTGCTTGCTGGTAACGGTGCCGGCAAGCCTGCCTGCGGAAGCGCCGCGCTTGACGGCAGCGGAGAACTCCGCCCAGTTCTGCACCCGCATCTTCTGCAGCGCCGCCTTGTACTCGTCGAGCGGATGCGCCGAGAGATAGAAGCCGACGACCTGGAATTCGCGGTGCAGCCGGTCGGCGGCGAGCCACGGATCGGTCGGCGGCAGGTTGAGCGCCTGCGACTGGGCGCCGAGCGAGGCGCCGAAAATATCGGCCTGGCCGGAAACGGCGTTCTGCTGGGCGAGTGACGCCAGCCCCATCATCCGCTCGACGCCAGCCAACATCTGGGCGCGATCGTGGCCGAAGCAGTCGAGCGCGCCGGCCATGATCAGGCTTTCGAAAACCCGCTTGCCGACGATCTTCGGGTCGACCCTCTCGCAGAAATCGGCCAGGCTCTTGAACGGCTTTTCGCCGCGAACGGCGACGATGTGCTCCACCGCGGCGTCGCCGACGCCCTTGAGGGCAGCCATCGAGTAATAGATGCGGTTCTCGCCGACCTCGAAGGCACGAAAACTGGTCATCACCGACGGCGCCAGGACCTCGATGCCGAGGCGCAGCGCATCCTGGCGAAAGTCGGCGAGCTTGTCGGTGTTGCCCATGTCGAGCGTCATCGACGCTGCCAGGAACTCGACCGGATAATGCGCCTTGAGATAGGCGGTCTGGTACGAGACGACAGCGTAGGCGGCCGCGTGCGACTTGTTGAAACCATAGTCGGCGAACTTGGCCAGCAGGTCGAAAATGAAGTCGGCTTGCGGCTTGGCGACGCCGCGCTCGACCGCGCCGGAGACAAAGCGCTCGCGTTGCTTGTCCATCTCGGCGCGGATCTTCTTGCCCATGGCGCGGCGCAGAAGGTCGGCTTCGCCGAGCGAATAGCCGGACAGCTCCTGCGCGATCTGCATCACCTGTTCCTGGTAGACGATGACGCCTTGCGTCTCCTTCACCAGATGGTCGATCTTGGGATGGATCGAGGCCATCTCCTCCTCGCCATGCTTTCTGGCGTTGTAGGTCGGGATGTTTTCCATCGGGCCCGGCCGGTAGAGCGCGACCAGCGCGATGATGTCCTCGATGCAGTCGGGCCGCATGCCGATCAGCGCCTTGCGCATGCCGGCGCTTTCCACCTGGAACACGCCAACCACCTCGCCGCGCGAGAGCATCGCGTAGGTCTCGGGATCGTCGAGCGGGATGGTCGCGAGATCGATGTCGATGCCGCGGCGACGGATCAGCTTTACGGCGGTCTCCAGCACCGTCAGCGTCTTCAGGCCGAGGAAGTCGAACTTCACCAGCCCGGCCTGCTCGACATATTTCATGTTGAACTGGGTGACAGGCATGTCCGAGCGCGGATCGCGGTACATCGGCACCAGTTCCGACAATGGTCGGTCGCCGATGACGATGCCGGCGGCATGCGTTGAGGCATGGCGGTAGAGGCCTTCCAGCTTCTGCGCCATGTCGAGCAGCGTCTGGACGATCGGCTCCTTCTCGGCCTCCTCGGCAAAGCGTGGCTCGTTGGCGATGGCATCGGCGAGCTTGACCGGATTGGCAGGGTTCTGAGGTACCATTTTTGAGAGCTTGTCGACCTGGCCATAGGGCATCTGCAGAACACGGCCGACGTCGCGCAGCACCGCGCGCGCCTGCAGCGTACCGAAGGTGATGATCTGGCCGACCTGGTCGCGGCCGTATTTCTGCTGGACGTAGCGGATCACCTCCTCGCGGCGATCCTGGCAGAAGTCGATGTCGAAATCGGGCATCGACACGCGGTCCGGATTGAGGAAGCGTTCGAACAGCAGTGAGAAACGCAGCGGATCGATGTCGGTGATGGTCGTCGAATAGGCGACCAGCGAACCGGCACCCGAACCACGCCCCGGCCCGACCGGAATGCCTTGTGCCTTGGCCCATTTGATGAAGTCGGCGACGATCAGGAAATAGCCGGGGAATTTCATCTTCTCGATGATGCCAAGCTCGAATTCGAGCCGCTCACGATATTGCTCGACCGTGTAGCCCGGTGTCGGTCCGTGCAGGGCAAGCCGGGCATCGAGCCCTTGGCGCGCCTGGCGGGCCAGTTCCTCGGCCTCGGCCTTTTCGGCGGCGTCCTTGTCGGAGGCATCGCCGCCCGTGAAACGCGGCAGGATCGGGCTACGGGTTTTCGGATAGTAGGAGCAGCGCAACGCGATCTCGACCGTGTTGTCGATCGCTTCCGGCAGGTCGGCGAACAATTTCGCCATGTCGGCCTGGCTGCGCAGAAAATTGTCCGGCGATAGCCGGCGGCGGGTGTCGACGGCGACGACCGAACCTTCGGCGATGGCGATCAACGCATCGTGCGCCTCATACTCGTCGAGCGACGAGAAGAAGGCCTCGTTGGTGGCGACCAGCGGCAATTCATGGGAATAGGCGAGATCGATCGAGGATTTCTCGATCATGCGATCATAACCCGAAACCCGGTCCAGTTCGACATAGAGGCGGTCGCCGAACATCGCCTTGAGCGTGAGCAGGCGCGCCTCGGCGAGATCGCGGCGGTCTTCCTTCAGGGCTATGCCGATCGGACCGCGCGGCCCGCCACTGAGGCAAATCAGGCCGTCACATTGGCCGTCCATCATTTCGGTGGTCAGGTGCACCGCTTCACCGGGCGGTGTTTCGAGGTATACGCGGCTGACCAGCCGGACGAGATTGGAATAGCCGGCTTCGGTGGCCGCGATCAGCACCACCGGCCGCATGTCGGGACCTTGCCGACGGCGATCACGCTGGCCATCGCTGTTTTCGCCGGAGAAGGCGAGAGCGATCTGGCAGCCGATGATCGGCTGGATGCCGTCCTTCACCGCCTTCTGCGCGAACTCCAGCGCGCCGAACAGATTGTTGGTATCGGTGACGGCGATGGCCGGCGCTTCGTCCTTGACGGCATGGCCGACGATCTTGCCGAGTTGCAGCGCGCCTTCCAACAGCGAATAGGCCGAATGCACGCGCAGATGGACGAACGGCCGTGCCGGTATTTCAGGCCGCGCGGCAGCAATCGCGGCTTCGCGCTTCAGTGGGTCGCGTGGAAGTCTGTCGTCCGCCATGGTTTTTCGCGCTGCCGAAGGTCTTTGAGTCGATGAGAATGTATTGTCCGGGACCGGGCGATACCAGTCCAGCACAAACGACTACTGACCACAGGCTTCCAGCCCGCTCACGCGAATTCCATGATTACCGCGTCGACAGCCAGGCTGTCGCCCGGCTTGGCGTTGAGTTTCGAGACGACAAGATCGCGCTCGGCGCGCAGCACGTTTTCCATCTTCATGGCCTCCACCACGGCCAAGGTTTCGCCGGCCTTGACCTCCTGGCCCTCGGCAACGGCGATCGACACGACAAGCCCGGGCATCGGGCAGAGCAGCAGTTTCGACGTGTCCGGCGCCACCTTTTCCGGCATCAGCCGTTCAAGCTCGGCGGTGCGCGGCAGCATGGCACGCGCCGTCACCGACATGCCTTTCCAGGCGATGCGCAGGCCATTGGCGACAGGCCGGATCTGGGCGGCGACCCTGTGCTTGCCGACCGTGCCGCGCCAGATCAGGTCGCCGGGCCGCCAGTCAGATGCAACGGTCAGCGCCTTGCCGCCGTCGATCGACAGGTCGATCTCCATCGGGATGGAAATCATGCCTTCGAGGATCGACGCCGAGAGATAGTCCTCGCCGATCTTGACCACCCAATCACGCTTGAGCGCTCCCGAATGCGGCGCCAGCCGCCCGCCCAGCCGGTCGAGACGGTCGCGGCGCAGCAGTTCCACCGCGGTGGCGATCGACGCCAGCACGGCCTTTTCCTCGCTGTTCGGCACGATGGGGGCAAAACCGTCGGGATATTCCTCCGCGATGAAGCCCGTCGATATCGCCCCTTCCCGCCAGCGCGGATGCTGCATCAGCGCCGCCAGGAACGGGATGTTGTGCTCGATGCCGTCGACCACAAACCTGTCGAGCGCTTCCGACATGGCGTCTATTGCCTCGAGCCGAGTCGGCGCCCAGGTGCACAGCTTGGCGAGCATCGGATCGTAGAACATCGAAATCTCAGAGCCTTCCGTGACGCCTGTGTCGTTGCGGATGACGATGTCGCCGAATTGCCCCTCCTCCGGCGGCCGGTAGCGCGTCAGCCGGCCGATCGAAGGCAGGAAATTACGATAGGGATCCTCGGCGTAGAGCCGGCTTTCCACCGCCCAGCCGTCCAGCTTGATGTCGCCCTGCTTCAAGGTCAGCTTTTCGCCAGCGGCGACGCGGATCATCTGCTCGACCAGATCGATGCCGGTGACGAGTTCCGTCACGGGGTGCTCGACCTGCAATCGTGTATTCATTTCAAGGAAATAGAAGTTCTTGTCCTTGTCGACGATGAACTCGACGGTGCCGGCGCTCTGGTAGTCGACGGCCCTGGCCAGCGCCACCGACTGTTCGCCCATGGCCTTCCTGGTCTTGGCATCGAGGAAGGGCGATGGCGCCTCCTCGGCGACCTTCTGGTTGCGGCGCTGGATCGAGCATTCGCGCTCGCCGAGATAGAGCGCGTTGCCATGCGCGTCGGCCAGGACCTGGATCTCGATATGGCGGGGATCGACGACGAATTTCTCGATGAACACCCGGTCGTCGCCAAACGAAGTCTTGGCTTCAGAGCGTGCCCGATCGAACCCGTCGCGCACTTCAGTCTGGTCCCAGGCGATGCGCATGCCCTTGCCGCCGCCGCCGGCCGAGGCTTTGATCATGACGGGATAGCCGATCTCGCCGGCGATCTTTTCGGCATGGTCGGCATTTTCGATGACACCGAGCCAGCCGGGCACGGTGGAAACCTTGGCGGCGTTGGCGAATTTCTTCGATTCGATCTTGTCGCCCATCGCCTTGATGGCTTTGGGTTTCGGGCCGATGAATATGATGCCTTCCGCTTCAAGTGCTTCGCAGAACACGGCTCGCTCGGACAGGAAGCCATAGCCCGGATGCACCGCCTGAGCGCCGGTCGCCTTGCAGGCGGCGATGATCTTTTCCGGCACGAGATAGCTCTGCGCCGCCGGCGATGGCCCGATATGCACCGCCTCGTCGGCCATCTCGACATGCACGGCATCGCGATCGGCATCGGAATAGACGGCGACCGTGGCAATGCCCATCTTGCGCGCCGTCCTGATGACGCGGCAGGCGATCTCGCCACGGTTGGCGATCAGGATCTTGGTGAACATGCGGGCAGAATTCCCCTCCGGCGAACGGTTCAGTTCTATGGACTATGTCGCCATGTCTCAAGTACCGCGATGGACGACATGAAAGCCGCGCCAGCGACGCGCCATTGCGCTCTCTGCCGAACCGGTTGTCGAATGGTGTGCTATCTGCGTCAACAAAGCCGACATTTCGTCTCATCTGACAGTTGATGAGCAGCCCAAAACCTGAAAACTTGGACACAAAAATCGCCTTGGAGGAATTGCCCGATGAAAACCCGCGCCGCAGTCGCTGTCGCCGCCGGAAAGCCGCTGGAGATCATGGAGGTCGACCTCGAGGGACCGCGCGATGGCGAGGTGCTGGTCGAGATCAAGGCGACCGGCATCTGCCACACCGACGAATTCACGCTGTCTGGCGCCGATCCCGAAGGCATTTTCCCGGCCATTCTCGGCCATGAAGGCGCCGGCGTGGTGGTCGATGTCGGCAAGGGCGTTACCTCTGTCAAGAAGGGCGACCATGTCATCCCGCTCTACACGCCCGAATGCCGGCAGTGCCCGTCCTGCCTGTCGCGCAAGACAAACCTTTGCACCGCCATCCGCGCCACCCAGGGGCAAGGCCTGATGCCCGACGGCTCGTCGCGCTTCTCGATCGGCAAGGACAAGATCTTTCACTATATGGGCTGCTCGACCTTCTCCAACTTCACCGTGCTGCCCGAGATCGCGGTCGCCAAGGTCAACCCCGACGCTCCCTTCGACAAGATCTGCTACATCGGCTGTGGCGTGACCACAGGCATCGGTGCGGTCATCAACACCGCCAAGGTCGAACAAGGGGCCACATCAGTGGTCTTCGGCCTCGGCGGCATCGGCCTCAACGTCATCCAGGGCCTGAAACTTGCCGGCGCCGACATGATCATCGGTGTCGATTTGAACAACGACAAGAAGGCCTGGGGCGAGCGCTTCGGCATGACGCATTTCGTCAATCCGAAGGAGATCGAGGGCGACATCGTTCCCCACCTCGTCAACATGACCAAGCGCGGCGCCGACCAGATCGGTGGCGCCGACTACACCTTCGACTGCACCGGCAACACCAAGGTGATGCGCCAGGCGCTGGAGGCTTCGCATCGCGGCTGGGGCAAGTCCGTCGTCATCGGCGTCGCCGGCGCTGGCCAGGAGATTTCGACAAGACCGTTCCAGCTGGTCACCGGCCGCAGCTGGATGGGCACCGCCTTCGGCGGCGCGCGTGGCCGCACCGACGTGCCCAAGATCGTCGACTGGTACATGGACGGCAAGATCCAGATCGACCCGATGATCACCCATACGCTGAAGCTAGAGGACATCAACAGGGGATTCGACCTGATGCATGAGGGCAAGTCGATCCGGAGTGTCGTGGTTTACTGAAGACGGCCACATGCCGCCTGCCAATCGGCCAGCGACCTCTGTGGTGAAACATGGGAGGAAATGGAATGGCGGAGAAACTGCATCCGAAAATCGACAATGGGCTGCCAAGGGAAAGCGCGAGCTTTGCCGGCGGCACGCTGGTCTGCGCCTGCACCAGCAAGCCGGTCAAGGTGAAGGTCAAGGGCCAGATCGCCCACAACCATGCTTGCGGCTGCACCAAATGCTGGAAGCCTGACGGCGCGGTGTTCTCGGTGGTGGCGGTTGCCGGCACCGGCGACGTCACCGTCACCGAGAACGGCGACAAGCTCAAAGTGGTCGACCCCTCTGCGCTGATCCAGCGCCATGCCTGCACCGGCTGCGGCGTCCACATGCACGGGCCGGTCGAGCGCGACCATCCATTCAAGGGCCTGTCCTTCATCCATCCCGAGCGCTTCGAGGAGGATGGCTGGTCGCCACCGGGCTTCACCGCCTTCGTCTCGTCGATCATCGAATCCGGAGTTGATCCCAAGCGTATGGACGGCATCCGGGCCCGGCTGAAGACAATCGGGCTGGAGCCTTATGACTGCCTCAATCCGGGCCTGATGGATTACATCGCCACTTGGACGGCCAAGAAGTCCGGCGCGCTGCCCGCCTGACAACTGTGACATTTCAGGTATGGGGCCGGTTGCGTTTCCGGCCCCTGCTTGTTTCTGGAGAGACGATGCCCGCACCCGCCATCTACGTCGACGCCGACGCCTGCCCGGTCAAGGCCGAGGTCGAAAAGGTCGCCGAACGCCATGGCGTCGTGGTCACTTACGTCTCCAATGGCGGCCTGCGGCCGTCGCGCGACCCGATGATCCGCAATGTCGTCGTCTCCAAGGGCGCCGATGCCGCTGACGACTGGATCGTCGACAACGCGAAATCAAACGACATCGTGGTAACAGCGGATATTCCGCTTGCCGCCCGCACGGTGGAGCTCGGCGCGCATGTGTTGGGACCGACCGGGCGGCCCTTCACACCGGAAACGATCGGCATGGCGGTAGCGATGCGGGACCTCAAGCAGCATCTGCGCGAAACCGGCGAAAGCAAGGGCTACAATGCCGCCTTCGCGCCGCAGGACCGCTCGCGGTTCCTCGGCGAACTCGACCGTATCTTGCGGCGCGCGCTGAAATCCGCCACACCGGACTAGCAACAAAGCGCCATCCAGGTGGAGACCGCCATGGCCGCCGAAACCCCGATCGAGAAACCCATGCAGCGCCACATGCTGTTTGCGGTATCGGCGTGTCTCGGTGCGTTTGCGCTGCTTGTGGCGTTGCTGCTGCACGCCCCGCTCGCCTATTCGATCGGCGCCAACGCATTTTTTGCCGCTTACGTCATTCTTGTCGTTAGCCAGATGCCCAAACTCACCGGCAAGTATCTCAGCAAGAATGCACGCGCCACCGATCAGCCGGTGCTGGTCATCTTCGCGGTGACGCTCGTTGTCGTCGGCTTTGCCGTTGTCTCCTTGTTCCTGCTGATCAATCGGAAAGATGGGGATCACCCGATCCAACTCGGCTTCGCGCTGCTGTCGATCCCGCTCGGCTGGTTCACCATCCATGCCATGGCGGCGCTCCACTATGCCCATGTCTACTGGATGGACGGCGATGCGGTCGACGCCGAGACCAACAAGAAAATCCCGGTCGGCGGTCTGCTGTTCCCGGGCGACAAACGCCCCGAGGGCTGGGATTTCCTCTATTTCTCGACCGTCATCGGCATGACGGCACAGACCGCCGACACAAACATTTCCACGACGCACATGCGTTGTGTCGTGCTTGTCCACTCGGTCCTGTCGTTCTTCTTCAACACCGTCATCGTGGCCGCGGCCGTCAATCTCGCCGTCAGCCTGGGCGGTCCGTAATAAATCCGTGATCGGATGAAACATCGGTTTGGATCGCGACGTATCAGGAGGACAATGAACACGTAGGCCAAGCCGCAAGGCCGGGAGACCAGACAAGATGGAATCGGTTGCCAGAAGCCAATCCGAAATTGGACCGGGTGTCCCCGCTTCAAAAGAGAAAACATTGATCTACCGGCAGTCGCGATGGACGCGGCTGACACACTGGCTCTGGGCCATCTCATTGTTTTTCATGCTGCTATCCGGCCTGCAGATTTTCAATGCCCGGCCGCAGCTCTACATCGGCAAGCAATCCGGCTTCGGCTACAGCAACACCATTTTCGCCATAGGCGCCGAAAACACCAATGCCGGTCCGCGCGGTTACACCGAAATCTTCGGGCACCGCTTCGACACGACAGGCGTCCTCGGTTGGTCGGGTCCTGCCGGTAACGAGACGGCGCGCGGTTTCCCATCCTGGGCGACGATCCCCTCCTACTATGACCTCGGCACCGCCCGTGTGATCCATTTCTTCTTTGCCTGGATCCTGACTGCGACTTTGCTGGTCTGGCTGGTCGCCGGCCTGATCAACGGCCACATCCGCCGCGATCTGGCGCCGCGCCTGGATGACCTCAAACGCTTGCCACAGGACATCGCCAATCACGCCAGGCTCAAATTCCACCACACGCGCGAATACAACACATTGCAGAAAATGGCCTATGGCGGCGTGCTGTTCGTGCTCTTGCCTCTGATGATTATCACGGGCCTCGCCATGTCGCCGAGCATGGATTCGGTGCTGCCCTTCCTCAACGATCTGCTCGGCGGGCGGCAGACGGCACGCACTATTCATTTCACCGTCATGGCTCTGCTGGTTGCCTTCTTCATCATTCACATCCTGATGATTCTGGCCGCCGGCCCGATCAATGAGCTGCGTTCGATCATCACCGGCTGGTACCGCACCGATCCTCCCGCGCATGACGACAACACATCCGAGAGGAGTGCCTGACATGGCAAAATTCGAGATCAGCCGCCGGAAATTCCTCACCGCCGCCAGCCTTGGCGCTTCCGGCATCATGCTGTCGGGTTGCGACGCCTTCGACAGCCAGCTCAGCATCGGCAGCGGCCTGCGCGGTTTCCTCGAAAACGCCAATGGCCTGACCCACAGGGCACAACGGTTGCTGGGCGGTGGCAGTTCGCTGGCGCCGGAATTCACTGAAGCCGATATTCGTCAGCCAATGCGGCCGAACGGCGTCACCGCGCCGGATGACGACGCATACAAGGCCCTGCTCGCCAACAACTTCGCCGATTGGCGCCTAGAGGTTTCAGGCCTCGTCGAAAAGCCGCTGTCGCTCACCCGCGAGCAGCTCATGAACATGCCGAGCCGCACCCAGATCACGCGCCATGACTGCGTCGAGGGCTGGAGCTGCATCGCCAAATGGACCGGCACGCCGCTGTCGCTGCTGCTCGACCAGGCGGTGGTCAAGCCGCAGGCGCGCTATGTCATGTTCCACTGCCTCGACACGATCGACCGCAGCCTGTCGGGCGACATCAAATATTACGGGACGATCGACCTGATCGATGCCCGCCATCCCCAGACCATCCTTGCCTATGGCCTGAACGGCAAGCCGCTGCCGGTAGAGAACGGCGCGCCGCTGCGCGTCCGTGTCGAGCGCCAGCTCGGCTACAAGATGCCGAAATATCTCTACAAGATCGAACTGGTCGACGGCTTCGCCAATATTGGCGGCGGCCGCGGCGGCTATTGGGAGGACAACGGCTACGACTGGTACGGCGGGATTTGATGGCCGCCCGCATAGAGGCCGAGCACGATCTGTCGCCCATCGAGTTGAGTTCGCTCGAGGAGCGTCTCCATCGCGACAACCGGCGTATGACGGACCGCGACGACGACCGGGAACTGGCCTTTGTCATCCGTGATGATGCGGGACACGCGATCGGAGTAGCCGCCGGCTATTCCTGGGCGGGCACGTGCGAGCTCACATTGATGTGGATTGACGAGGCTTACCGAGGCCGCGGCTACGCAAGGCAATTGCTCGACGCTTTTGTCGCCGAGGCCGCCGATCGCGGCGTCAAGACGATCTGGGTCTCCAGCCACGACTTCCAGGCACCAGGCCTGTATGAAAAGGCCGGCTTCGAGCGCATGGCCGAACTGGCGGAATGGCCCGAAGGCCATTCCAACATCATCCTGTGTAAAACGGTCGCGGCGGCCGGCGCTGCTTAGGCCACCTTGTCGAGCAACGGCTTCAGTGCCGGATGGATTTCCGGCGAGGCATGCTTGATCAAGGTCAGCAGTGCACGCTCATTCTCGTACAGAGGCCGGTTCACCCCGATATGTCCGACCAGCCAGCCGGCTTCACCGGCATCGATCGTCTCGGCACGGCGGGCCAGCGCCTCGGCGGCCCTGTTCTTCGCCTCCCATTCGGTCTCTATGTCATCCGGCGACCGATAGGCCTCGATGATGCCGGCGAGGCCACCGGAGACCATGCGGCTGAAGAAACCGCCGAATTCCGGGCCCGCGTGATCGAGGAAGGTTTCGTGGCGCAGCGCCACCTCGCGGGTGGGCGCTTCGTAACCGGCCGAGCACATGACGAAATTGGCGATAGCCTTGACGAACAGATCGTTCCAGGACGGATCGTTGTTGGCCTGGGCTGTCCGCTCGTTGATCCTGAAAAGCACCTCGGCCTCGGCCCGGGTGATGGCGATGTTGCCGTCGCCGCCATGGGCATGGAGGATACGGCGCAGAAGCTCGACTTCCGCTTTGGCGATCAATCCAGGCACCAGCGCACCGCCCAGCATCAGCGGTCCCTTGCCGTCGACGACGGCATTGGCGACCTGCTCCAGCGCGTAGACACAAAGCCGGCCCGGCGAGGATTTCGCCTCTTCCAGGACGTGAACGAGCAATTGGAGTTCGGTCCGGCTGTCGACCATGCCGTCGCGCGAAATCGTGCGGACCAGCCAATCGGCATTTTCCTGCGAAATATAGCCAGAGGGCTTTTCCTGGTGGACGATGTAGTCGGTGACCGCCTCGACGAAGAACGGTGCCCATTCCGCGCATTTGTCTCGCGCCGTCTGGTCGAGCGCGAACAAGGCCTCGGCTTCGCCGCGGCTCACCACGCCGTCGGCGAACACGTCGCGGCGCAGCATCACGACATCCTCCGCAGCAATCCGGTTCTTCGACGTCAGCCCCGCCACCGGAGCGCTCATGATCAATTCGCCCATCTGTCGTCCCCGTCCGCCCAACGCGTCACATCTGCCTGCTATATCAGGAGTGTCTTGAAAAACCGCCAAATGGCGTGGTTAGCGAAGACTTGTGAGATCAATGTCGACCAAAAGTGTGCAGCGGTTTTGGGAGAACGACATGCATCAACAAAGATCTAAAGCGCGGGACGCGCTTAGATGTCGCTGGGAGGTGACAAGGTGTCGCCGACGGGCTATGGATGGCGCGTCGAGGGCTCAGGGTTTGAGTCCTACCTGTTTGCGGGAGAGAGCAGCGAGAGCTGCCGCCGAAGGGGAAATCGCCCGAAATCTCTCAGGCAAAAGAACCGTAGACGGGAAAGACACTCTGGAAAGTCGGGGCTTGCCCCCGCGCCGAAGGTGTAAGCGCCGCTGACAGAGTTCCGGCTGCGCGAGTCTCTCAGGCTTCAGACAGAGGGGCACGGACTGGTCGCCATCAGCGACCGATTGCGTGCGACTCTGGAGACGACATGACGGGCGACGACAAACACCTTCCCCTCGAAGACATCCATACAGCCGCCGGTGCGCGCTTCGGCGCCTTTGCCGGCTGGTCGATGCCGTTGACCTATCCGGCCGGCGTCATGAAGGAGCATCTTCACACCCGCGAACATGTGGGGCTGTTCGACATCTCGCATATGAAGCTGTTCGAGGTCGGCGGGCCGGAAGCGGCTGCGCTGTTGAGCCGCGCTTGCCCGCTGGACGCCGGCACGCTCGAGATTTCGCAGTCCAAACTGACGTTCTTCCTGAATGAGGCAGGCGGCATTCTCGACGATCTGATCGTCACCCGACTTGGCGACGACCGCTTCATGGTCGTCGCCAATGCCGGCAACGCCATCGCCGATGAAAAGCATCTGCGCGCGCTGGCGGCTGATTTCGATGTGCAGGTCGAGCCGCTCGACCGTGTGTTCCTGGCCATCCAGGGCCCTGAAGCCTGGGCCGCCCTTTCCCGCGCAGGCATCGAGACCGGCTCGCTGCTGTTCATGCACGGCGTCGAGCCACGGAAAAACTGGTTCATGAGCCGGTCGGGCTATACCGGCGAGGACGGTTTCGAGATCGGCCTGCCGGAGGCGGACGCACGGGACCTGGTCGCCAAACTGCTCGAGGACGAGCGCGTGCTCTGGATCGGCCTTGCCGCGCGCGACAGCCTTCGGCTCGAAGCCGGCCTCTGCCTGCACGGCCAGGACATCACACCGGAGACCGACCCGGCCGCGGCGGCGCTGATGTGGGCAATCCCAAGGGATACCAGGGCTTCCGGCGCCTTTATCGGTGCCGACGCCTTGCGCGCCGCCGTGGAGCGGGGCCCGGCGCAAAAGCGCGTTGGGTTGAAGCCCGAAGGCCGCCAGCCGGTACGCGCGGGCGCGGCGCTATTCGACGCCGACGGCAACCCGGTCGGCCATGTCACCTCGGGCGGCTTCGGCCCGTCCGCCGGCCATCCCGTGGCCATGGGCTATGTCACCACATCGTTGGCAAAGACGGGAACGCGAGTTTTCGCCGATGTGCGCGGCACGAAGATCCCAGTCGAAATCAGTTCCCTGCCCTTCACCCCTCATCGCTACCGCAAAGGATGAATTCCATGGCAACAACCTATTTCACATCAGACCACGAATGGCTCCGCGTCGAAGGCGGCACCGCTACCGTCGGCATCACCGATTATGCGCAGGAGCAGCTCGGCGACCTCGTCTTCGTGGAACTGCCGGAAACGGGAAAGAAGCTCGCCAAGGGCGATACCGCCGTCGTGGTCGAATCCGTCAAGGCGGCCTCCGACGTCTACGCGCCGGTCGACGGTGAAGTCACCGAGGCCAACGGCACGCTGTCTTCCGACCCATCACTGGTCAATTCGGCGGCGACCGGCGCCGGCTGGCTATGGAAGATGAAGCTCGCCGACGAAAGCCAGCTCGCCAGCCTCATGGATGAGGCCGCCTACAAAGCCCATATCGCCTGACATCAGGAACTTGTTGACATGACCGCTGCCCCCTACCCGTTCTCGGCCCGCCACATCGGACCCAGCCTTGCCGACGTTCGAGCCATGCTCACCGTCATCGGTGTTCCCTCGGTGGAGACGCTGATCAGTCAGGCCGTGCCGAGATCGATCCGCCTCGACCAGCCGCTCGACCTGCCAGCGCCAGCCAGCGAAGCCGAAGCGCTTGCCGAATTGTCCGCGACCATGGCGAAGAACAAAGTGCTGAAGAGCTTCATCGGCGCCGGTTACCACGGTGTCCACGTGCCGCCGGTCATCCAGCGCAATCTGTTCGAGAATCCGGCCTGGTACACTGCCTACACGCCTTACCAGGCCGAGATCAGCCAGGGCCGGCTGGAAATGCTGTTCAACTTCCAGACGCTGGTCACGGAACTGACCGGCCTGCCGGTGGCGTCGGCTTCGTTGCTCGACGAGGCAACAGCAGTCGCCGAAGCGGTCGGCATTGCCCTGCGCCACCATCGCGACAGGCGCACCAAGGTGGCGCTCGCCGGCACGCCGCATCCGCAGACACTGGACGTGGTGCGCACCCGCGCCGAGCCGCTCGGCATCGAGATTGACGGCGAGGAGATCGACGACAACACCGCCGCCCTGCTCGTCTCATGGCCTGACACCTTCGGCGTCTATGGCGACCACAAGGCGGCGATCTCCAAGGCTCGCGCTGCCGGCGCGCTGGTCGTTTTCGTCGCCGATCCGCTTGGCCTGACGCTGACCGACGCGCCGGCAAAGCTCGGCGCCGACATTGCGGTCGGCCCGATGCAGCGCTTTGGCGTGCCGATGGGTTTTGGCGGCCCGCACGCCGCCTATTGCGCCGTCTCCGACAAGCTGACGCGCCTGATGCCCGGTCGCCTGGTCGGCCAGTCGACCGATAGCAAGGGCCGGCCGGGCTACCGCCTCGCCTTGCAGACGCGCGAACAGCATATCCGCCGCGACAAGGCGACCTCCAACATCTGCACCGCGCAGGCGCTGCTTGCCAATATGGCGACCGCCTACGCCATCTGGCATGGTCCGGTCGGCTTGCAGGCAATCGCCGGGCGCATCCACGCGCTGGCCAACCGCCTGGCAAGCGGCCTCGAGGCTGCGGGTGTATCGGTGCTCGGTTCCAGCCGTTTCGACACGGTGACGGTGGAGACCAAAGGCAAGGCCGCCCAGATCGCCGCCGCCGCCGAAAAGACCCACCGGCTGCTGCGTGTGCTCGACGCCGACCATGTCGGCATCAGTTTCGACGAAACCTCGACCAATGCCGATCTCGAGGCGATCGCAGCCCTGTTCGACGCCAAGGCTGCTTCTTCGGCCGACAGCACGGTGCCCGGCAAGCCGCGCGGCAAGGAGTTTTTGACCCAGCCGGTCTTCCACGAGAACAAGTCGGAAACCGAGATGATGCGCTTCCTGCGCCGGCTGGCCGACAAGGACCTGGCGCTCGACCGCGCCATGATCCCGCTGGGCTCCTGCACCATGAAGCTCAATGCCGCGGCGGAGATGATGCCGGTGAGCTGGCCGGAAATCGCCAACCTGCATCCCTTTGCGCCGGCAGCGCATTCGGCCGGCTACCGCGCCATGATCGGCGAGTTGGAAGGCTGGCTGGCGGAGATCACCGGCTTCGACGCCGTGACCTTGCAGCCCAATGCCGGCAGCCAGGGCGAATATGCCGGGCTGCTGGCCATCCGCGCCTATCACCGCTCGCGCGGTGAGGGCCATCGCACCGTCTGTCTGATCCCCTCTTCCGCGCATGGCACCAATCCGGCGAGTGCCGCGATGGCTGGCATGAGCGTCGTCGTCGTTCGCTGCCTGGAAGACGGCAACATCGACATGGACGATATGCGCGCCAAGGCCAATGAGCATTCCAGGAATCTCGCGGCGCTGATGTTCACCTACCCCTCCACGCATGGCGTCTACGAAGAAGGCGCGCGCCATCTCTGCGCGCTCATCCATGAGCATGGCGGCCAGGTCTATTTCGACGGCGCCAACCTCAACGCGCTGGTCGGACTTGCCCGTCCCGGCGACATCGGCGCCGACGTCTGCCACATGAACCTGCACAAGACCTTCTGCATCCCGCATGGCGGCGGCGGACCGGGCGTCGGTCCGATCGGCGTCAGGGCGCATCTGAAGCCCTATCTGCCCGGCCATGTCAGCGAAGGCTCGGCGCATGCCGTGGCGGCCGCCCCGTTCGGCAGCGCTTCCATCCTGCCGATCACCTGGATGTACATCCGCATGATGGGCGCTTCCGGCCTCAAGCAGGCGACCGAGACGGCGATCGTCTCGGCCAACTACGTGGCGACGCGGCTCGCCCCGCACTTCCCGCTGCTTTACAAGGGCAGGAGCGATCGTGTCGCCCATGAGTGCATCCTCGACACCCGCGTGCTCAAGGAGAGCGCCGGCATCGGTGTCGAGGACATCGCCAAGCGCCTGATCGACTATGGTTTCCACGCGCCGACCATGTCGTTCCCGGTCGCCGGCACGCTGATGGTCGAGCCGACCGAGTCCGAGCCCAAGCGCGAACTCGACCGTTTCTGCGAGGCCATGATCGCCATAGCCGGCGAAGCGGCGAAAGTGGCCAAAGGCGAATGGCCCTTGGCCGACAATCCGCTGGTCAACGCACCGCATACGTCAGCCGAGGCGCTGGCCGGTCAATGGACCCACCCTTACTCGCGCCTGGAAGCGGCCTATCCCGCCGGCGACGCCGACACCGCCGCAAAGTACTGGCCGCCGGTATCGCGCATCGACAATGTCGCCGGCGACCGCAACCTGGTCTGCTCCTGCCCGCCGCTGTCGGATTATCTGGGTGCTGCGGAATAGCTACGCGGAGCGCAAGGCCGGCTTGATCGGTTCGGCCTTGCCCATCCTATTGTGGCTGATGACGCAGTTTCGGCCGGCGCGCTTGGCCGCGTAGAGCGTGGAGTCGGCCCTGGCCAGCACCTCGTCGAGGGTGCTGCCGTCGGCCTCGCCGAACCCGATCCCGCCGCTGACCGTGCTGCGCAAGGGGCCGAGCGGCGTGGGCACGACTTCCGTGCCGAAAGCGACACCGATCTTGCTGGCAAGATCATAGGCCCGCTCTTCCGTCATCCGCGACATGATGATCGCGAACTCCTCGCCGCCCAGGCGAAAGGCGTCGGCCCCGGTCCTGGCATATTTCCGGATGACGGCACCGAAACGGCACAGGACCTGATCCCCGACCGGGTGTCCATAGATGTCGTTCGTCCGTTTGAAGTGATCGAGATCGAACATGACGATCGCCATGAACGGGCCGAAGGTGCGCTCGCCATAAAGCGACGTCAGGCCCCGGCGGTTCATCAGCCCGGTCAGCGGATCGGTCATGGTCTCGGCCTTCAGCTCGATCTGCGCCTGCAAATGGTGGAGCGAAAGCGTCAAAGCGCCGAGGCCGGTCATACAGGCCACCGCCACGACAGAGTTGAGGCGTTCAGCCCAATTGTCGGGCGCGACACCGAGCGTCCACTGCCCTTTGGCCATCAGAACCACGCCGCAAAGGGCAAACGACAGCGCACAGGTGCCGCTCAGGAACGAAACCACCAGCAGGATGCGGCGATCGTGACTGCCATTGATCCAGAACATGGCCCCGATCGTCGAGAGCAGCACGGTAACCGTCGCGTAGGTGATCACGAAACCGATACCGTCAAGGCTCATGAAGGTCACGGCCGCACAGACGGCCATGGCGGCAAATGTCGGAGCAATCACACGCCTGTGGTCCGGCACACCGAGATATTGCATGGCCGAAATGCAGATGATCAGAAAACCCAGGCTGAGCAGCGCCAGCGCGATCTGGCAAAGCAGCGGATCGGGCTCCCTGGTATAGCGCCAAAACAGGATTACATGCGCGACGAGCACGAGAATGCCGCATGCCACCGTCAGCACGAATCCGGCCCGCGGCGCGGTGGCCCAGATCGCGAACATGGTCACACTGAGACAGATGCCCGACAGCGCGGCTGCGAGCAGGAGCGAACTGAAATCCAGCATATCGGGCGGGGGCCTCTCGAGCGTCGGCGGTTGCGCCGCATTCTAGGTCAGCGGCAGCCCTCGGACATGGTTTTCAGGCAATCTCTCGACCCAACCTGCGGATAGGGTTTACAAAGCGTCGATGCCACCTGTGCCGAAACCGCACCCCTGGCCGGCGCGCGGATCAACCGGCATCAGCCCTTGTTGAGCAAGGCGAGGTTGGCATCGACAACGGTGGGATCGGCCATGCCGGCCTTCGCCTCCAGCAGCAGTGCCCTGGCCTTCGTCTTGTTGCCGCGCAACAATTGCGAATAGCCCATATTGTTGACGATCCGCGGTTTGCGGCCGGCGACTTTCAAAAGCTGGCCATAAGCGCGGTCGGCGAAGTCGAAGCGGCCGAGTTCGTCATAGGAAGCCGCAAGCCCCATCCAGGCCTCCGCATTGTCGGCCTTCAATTCGACGGCCTTGCGGAAATGCTGTTCGGCAAGACCATAATTGGCGTCGCGAAACTGCGCCTTGCCTTCCGCCAGGTCGGATGTGTCGACATCCTTGGCAGTCGGCTGGATGGCGGTTGTCTTGGTCGTGTCGACGTTGGTGTTCGTCGTGCACCCGGTGATCATCAGGACGGTTGCCATCGTGGCCACCGCCGCAAATTTTATCTGACGCATGCCCTGCCCCGTCGCCCGATTTGCCGGGTCGTTCTTCAGGGAAAGACACTACAGCACAGCGATTAAGCTTCGGTGCCGAAATGCGGCTAACTTTTAGTGTCCCGAATACCGGCCATTAACCACGGGTCGCGACGCCCTCGATACCGCAGGGTTCTTACGGCTCCATGGCCCTGAGCTCGCCCGGAACCGGATAACGGCTGCCGTCATAGCGCAGCCGGTAGGTTCGGTTCACAGGTTTGCCGGGATGAGACTGGCACTCGCCATCCGTGTCGGGGGACGGCTCGTCGGTATCCGTCCGTTCGACCGCGGTGATGTCACGATAGCCGTGATGTCTCGCCGCGCCCATCGTCAGGCTGACCCGACTGGAATGAAAGGATCCCGCGCAATTGGTATCGCCTTCGCCACCATTACCGGCAACGACAAGGCCATCGAGCACCATGCGCAGTGCATCGCCGGCGACGGCATAGAGCCGCAGGTCGGTTTCGCTAAAGGGATTGGCCTGCGAATGATTGGCCATCTCGATACGCAGGCCAAAGGCGGTGACACCGGGCGCCAACCCATAGCGGCCGGTATCGAATTCGATCTTGCGGATAGCGATGGCATCGTCGGTTATCAGCCCGGGCTGGAGCAAGCGCTGGCGCACTTGCTTGCTGTTCCTGTCGACGACCAGAAGCTCGATATCGCCAACATGCCCGTCGTCCCTGGATTGGGCGCTGTCGGTCAGCGGCACCGCGACCAGCAGCAGATCGTCATGGGCGGGCCAGATCTTGCAGATCAGGCGGAATGGCGAATCGCTGTCCTGAGGCGCCAAGGCGATGCTGGTGTGGGGCTCGAGCGTGAATGAGGCGCCATCGGCGCTCTTGAGAGCCTTCGGATAGGCCTGCTGCACCAACGCGGCGGCATCGCCGCAATCGCCAGCCGCGGCCTGGGCGGGTGACAAGCCCGCCGCGGCGAGGCCCAGCAACAGGGGGGGGCAACAGTATTCGCATGGACTTCTCGCTGATTACGGACGTTACAGGTCCAGATTGCGTGCATGTCGCGCGAATCGGTCGCGACCGGCGCGCTTTAGTGACCCGTCATTTTGACGATGATGGGAATGACGGCGATCATCAGCACCACCGGCAGGATGCAGACCACGACCGGCACGGACATCTTTGCCGGCAAGGCGTGCGCCTTCTCCTCGGCCAGCGACATGCGCTTGTGGCGCATTTCATCTGAAAACACCCTGAGCGCGCCCGACAGGCTGGTGCCGAGTTCCTTCGACTGCTGCAGGAGCGTGGCGAAGGAGCGCACCTCGTCCAGGCTGAGGCGATCGGCGAGCGCCTTCAGCGCGTCGTCGAGGCTGCGTCCCGCCCGAAGCTCCAGCGACACGAGCTGCAAATTCTGGCTGAGCGACGGATAGGTCTTGGCGAGTTCTTTCGAAACGCGCTCGACGCCCGCTTCCATACTCATGCCGGCATCGGAGCAGACGATCATCAGGTCCATGAAATCGGGGAAGCCGTTGCGGTATTCGCGCATCTTTTCCCGAACCTTCTGGGTCAGCACCAGACCCGGCAAGAAATAGCCGGCAGCGCCCGACAGGATGATGAAGGTCCACCGGCTGGTCATGGTAGCGTCCGGGCTGGCCATCCACCGGTTGAGCACGAAGACGGCGAACGTCGTGCCGATCATTGCCGTGAACCGGATGAGGAAGAACATGCCAACGGCGCGCGGCTCCATGTAACCGGCCTGGATGAGCTTCAAACGCAGGCGGGCGACATTTTCCGGGTCGCTCTTGGCGTAGAATTCCTGCGCCCTCTTCACCGCCTTCTCGCGCACGACGCCGCTATTCTTCTTCTGCACCGGTTCGGGCTTGGCCGCCACCGGACCGTGGTCGACCTTGAGCCGGCGCTTGACTTCATTGCGGTCACCCTTCGCCGCCACCATCGGCCAGGCGACCGCGGCGACTCCGACGAGCAGCAAGAGGACCGCAACCGGCATCAGCGAGGCCGGCGCGAGCGAGGCGAGGAATTCGATGACGCTCTGCATGTCAGAACCTGAAGTTCGACATCTTGAACATGATCAGATTGCCCAGCATCAGCCAGGTAACCGAGCCGCCGATCATGTACCACGTCTTCGGCACGCCCCAGACGTCGCTGTAATATCCCGGCATCATGGCCATGATGGCGGTGAACAGCAGCGCCGGCACGGCAGTCAAAATGTAGGCCGACAGGCGGCCTTCGGTCGAAATCGCGCGCACCTTGCGGCGCAGCTTGCCGCGTTCGCGGATCGTCGTCGACAACCCATCGAGGATTTCGCGCAGATTGCCGCCCGAACTGGTCTGGATCGACACGGCGGTGACGAACAACGGCAGGTCCTCGTGGCCTACCCGGTCGAAAAGCGAGTTCAGCGCCGAGACCAGGTCGGAACCATAGGTGACTTCGTCGGCAATGACGCCGAATTCCGTACCGATCGGATCGGGCATCTCGCGCGACACCATGGCAATCGCCACCGGAACCGGATGACCGGCCTTGAGGCCCCGCGTGATCAGTTCCAGCGCCTCCGGCAACTGCATGCCGAAACGTTTCAGCCGGCGCTTGCGCATGGAGCGCATCGCCATGACCGGCAGCAGCGGCACCAGCATGACGAACAGAATGAGCCCCATCAACAACGGCAAGCCGCGCGAGATGGCGAACAGCGTCATGGCCATCGCCACGCCGCAGGTGATCGTCAGGAATTTCGACAGCGGCATCACCATGCCCGACTGCGTGCGCAAGGCACGGAACCGGTCCGGCGAGAACAGCGACGTTCCCGCGTCGAGACCGCGCTCCTTGCGCAGTTGGATCAGCACCTGCTCCTGGCTGATCTTGTTTTCCTGAAGTTTCATGCGCCGGTTGATGGCGGTGCGCTTGTCGCTGCGGCCGGCATAGAGCAGGTAGACCGCCTCGGCGACCATGATGCCGGTCAGTGCGGCCCCGGCATAGACGACATAGATCGCGCTGAAGCCGTCGAACACCCCGGCTACTCCTGCGGCCGGCCGGGTTCGAAATAGCGTCCCGGAAAGTCGATGCCCATGGCGCGCAGGTCCTCGAGGAAGCGCGGCCGGATCCCGGTTGCCTCGAAGTAGCCGAGAATGCTGCCGTCGGCATCCATGCCGGTGCGCACGAAGCGGAAGATTTCCTGCATCTGGATGACATCACCCTCCATGCCGGTCACCTCGGCGACGCTCGTCACCTTGCGCTTGCCGTCGGAAAGCCGGGTCAATTGGACGATGATGTCGATGGCGCTGGCGATCTGGCTGCGGATCGACTGCACCGTCATCGGCATGCCGGTCATGCCCAGCATCTGCTCGAGGCGTGAAATGGCATCGCGAGGCGTGTTGGCATGGATGGTCGCCATCGACCCTTCATGGCCGGTGTTCATCGCCTGAAGCATGTCGAATGCCTCCTCGCCGCGGCACTCGCCGAGGATGACGCGGTCGGGACGCATGCGCAGCGCGTTCTTGACCAGGTCGCGCTGTTTGAGCTCGCCATGGCCTTCGATGTTGGCCGGGCGCGTTTCCATGCGCGCGACGTGCGGCTGCTGCAATTGAAGCTCCGCCGCGTCCTCGATGGTGATCAGCCGCTCGTCTTCCGGAATGAAGGCCGACAGCGCGTTGAGCATCGTCGTCTTGCCTGTGCCGGTGCCACCCGAAATGATCGTCGTCTTGCGGGCATGCACGGCCGCGGCCAGCACTTCGGCCATGTTCTGCGTGATGGCGCCGAATTCGACCAGCCTGTGCAGGCCAAGCTTGTTCTTGGAGAACTTGCGGATCGACACCAGCGGACCGTCGACGGCCACCGGGCGGATGGCTGCGTTGAAGCGCGAGCCGTCCAGCATGCGTGCGTCGACCATCGGCTGCGATTCGTCGACGCGGCGGCCGACGGCGGCCACGATCTTGTTGACGATTCTGAGCAGATGCGCCTCGTCCTTGAACGGGATGTGGACCTGCTGCAGCTTGCCTTTCTTTTCGACGAAACAGTTCTGGTGGCCGTTGATCAGGATATCGTTGATGTCGGGGTCCTTGAGCAACGGCTCGAGCGGGCCGAGGCCGACCATCTCGTCGACGATATCGTCGACCAGCGCGTCGAGTTCGGCGGTATTGATCGCCATCCGCTCCTGGCGGGTTTTTTCCGATACGAAATCATGCACTTGCCGGCGCATCTCGTCCTTGGGCAAGCGCTCCAGCGCGACGAGGTTGATCTCCTCGAGCAGCATCCGATGGATGCGCACCCGGGCATCGAGCACCTTGTTGGCATTCTTTGCCGGTGCCGCTTCCGGTTTCGCCGGCAAAGCCTTTCGGCTGGTCGGGATAACGACGGCATGATGCGCGACCGGTGTCGATTCCGCCGGTCGCTGCGGGCGGGCGTCGCGATTCTGCAGGGTGGAAAAACGGCTGGTCATCCAGCTTTCCTTTTCAACAGGCCCCTGCCGAAACCGAATAGCGACTTCGACTTGCTCGCGGTCGCCACCGACTCTTCCGGAAGGATGATCTTCTTCAGGTCGTTGACGACATTGGCGTTGGGATCGATCTCGTGCAGCGGCACGCCGCGGTCGACCGCCTCGCGCACCAGCCGGTAGTTGTTGGCGATGCCGCCGACAAAATGCTCGCCAAGGATTTCCTGGACATCCGCCTGCTTGATGCCGTTGTCGAACATCTTCTGCTCGAAACGGTTGACGATCACGTTCGGCTTCACTTCCTTGCCGGCGGTCTCATAGACGGCCTGGATCAGCCGCTGCGTATGGCGCAGGCACGGCACCGTCATTTCAGCAACGATGTAGAGCTTGTTGGAACCGAGCAGCACCGTTTCCGTCCACGGAAACCAGGTGCGCGGCATGTCGATGACGACATTGTCGAAATAGGCCGAGACGAGGTCCAGCATGCGCACCACGACATCGGTCTTGAACGAGCGCATTTCGGCCGGATGGGTCGGCGCCGCCAGCACGCAAAGTCCGCTGGCGTGCTTGGACAGCATCACATCGAGCAGCTGCCGGTCGAGGCGCTCGGGTTGGTTCTCGATTTCGGTGATGTCGAAACGCGGCTCCAGATCGAGATATTCGGCGCAGGCACCTTGCTGGAAATTGAGGTCGACCACACAGGTCGAGGCGCCGCGCGTCACCGAATGATGCAGCTGGAACGCGGTCTGCAGCGCCAGTGTCGTGGTGCCGACGCCGCCGGCGGCGGGCATGAAGGTGTAGATTTGCGACTCGGTGTTTTCCTCGCGGCCGGGTCCCTGCAACGCTCGCACGACCGAACGCACGAGGTCGGCCGTGGTGATCGGCTTGACCAGGAAGTCGGCGACCTTGAGTTGGACCAGGATGCGGACAGCGGCGGCGTTGAACTCCTGCGTGACCACGACCACCGGTGCCTTGCCCTCGAGCCGGCGCATCACACGTTGCAGTGACTCGATTTCTTCCAGCTTCGCCGCATCCATATCGACGATAACGACGCCGAACTCGGCCTCCTGAACCTCGCCGCGCAGTTCGGTGACGTTCTTCTCGACCGTCATGAGCTGGATGATCTCGGAGGCGGCAAAGGCCGTCTTCGTGTCCTGCGCGAAGGTCCGGTCTGTCGATACGAGCAGGATCTTCTTGGTGCTGTTTGCCATTCTTGCCGCCTATGAGGTCGATCGCCGTCTGGATCAGTTGCCGGTGGTCGTTTGCGCTGCCTTGGCACCGGCCGCCTGATCGGGCGTGGCGGCCCCGGCATCGCCACGCTTGGCAGGCACGAGAAGCCTCGTGTTCTGGACGCCGTACTTCCACGGGTCGACCATCTGCATGACGGTGTTGGCGGCCTGCGCCTCACCGGCGGCTGTCGTCACGCCTTCGCTGCGCACATAGTCGTCGCTGGTACAGCCGCTTGCCAAACCGGCAAGAAGCAGTGCGATGCTCGATCTCAGGACCAGACGCATGGCTTCAGTCCTTCGGCAGGTCGAGGAAATGGCCGACTTTGGTCGCGGAAGCGCCCCGCGCAGCGCTGCCGTCAGCCAGCGCCAGCGCACGGTTGGTGTCCGGCGCCTTCACTTCCTCGGTGTTGTTGAGGAAATAGTCGACATTGCTGGCGGGCTGTGTGCCATCGGTCGGCTCAGCCATTTTCTTCGACGGATCGACCGGCTTGACCAGATAGGGCGTGACGATGATGACCAGGTCGGTCTCGCGCCGCTGATAGGATTTCGACGAGAACAGCGACCCCAGCACCGGCATCTTGCCGAGACCGGGTATGCGAGACGTGATGATGTCGTTCTGGGACTGCAGCAGCCCGGCGATCATGAAGCTCTGGCCGTTCTTCAGGTCGACCGAAGTCTTGGCGCGGCGCACGATGAACCCCGGCACCGAAATGTTGCCGATATTGTACGATGCCGACGCATCGATCGAGGAGACTTCCGGCGCGATGTCGAGGCTGACCAATCCGTCCTTCAGCACGGTCGGCGTAAAGTCCAGGCTGACGCCGTATTTCTTGTAGCTGACGGAGATATTGCCATTGTCTTCGGAAACCGGGATGGGAAATTCGCCGCCGGCGAGAAAGCTCGCCGTTTCGCCGGAGCGAGCAATCAGGTTCGGTTCGGCCAACCTTCGGGCAAGGCCGCGCTCCTCCAGCGCCTTGATGGCGATATCGATCGAGACGCCATTGGACAGCAGCCGGCCGATGATCTCGCCGGTGCCGGCCGCCGGGACCGGGCCTGGATTGATCGAGACGTCGCGACCGCCGAAGCCGTAAGCGAAATTGGCGCTGTATTTCGCGCCCAGATCCTGCCCGGCCTGGCGATTGATCTCGACGAAGCGGACATTGAGCTGGACCTGCTGCGACGAGGAGATATTGACCGAATTGATCACCTCCTCATTGCCGGAGAAGCGGGTGGCGATCTTGTTTGCCTTTTCGGCGGCGACCGCGTCATCCGCCTCGCCCGAAAGCACCACGCGGCCATTGGCCGAGCCGACCTTGATCTTGGCGTCCGGCACGCTGGCGCGGATGGTGCTCGCCAATTGGTCGGTGTCGAGCGTCACTTCGATGTCGATGGTGCCGACGAGCTGCTTGTTCTCGTCGAACAGCGCAATGCCGGTGGTGCCGAGATTGTTGCCCAGCACATAGAAGGATTTGTCGGTCAGCGGATTGACGTTGGCGATCTCCGGATCGCCGATGACGATCTGGTAGAAGGCCGCGCTCGTCATGATCGTCTTGGGCTTGCCCTTGGCGACCTTGATCGACGCATTCCTGGTCGACGAGACATGGACGATGTCGTTGTCCGCCTTGGCCGCGCCGACGAAGGCGAGCATGCCGCTCGCGGCCAGTGAAGCCGCCATCGCCAAGGCGCGCACCAAACGCAACCGATCCGTCATTCGATATAGGGTATGCATCGCCATTATCCCGTCCCGCCCGGTCCCCACCGGTCTTTACTTCTGATCCCGCGAAGGAACCTTGTATTCCTCGGCCTGCGTGCCGCGTGTCACGATGACCGTCTTGAACTTCGGCTTCTCCGGCTCCTTTGCGACGGCATCGAACAGGGAGCCGGCCGCCGCCTGGGCCTTGGAAGCCACAGATCCGCCGAAGGAAGAGATGGTGGTGACGCCGTTCTTGCCGTCGCCGCCTTCGCTGGCGGAGCGCAGCGAAAGCGACAGCGTGCCGACGGTGCGGGCCAGCGCCACTTTCTGCGCGCCGTCGCTCGTCACCTCGATGGTCACGGAATTGGCCACCTGCGGCGTCGTCTGGCGCTCGTCGGCGCCCTGCCCGACGCTCAGCACCTTGGCGTCGGCAACGACGATTTCCGAGGTGATGGTCGAACCGGCCGCGCCTTGCGCGTTCTTGGCGACTTCCTGGATTTCGCCGGCATCGCGGGTCAGCACGACATCGACCCGGTCGCCCGGCGTGACGAAGCCGCCGACGCCGGCGATCTCGTCGGTGCGGATGGTGACCGCCCGCATTCCGGGCGTCAGCATATTGGACAGCGTCGCGCGGCCGTTCGGTCCGGACAGCTTGGTGAGCAGCACCGGCTCGTTGACCTCGATCGGCGACAGCACGACCCGGCCACCTTCGCCGAGCAACCCGTCGATGGTCGCAAAGGCGCCCTGCGGCAGGGAATCCTGCGGCCACGGGATTTCGCTGAGTTTGGTGCGATCGAGCTCCATGCCATAACGCAATGGCGCGGTCGCCACCACGATCGTCTTGAATTCGATCCTGGGTGAGGCCGGAGCGGCGATCGAGGCCGTCTTCTCCTGGGCATCGGCCTGGGCTTGGCTCTTGACCCAGAAATCCGCGGCAAAGATCGAGATCGCGCCGAAAACGGCGGCGATGCCGATCATCGTTATGGCCTTGCCCCTCACACCTAAACCCCTGACGCCTGCAGTTTCTTGTTATGTTGGGCTCACGCTAGTCGGCATTGTTAAAGAATCAGGAATCTTGTGCGGTGGCATTCGACCTATTTCCGCCCGCTTGGTTATCGAATGGTTTTAGGGTAAGAAGGGCTAAATCCCCGAACGTAACAGGAACCTCCGTCGCTTGGCGCCGAAAAGCGTGGCAGTATCGACGGGTGATTCGCAGCACCGGACCCTTATGGTTGGCATGGACGACAACAACGATCTCTTCGGCAACATCGACAAGCAGCCGCAGCCGGTTCGCGCGCCGGCGCGCCCAGCGGATCCGCTGGTGCAAGCGGCCGCCAGGCGCCCGGCCGCGGCCAAGGATGGCAGCGAGGGTTACAGCGCCGCCGACATCGAGGTGCTCGAAGGCCTGGAGCCGGTGCGCCGCCGGCCTGGCATGTATATCGGCGGTACCGACGACAAGGCGATGCACCATTTGTTCGCCGAGGTCATCGACAATTCGATGGACGAAGCGGTTGCCGGCCACGCCACCTTCATCGATGTCGAGCTTTCCGCCGACGGCTATCTCACCGTCACCGACAATGGCCGCGGCATCCCGGTCGATCCGCATCCGAAATTCAAGAAGCCGGCGCTCGAAGTGATCATGACGACGCTGCATTCGGGCGGCAAGTTCGATTCCAAGGTCTACGAGACCTCCGGTGGCCTGCACGGCGTCGGCGTTTCCGTCGTCAACGCCCTGTCGGACCATCTCGAGGTCGAAGTCGCGCGCGGCCGCCAGCTTTATCGCCAACGGTTTTCACGCGGCATTCCGGTAAGCGGTCTGGAGCACCTCGGCGAGGTGCACAACCGCCGCGGCACCAGGACGCGTTTCCATCCCGACGAGCAGATCTTCGGCAAGGGTGCGGCCTTCGAGCCGGCACGGCTCTACCGCATGACGCGCTCCAAGGCCTATCTGTTCGGCGGCGTCGAAATCCGCTGGACCTGCGATCCTTCCCTCATCAAGGAAAAGGATCAGACGCCGGCCAAGGCGGAATTCCATTTTCCCGGCGGCCTCAAGGATTATCTGAAAGCGTCGCTAGGCGACGAATTCCAGGTGACGCGCGAAATCTTCGCCGGCAAGAGCGACAGGCAAGGCGGCCATGGCTCGCTCGAGTGGGCGGTGACCTGGTTCGGCGGCGACGGCTTCATCAATTCCTACTGCAACACCATTCCGACCGGTGAAGGCGGCACGCACGAGGCCGGCTTCCGCAACGTCCTGACGCGCGGCCTGCGGGCCTATGCCGACCTCGTCGGCAACAAGCGCGCCTCGATCGTCACGTCGGAAGACGTCATGATCTCGGCCGCCGGCATGCTGTCGGTGTTCATCCGCGAGCCGGAATTCGTCGGCCAGACCAAGGACAGGCTGGCGACGATCGAAGCGATACGCATCGTCGAGACCGCGATACGCGACCCGTTCGACCATTGGCTGGCCGACAATCCGCAAGAAGCCTCGAAACTGCTCGACTGGGTGATCGCGCGCGCTGACGAACGGGTGCGCCGCCGCCAGGAAAAAGAGGTGTCGCGCAAGAGTGCGGTGCGCAAGCTGCGCTTGCCGGGCAAGCTCGCCGACTGCACACAGAACGCGGCGGCAGGTGCCGAACTCTTCATCGTCGAAGGCGATTCCGCCGGCGGCTCCGCCAAGCAAGCGCGCGACCGTGCCAGCCAGGCCGTCTTGCCGCTGCGCGGAAAAATCCTCAACGTCGCCAGCGCCGGCAATGACAAGCTGGCCGCCAACCAGCAGATATCGGACCTGATCCAGGCGCTTGGCTGCGGCACGCGGTCAAAGTATCGCGACGAGGATTTGCGCTACGACCGCGTGATCATCATGACCGACGCCGATGTCGACGGCGCCCACATTGCTTCGCTGCTGATCACCTTTTTCTACCAGGAGATGCCGGCGCTGGTACGCGGCGGCCATCTCTATCTGGCGGTGCCGCCGCTTTACTCGATCAGGCAAGGCGGCAAGGTCGCCTATGCCCGCGACGACGCCCACAAGGACGAGCTTCTGCGCACCGAATTCACCGGGCGCGGCAAGGTCGAGCTCGGCCGCTTCAAGGGCCTGGGCGAAATGATGGCCTCGCAGCTCAAGGAGACCACCATGGACCCCAGGAAGCGCACGCTGCTCAGGGTCGACGTGATCGACGCCGAGGCGGCGACCAAGGATGCGGTCGATGCACTGATGGGTACCAAGCCCGAAGCCCGCTTCCGCTTCATCCAGGAACGCGCCGAATTCGCCGAGACGGAAGTGCTGGATATCTAGCCGCTGGCGAGTTTAGCTTGCGTCCCTGACATGGAGACCGGCATGTGACCTGGGCGCGGCTGAAAACCTATTTCGAGACGAGCCTGGCCGGCCTGACGCAACCGACGCGATCGGACTGGATCTTTGCCCTGCGCACCGTTTCGGCTGGCATGATCGCGCTTCTCGCCGCCTATGCGCTGAAGCTCGACCATCCGCAATGGGCGATGATGACGGTGTTCATCGTCGCCCAGCCGGTTGCCGGCATGGTGCTGGCGAAAGGCTTCTACCGGCTGCTCGGCACGCTTGCTGGGGGTGTCGCGGCAATCGGCATCACCACGGCGTTCGGCACCGGCCCCTGGATTCTGGTGACGGTGCTTGCCGTCTGGATAGGCATCTGCACCTTCGTCTCGTCGCTGCTGCGCAATCCCGAAGCCTATGGCGCCGCCCTTGCCGGCTACACCGCCATGATCATCGGCCTGCCCGCTTTCGGGCAACCGCATCTGGTCGTTGACCTAGCGGTCGCGCGTTGTGCCGAGATCGTGCTCGGCATCGTCTGCGCCGGCCTCACCAGCCGGCTGATCCTGCCCAAACTGGCCAGCGACGCCATCATCTCGCGGCTGAAACGCTGCATTCTCGACCTCGCCACTTACGCCGGCGGAGCGTTTTCCGGCGGGGATCGGGCAACGCTGATCGGCCTGCACCGGAAGCTTGTCGCCGACACCCAGACGCTTGGCGAGATGCGCGCCTATGCCAGGCTCGAAGCGCCGAGCTTCGCACCGCGCGCGCACCCGGTGCGACGCACGATCGGACAACTGCTCTCGGCTCTTTCGGCGGCGCGCGCGCTCTATTCGCATGCCGCTCCGAAAAACGCGGCCCTCATCCCGGTGCGCTCGGAGCTGCAAGCCCTTGTAGGCGAACTGGCAACCAAGCCGGGAGCGCTGGACGATACCTCGCCCTGGTTGGCGCGGCTCGACGCGATCTCAACCAAGGCCCGGCAAATGCCCGATGCCTCGGTCGATCAGGGTGAGGACAGGGTCGGAACCATCACCCGCCTCACCATAGCGGCCGATTTCGCCGAGGCGCTGAAACAGGTGCTTCGTGGCCTGGACGCGCTGCGCGCGCCGGTGACCCGCCGACCAGGTCCTGGCAGCCAGCAGCCGGCCCTGGTGGTGCATCGCGACTATCCCGGTGCCGCGCGCAACGCCATCCGCGCGGCCGTTGCCACGCTGTTGGTCGCGGCTTTCTGGCTGACGACGAAGTGGTCGGAGGCGGCCGGCACCGTCATCCTGGTTGCCGTCGTGTCGAGCCTGTTTGCCGCTCGCCCCGATCCCGTGCAGGTATCATGGGGTTTCTTCAAGGGAACGCTGCTCGCTTTGCCGTTCGCCTTTCTCGTCGGCCAGATCGCGCTTCCCGCCCTGCCGGGCTTCGGCTGGTTCATGCTGTTCGTCGTGCCCATCATGGTGCCGGCGGCACTCGCCATGGCCAATCCGCGCTATGTCGGCGTGGCGACGGCCTTCGCCATCAATTTCCTGGCCTTCCTCAGCCCGCATCAGGCGATGACCTATGATCCCGGCCCCTTCTTCGCCGGTTCGGCATCGATCCTGGTCGGCATCCTGCTGGCGATCGGCGTCTTCATCGTCGTGTTGCCGGCGGATCCGTGGCTCGCGGCCGACCGCATCGTACGGGCCATGCGCGAGGATCTGGCGCGGCTTTGCCTGCATGAGCGCGTGCCGAGGCGTTCGGCCTTCGAGAGCCTCGCTTATGACCGGGTCAATCAGTTGATGCCGCTGGTGCAGAATTCCGGCAGGAAGGGCGAGGCGGTGCTGGGCGGCGGCGTCGCCTCCGTCACGGTCGGCCTGGAAATCCTGCGGCTGCGCAGTGCCAGCCAAGACCATGCCATCCCATCGGAAACGGCGCTTTCAATCGCCAACTTCCTGAGGGGATTGGCGCGCGAGCTGCTTTTCCGTGCCCCTGGCGATCCGCAAACAGCGACCGTCGCTGTTGCCCGGCAGTATGCGGCGGGCATCGCCCAGCGAAACGCCACCGGCGACATGCTGCAAATCGCGGCGTCCCTGCGCATCATCGCCGCGGCGATGGAGGATTTCCCGGATTTCTTCGCGAGGGATAAAACCTAGGCTGCGGCGATCGCCAGCGCGTGGCCGCGCGCGTTCTCGCGCAGGGCATCGAGATGGATCGACTTGACCAGAGCGGCAAGATCGCCTTCGGCGGATTGCCCGCCCAACTCCTTGAGCATCAGCCAGCTGACCTCCTGAACGCCGGCGACGCGCTTGCCGTTGGCAACCTCACGCCAGATCTTCAGCGCGCGCAGGATGACCGCATGCGTGGCGGCAGCCAGGCCGGCACTGCGGAACAACGCCTGCAGGGCCACGTCGTGCCCGCTGGCCAGCAGCGCCCTCACCCGTGGCTCGGACTGCTGGCTGAGCGCGACCAGCGCCGAGCCGAAGAAATCGACCTTGCCGTGCGCGATAGTGCGGATCAGGAAGCTCGCGGTCAGATCGCCACGCAGCCTGAGATGCTCGATCAACGCCGCATGCTCTTCCTGGCGCGTGCCTTCGATCAGCGTCACCGAGGCCTTGACGCAGGCCTCCCGCATGACGCGTTCTGCACGCGCGGCTCCCATCAACGCCATGACCAGCGGCGATGTCTTCAATGTCTCGCCAAGCTTGATGAGCAGCATGTGCCGGCAGTCGGCGGGCAGCCTGATATCCGATATCAGCGCCTCGCGCACCAAAGGCAGATGCCCATGGCGCTCCGCCATGCGGCGGAAACTCATCGAAGCGATGGCGGCACCGGTGTTGGCCAGAAGCACGGCGCAGGCCTCCGCCTCGCCGATCTCGGCGATGGCCGCCGACAGCGCCATCGAGACGAGCGGCCGATCGGCGATCAGTTTCTGCGTTGCCTTCTGGCTCGCCGCCACGCGGTTGATCAGATCGGCGTCGGTGAGCAGTGGCGAGCGCGCCAGCACGACACCGGCGACTTCCGGCTGGTCGGCGGCAAGCACGCTTATGATCTGCAGCGGCGCGTGGTGGCTCATCGAGAGCGCTTCCGCCATCGCCAGCCGCACCTTCGACGAGGCGTCGTCGAGCAGCAGCGTCAGCGCCGCTTCGGCGGCGCAGCGGTCCTCGAACGGCAATTCGGAATTGACATAGGCCCGGGCCAGCGCATTGGCCGCGGCGGCGCGCTCCGACACCCTGGCCGTGTAGATCCATTTCAGGAAATGCGAAACAACAACCATGCCCGTCTGCTTACGCCCCTAGCCGGAAGGTTTCCGGCCCCGTGAGGACGGTAGGCAGAAATGGTTTACGAACGGTTCACCATGTTCATTAACTGGCTTGCGAGCGCTGGATGCAGCGCCTATCAACCGTCAGACAGCGCAGGAGACGGAAATGGCCGGGCTATATCTCGAGGAGTTTGTTGTCGGCCATGTCTTCCAGCACACGCTGCGCAAGACCGTCACCGAGAGCGACAACATGCTGTTTTCGGTGATGACGCTGAACCCGCAGCCGCTGCATATCGACTTCGATTTCGCCGCCAAGAGCGAATGGGGCAAGCCGCTGGTCAACTCGCTGTTCACGCTCGGCCTGATGATCGGCATCTCGGTCAACGACATCACGGTCGGCACCACGGTCGCCAATCTCGGCATGAAGGAAACCGTGTTTCCGCACCCGGTCTTCCATGGCGACACCATCCGTGTCGAAACATCGGTCGTCTCGGTGCGCGAGTCCAAGTCGAAGCCCGACCGTGGCATCGTCGAATTCGAGCACCGCGCCTACAACCAGCATGGCGATCTGGTCGCCAAATGCACCAGGCAAGCGATGATGCTGAAGAAGGCGGCCTGATGCGCTCGCTGCTGTTCGTTCCCGGCGATTCCGAGCGGAAGCTGGAAAAGGGATTCGGCGCCGGCGCCGACGTGGTCATCGTCGATCTCGAGGATTCCGTGGCGCCGCGGAACAAGGCGCAGGCGCGCGAGATAGCGGCGCGCTTCATCCTCGAACGCAGGGGGCAAACCAACCCGGCGATCTATGTCAGGGTCAATGACCTCTCGACCGGGCTGACGGACGATGATCTTGCCAAGCTCGTTCCGGCAAGGCCGGACGGCATCATGCTGCCAAAATCGAACAGCGGCCAGGATATGCAGCAGCTCGCAGCCAAGCTCAGGGTTCGCGAGGCCGAGAACGATCTGCCCGACGGTTCGATAAAAATCCTGCCGATCATCACCGAAACTCCGGCGGGCCTGCTGGCGGCCGCGACCTATGCCGGCGCAAGCGTGCGGCTTGCCGGCCTGACCTGGGGCGCGGAAGACCTGTCGGCCGCGGTCGGCGCGCGTGCGGCCCGCGACGAGCGCGGCCACTACACCGACCTCTTCCGTCACGCCCGCCTGACAACCATCCTCGCGGCCGGGGCCGCGGAGGTCGCCGCGATCGACACCGTGTTTCCGAATTTTCGCGACATGGCGGCCTTCGCCGTGGAATGCACCGAGGCCGAACGCGACGGCTTCACCGGCAAGATGGCGATCCACCCGGATCAGGTGCCCGTCATCAACACCGCCTTCACGCCCTCGGCCGCGGCGGTGAAACAGTCGGCGGCCATCGTTGCGGCGTTCGAGGCAGCGGGAAATCCCGGCGTCGTCGGCATCGACGGCAAGATGTTCGACCGCCCGCATCTGCGGCTGGCCGAACGCCTACTGGCGCGCGCAAGGGCGGCCGGTATACACATCTGACAGCTACTTTTGTTCCCAGCGCGGTCGGCGCATCGAAAAGACCTCGTCGACGCTGGCATAGTCCATATAGCCGAGACGAGCGACATTGCCGGCCTTGGTGATGTCGAACAGGCCATCCTTCAGGAAGGCATCGTCGATATGCACGCCGATCACTTCACCGGCGACGACGACGGCGCTCGTTGGCGATCCGTCGAGCGCCTTTGGGCGAAACACTTCCGTCACCCGGCATTCGAGCGCCGCGGGTGCCGCCGCCACGCGCGGCGGCCTGACGAGACGCGACGGCGCCATGGCGAGATCGGCATAGACGAACTCGTTGACCCCGCGCGGCGCGGCGACGGACGTGTAGTTCATCTTCTCCGCAAGGTCGCGGCTGACCAGATTGGCGACGAACTCGCCGGTTTCCTGCGCGAACGAGGCGCTGTCCTTCTCGCCCTCGGAGGAAAACCAGACGATGAAAGGCCGGGTCGAGACGGCGTTGAAGAAGGAGTATGGCGCGAGATTGACCTCGCCGGCCTTGTTCAGCGTCGATATCCAGCCAATCGGACGCGGCGCCACGATCGCCTTCGACGGATCATGCGGCAGGCCATGCCCCTTGGACGGCTCGTAGAACATTCAGCCCGCCCAAGGTCCGGTATAGTCCGCATAGAGTTTTGCCGGATCGGGCCGTGGCCGCTCCGGCGCCTGGCCCGCATAAGAGCCGATATGGATGAAACCAACGACGCGCTCCTGCGGCGCCAGTCCGAGGATCGCCCTGCCCTCCGGCACGTCGGAATACCAGTTGCTGATCATGTTGGTGCCGTAGCCAAGCGCATTGGCAGATATCATCAGATTCAGCGCCGCCATGCCTCCGGACAGGAACATCTCCCATTGCGGGATTTTCGGGTTCTCCCTGGGAATTGATACGACACCGATCACCAGCGGCGCGCGCGAGAACCGCGCCAGTTCCTGGTTGCGGCGGCCTTCTGTCAACGGTCCTTCACGTTGTTCAGCCAGCGCCGCCAGTTGTCTGCCGATCTCGATGCGGGCCTCGCCGCGATAGAGGATGAAGCGCCAGGGTTCGAGCCGTCCATGGTCGGGCACGCGTGTGGCGGCGGCAATCATCGTGGCGATATCGGCGTCGCTGGGCGCAGGCTCCTTGAGATCGGGAATCGGCGCTGAATTTCGGGTCAGCAGGAAGTCGATGATCGGCGACGCCATGGGCGCAAGTCTCCTGGACATTCTGTTTTGAGCTGAAGCGCACCATCGGGAATTCGGGCGGCTCGGGCAAAGGCGCGCTAGCGCCGGGCTGAAGAGTCACGGATCGGACTCTTAAGCCTTGAAATTGCCACCGCCATGGGCTTCAACGCAAGGCATGTTTGAGGGGCGACTGCGTCTTTTCCTGGTCCGGCTCTGCGCCGCGCTGTTCCTGCTGCCGGTCTCCATGGCTGTCGCGCAGGAAAAGGATGGCGTTGGCGACCTGAAACTTCCCGGAATTTCGAGCTATGCGACGCCGAAGAGCGGGACCCCGCTGGCGCTTGGCGGCGGTGGCGCCATCACCCTGTCGGCCCAGTTGACCGACAAGGGCACCGACATCACCCGCGGTCTCGTCTGGCGCGTCTTCAAGCCTGAAGCCGTCAACGGCAAATTGCCGATGGTCGCCTCCGCGCATGGCGGCAGCGCCGTCTTCCAGCTCGAACCCGGCAGCTATCTGGTCCACGCCTCTTATGGCCGCGCCGGCGCCACCAAGCGCATCACCGTCGGCAAGGAAGCCAAGCGAGAAAGCCTGGTGCTCGATGCCGGCGGCCTGAAGCTCGACGCGGTCCTGTCCGGAGGCGTGCGCATTCCGCCGAAAAAACTGCGCTTCTCGATCTATGAGGGCACCGCCGAGGCCAATGGCGACCGCGCACTGATCATCCCCGATGTCGAACCCAACAGCGTCGTGCGACTCAATGCCGGCATCTACCACGTCGTCTCGACCTACGGCGCGGTCAATGCCGTCATCCGCTCCGACATCCGCGTCGAGGCCGGCAAGCTGACCGAAGCCACCGTCGAGCATCACGCCGCCGAAATCACGATGAAGCTGGTGCGCGAAGCGGGTGGCGAAGCGATCGCCGACACATCCTGGTCACTGCTCAACGAATCCGGCGATCCGATCAAGGAAACCGTCGGCGCTTTCGCCTCGATGGTGCTCGCCGAAGGCGACTACACCATCATCGCCAAGAACCGCGACCGGATCTATCAGAAGGATTTCACGGTCGTGGGCGGGCAGAACCAGGAAATCGAGGTTCTCGCCACCGAAGCAGCGGCCATGGATCCGGAAGAAGGCGCGGACTGAAGCAATTCCAGCAAAGGTGCGAAGCGGTTTGGCGTCCGGAATTGCGTAAAAGCAAAGAGACGGCGCATTGGAGGCGATCTCGTTTTCGCCGGAGATACTCCTTTAGGCCGCCAGTTTCGTTCGAGCCGGCAGGAAAGGAATGCGCCGACGCGGCAGCTCTGGCGCCAAGTCGAACACGCCGCGATAAAGGCGATCGAGCAACGCTTTGCGGTCGCGCAACGGCTCCAGTTCGCTCCAGCTGAGCACATTGCCGACGCGCACCTCGATCGCCTTGCCGGACAACCGCGCGAATTCACGGATGAGCAGCGAGGTGCGCAAGGTCAGCGAGGCCTTGCCGACGAATTTGGCCACGCGCCCGTCGCGCTCGGCCATGTTCATCGGCCCGCTGACCAGATGGAAAAGCCTGCCGTTCTGCCCGGAGAAATGCATGGGGATGACCGATGCCTTGGCTTCCTGGACGAGACGGGCCGGAAACATCTTCCATGGCAGGTCGCGCGCCCGGCCAAAACCCTTTGGCGCGGTGGCGACGCCGCCGGCCGGAAACACCACGATGGTGACGCCTTCCTTGAGCAGCCGCACCGCTTCATGGCGCACCGCCATGTTGTTCTTCACCGCGTCCTTGGTCTCGGAAAAGTCGATTGGCAGCGAATAGGGCCCCATCTCGCGAATCCTGAGCAGATCCTTGTGGATCATCACTCGAAAAGGTCGCCCGAGTTGCTCTGCCAGTGACAGCACGGCGATGCCGTCGCCAATGCCGAAGGGATGGTTGGCAATGATCACCAGCGGCGTGTCGGGCAATTGCGCGGGCGGCCATTGGTCGGGCGTTCGCACGCCTACATCGATGAGGTCCAGCATGCGGCTGAACACACGCTCACCGGTCGGCACAACCTGATGGCGCCAGAATTCATAGAGCGCTGCGAACCGGTCGCGCCCCGAAAGGCCTTCCACCGAATGAATGAACCAGCGCGCCAGAGCCGGCTGGTGCGGGTTGGCATAGGAAAGCTCGGGAAATGGTCGTTCGCGCGATTTCAGCTTGAGCATAGCGTTCCGGTACAACATCGCCGTGACAGGGATATGAAAATGGCGGTGGATCGCTCCACCGCCATTCGATCGAAAACAGTCCGAATCAAGCAGCGCGCTTGCGTCGGCGATCAGGTGTGACCGCTTCTTCGGTCAGCCGTTCGATCGCTTTGGCAAGGCCAAGCGATTCCTGGTCGCGCGAACCGAGCCGGCGGATATTGACGGTCTGCTCCTCCGCCTCGCGCTTGCCGCAGACGAGGATGACCGGCACCTTGGCCAGGCTGTGCTCACGGACCTTGTAGTTGATCTTCTCGTTGCGCAGATCGGCTTCCGCCAACAGCCCGGCGGCTTTCAGCTTCGCCACGACCTCGTTCGCATAGCTGTCGGCGTCCGACGTGATGGTCGCCACCACCACCTGCAGCGGTGCGAACCACAGCGGGAAATGGCCGGAATAGTTCTCGATCAGGATGCCGAGGAACCGCTCCATCGAGCCGCAGATGGCGCGATGCACCATGACAGGCTGCTTCTTCTCGGAATCCGAGCCGATGTAGAAGGCGCCAAAACGCTCCGGCAGGTTGAAGTCGACCTGCGTCGTGCCGCATTGCCATTCGCGGCCGATCGCATCCTTCAGCACATATTCGAACTTCGGCCCGTAGAAGGCGCCCTCGCCCGGATTGATCGAGGTCTTGATCCGATTGCCGGAGCGCGTCCTGATCGTTTCCAGCACGCTGCCCATGATCGCCTCGGCATGATCCCATGCCTCGTCGGTGCCGACGCGCTTGTCCGGCCGCGTCGACAGCTTGACGCTGATTTCGTCGAAACCGAAATCGGCGTAGGTCGACAGGATCAGGTCGTTGATGCGCAAGCACTCGGAAGCCAGCTGTTCCTCGGTGCAGAAGATATGCGCATCGTCCTGCGTGAAGCCGCGCACGCGCATCAGCCCGTGCAGCGCGCCCGATGGCTCGTAGCGATGCACATTGCCGAATTCCGCAAGCTTTACGGGTAGATCTCGGTATGACTTCAACCCATGCTTGAAAATCTGCACGTGACCCGGGCAGTTCATCGGCTTCAGCGCGAAGACGCGGTCATCGTCGGTTTCATCGCCCGCGACCGTCACCTTGAACATGGCGTCGCGGTACCAGCCCCAGTGGCCCGACGTCTCCCACAGGCTCTTGTCGAGTACCTGCGGCGCATTGACCTCCTGATAGCCCTGCTCGTCGAGGCGTCGACGCATGTAGTTGACCAGGTTCTGGAACATCTTCCAGCCCTTGGCGTGCCAGAAAACCACGCCCGGCCCCTCTTCCTGAAAATGGAACAGGTCCATTTCGCGGCCAAGCTTGCGGTGGTCGCGCTTCTCGGCCTCCTCCAGCATCGTCTGGTAGCCTTCGAGCTGCGCCTGGTCGGCCCAGGCCGTGCCATAGATGCGTGTCAGCATCGGGTTGTTCGAATCGCCGCGCCAATAGGCGCCGGCCACCTTCATCAGCTTGAAGGCGTTGCCGATCTGGCCGGTCGAGGCCATGTGCGGACCACGGCAAAGGTCGAACCAGTCGCCCTGCGCATAGATCTTGAGATCCTGATCCTCGGGAATGGCGTCGATCAGTTCGAGCTTGTAGCGCTCGCCCTTGTCGGCAAAGACCTTTTTTGCCCTGTCGCGCGACCAGACCTCTTTGGTGAACGGCTTGTTGCGCGCGATGATCTCGCGCATCTTCTTCTCGATCACCGGGAAATCGTCCGGGGTGAACGGCTCGTTGCGGGCAAAGTCGTAATAGAATCCGTTCTCGATCACCGGCCCGATGGTCACCTGCGTGCCCGGCCACAATTCCTGCACGGCTTCTGCCAGCACATGCGCGGTGTCATGGCGGATGAGTTCCAGCGCACGCGGGTCTTCGCGGGTGATGATCTCGACCTTGCCGGATTTGCCCACGGGATCACTGAGGTCGCGCACGGTGCCGTCGATGGCATAGGCCACGGCCTTCTTGGCCAGCGACTTGGAGATCGACTCGGCCAAGCCCGCACCGGTCATCGCCGCGTCGTAGTCGCGGACGGAACCATCGGGAAATGTCAGGGAAACGGAATTCAGCATATGGTTCTCCTATCCAGTCCCGCAAACGAGCGCGGGTGGTTGAAATGCATGTCGCCCAAAAATGTATGGCGGTCCTGGATTACGACATGCACAAGATAAAGCCGGAAGCGCCAATCACATGGACAAACGGCAGCGCGCGGGTTTTAGAGGCAGTGCCGGGCCAGGTAAAGAGTGCTGACTGGCCCGGCCGTCAGGAAATGTCGGCAGAGATGTCGCAGACACGTCGCCCAGGCTTGCTCACATCCCCGCAATCGTCTGGAATTGTGGATATGGAAAACGCAACACCCAGCCGAACCGCCCTTGGCGTCGCCCGCATGAGGGCTCTGCATCAATTTTCACCGCAGGCAGGGTTGTTTCGCGATGCCTACGCGATCGCGATTCTGGGTGAAGCCGCTCCCGCGGCGCAGGAGCTTAAGCAGGAAGACGAGCGCCGCCTGCGCATGCGCCTGTTCGTAGCAGCGCGCGCCCGCTTCGCCGAGGACTGGCTGGCGGCGGCAGTGCGTCGCGGTGTCCGCCAACTCGTCGTACTTGGCGCCGGCCTCGATACGTTTTCGCTGCGCAATCCGTATCCGGACCTCAGCATGTTCGAAGTCGATCACCCGGCCACGCAAGCCTGGAAACGCAAATGCATTGCCGATAGCGGTCTTGCCGAGCCAGCCGCCACCAGATTCGTGCCGGTCGATTTCGAGCGGCAAAGCCTGTCTGCGGAACTGGCCGAGGCCGGTTTGCAGTCGACCGCGCCGGCCTTCTTCATCTGGCTGGGGGTCGTACCCTACCTGACGAAGGAAGCGATCTTCAACACATTGTCCTGGATCGCCGGTATCCCCGGCTCGGAGGTCGTGTTCGACTACAGCGAGCCGACCGAGAACCGCGATGCGGCGGGACAGGCGGCCCAGGCCTTCCATGCGGCGCGCGTCGCGTCTGTCGGGGAGCCTTGGATCAGCTTCTTTGTTCCGGCAGAGCTGGCGAAATCCCTGACTGAACTCGGCTTCGACGAGATCGAAGATCTCAAGAGCGGCGATATCGCCGCTCGCTTTTCCGGAGCACCGAAGGCAACGACGAGCAATTCCGGCGGCCACATCATCCGCGCCCGCCGAAGCGCTTAAGCAAATCCAGGAAAAGCGTGCAGCGGTTTTCCCGGGAGAAGCGCGTAGCGCTTCCCCTTGGGATTGCGTGGAAATCAAACTCATTTCATCAGCTGCGGCAGGTCCTTCAGGAACGCGGCCCGTGTCGCCAACCCCTTCGGCATGTCGGTCCGCTTCGCATCGACGACGAGCCGGGCGAACACGATCTGGCGGCCATCTTTCCGCGCCCAGCCGACAAACCAGCCGAGCGAGCGCTTGTCCTTGCCGCCCTCGCCGAGCCTGGTGCTGCCGGTCTTACCCTGAACGGCCCAATCGCCGGCCTTGAAGCTCGGTATGATGGCCCGTGTCATTTCATGCGCCTTGGCCGACACTGGCATCGTGCCGGCGAGCAGTTGCCGCAGGAAGGCGACCTGTTCGACCGGCGTGATCTCGAGCGAGGAGTTCACCCAGGAATGGGTCAGTCCGTCATCCTTGCCGGGTTTGCCGGAAACGTCGCCGTTGCCGTAGTTGAGCTTCGATACGTAGCCGGCAAATTTGTCGGCTCCAAGCCTGCGGGTGATCTCGCGTGAGAACCAGATGATGGAATCACGTTCCCAGATCGTCGGATCGACGGTTTTCTGGTCGCGCTTCACCGCCTTGAACTCAGGCTTGTAGTCCCATGCCGGAGTGTGTTGATCGGTGAGGATGCCTGCGTCGTAGCCGATCAGCGAAAGCGGCACCTTGAACGTCGATGCCGGGCTGAAGCGCTGGTCGCAGGTACCGTCCTGGTAAAGCGTCTTGCCGCTCTGGGCGTCGGCGATGAGCGTACAATGCACATCCGCGAGCGGCGCCGATTGAGCACGCATCGGAAATCCCAACAGCCAGGCAAGCAGGAACAGGATTCCGGCAAAGATGAAGGGAAGACGGTCGATGTTGCGCATGGGATGCTCGCTCCAGGAGGGGTTCGCGAGCGGGCTTAGCGAGGGCTCTTGTCTCGATTTTGTCTCAAATGCGCAGTTGTTGTGCAGGCGAGCGTTAACCCTACCGGATCGTAAACCGGCGCGGCAGGTGCCGCGTGAGCAGCGTCCTCATCCCTGCGCTTCGCCGCGCTTACGGCCGATCCCCCAGTACCGCCATGGCATGAACCAGGCGTAACGGGGCGCCAGGACCTCCGGCACGAGGTCGATGCCGTGCGTGCCGAATGGACCGCAGCGCAGCACGCGGAACAACCCCATCCAGCCACCGGCCCAAAGACCATGGCGGGCGATTGCCTCATGCGCATATTCCGAACAGGTCGGCAGATGCCGGCAGGAATTGCCGACAAAGCCGGACAGCGTCAGTTGGTAAAGCCGCACGAGCGAGGTGCCGAGCACGCGGCCGGGCGTCTTGCGCCAAGGGCCGGGCCAATTGCGGCCGCGCCTCGACGCTCCGGCTGTATGCGCATGCCCGTGCTGGTCGCCCACTGCGATCTCCGCGTTTCCAGCTGATAGATGTGCGCTTGCGCCGGAGAACGCAATCCCGCTCGCCCCGCCGTCACGGGCGGTAACGGCGAAATGGCTGCCGGTCGACCGGAGGTGCCCACCGGCCAGGGTGGGGCCACTCGTCGTGATGCCCTGCATCGCGTCTTTCGTCACGCCATTGAAACGTCGCGATCCGCATGACATCGCCAAGGATGTTCAGAAACTGGACCATGGCCGTGTCTCCTTTGACCGGATTAGACCGCTGCTGGCCTTCGCCTTCAAACGAGTATAATTTCCGCTTCGGATAATCCTGGGTTATGCGAAAATGAAGCGTGGACGCCTGCCCCTGACGGCATTGAGGAGCTTCGAGGCGGCCGGGCGGCATGTGAGCTTCAGCAAGGCCGCCGAGGAGCTTTTCGTCTCGCAGGCGGCGATCAGCCGGCAGATCCGCGAACTCGAAACCTTCCTGCGCCAACCGCTTTTCGAACGGCACCATCGCCGCGTCGAACTGACGGATGCGGGCCGCCGGCTGCTTGCTCAACTGGTCAGGAGTTTCGATGCGATTGACCGCCTGGTCGGCGATCTGGCCGCCAGCCCGGCCCAGTTCGTGGTTCGCGTCAGCGTCGAACCTTCGCTCGCAGCGGTGTGGCTGGTGCCGAGGCTCAACCGGTTCCGGCAGTTGCGGCCCGACATCGACGTTTCCCTCGAAGTCGACCCAAGGCTGATCGAGTTCCGCAGCGACCAGCCCGAACTTGCCTTGCGTTTCAGCTCACGCTCGACGTCATGGCCCCGTAGCGAGGCCGAACGGCTGGCTTCAACAGTCGATTCGCCGGTTCTGTCGCCGGCGCTGCTTTCATCGGGCCCAACCCTCGAGAAGCCGGCCGATCTTGCTCGCTTCACGCTTTTGCACGAGGAAAACCGCCAGGGTTGGGCGCGCTGGTTCGAGGCGGCGGGCGTGCCTGCCGATGCGGTGCCCGCGCGCGGGCCGATGCTTGCGGACGCCTCGCTCTCGAAGCAGGCCGCGCTGCTTGGACATGGGGTGGCGCTGGGCGATATCCTGCAGATTGGCGAAGAATTGGCGACCGGGGCACTGGTCAAGCCGTTCGACATCGATGTCGCGTCCGGCGCTTATTGGCTGGTGGCCAGGAGTTTGCACGATCTCTCCGAACCGGCCGCGGCCTTCGCCGAATGGCTGAGGGGCGAGTTTGCCGACAGCAGGAAGGCGGTGAAAGCGCCGGACTGAGACGCTGCCTGGCAAGAATCCGCTACTTTGCTTTGTATTTTTCGAGACGTTTATCGAGGTCGTTGACGTTCACGGGAGGATGTAACGCCGCTGGGTCGTCTGCCGGGTTGAACGTGACGACGATGTCGCGCCACAAATCATAGTGGGCCGCGTAGGATGCCAACCCGGAAAACGGCGCGCAACGCGTGATTGCCCGAATGGCGGCTTCGGCTACCTTATCCCGTGGCGGTGTCACGGGGCCGACGATTTTTGGCGGGCCGGCGAGCGATCCGTCCTTGTTCAAGCTGATCCGAACGCGTGCAATGCTTGTGGTATTGGCAGGCATGCTCCAACAGGCTTGGATAGCCTTCTGAAGATAGTCGCCGATATCGCGCTGGAGCGCTGGTTCCGCCCCGCACGAGCCGCCGCTCGACACAAGTGAAGCCGCAAGAATGCCGGCGAACATGAGGTTATTGCATGAATAACCGGCTGTGCCCTGGCTGGATCTGCCCGCCGCCGTAAGGCCAAAGCCCACGCTCAGGCCGCTTCGTCGGCGCGCTTCTTTTCGATCTGGCCGATGGCGTCGACCACGGCGTCGAAGGTTAGCATGGTGGACGCATGGCGCGCCTTGTAGTCGCGCACCGGCTCCAAATAGCCGAGGTCGGCGAAGCGGCCTTCCGGCGGCGCGCCGTTCTCCTTCAGCATCTTCAGCATGGTTTCGCGCACCGCCCGCAATTCCTCGGCGCTGGCGCCGACGACATGTTGCGCCATGATCGAGGACGATGCCTGGCCGAGCGCGCAGGCCTTCACGTCGTGGGCGAAGTCGGTAACCACGCCGTCCTCCATCTTGAGGTCGACGGTAACGGTCGAACCGCACAGCTTGGAATGCGCCTTCGCGGTCGCGTCTGGATGATCGAGCCGGCCGATGCGGGCGATGTTTCCGGCAAAACCGAGAATTTTCGCGTTGTAGACGTCGTTGATCATTATTTTCCAATCCGTCGCCGCCAAGCGAACAGCGATTGCCGTTGTTGCGTCTTTCATTCGCTCGGCACGACCATATATAATGCTGGCAGTCCGGTATCGACAAGGCGGCGAACGCCACCGTCCTTGCCGGGAAGTTCACGCCGCTTACGGGGCTGGAAACGGGGCGAGTTTCCGACACCGAAAGGTCGTGGTCCGTTCAACTCGTTCCTCCTGAGAGAGGAACTACGGGAGACGCCTTTTATGGATGCCGTCATCAAGAAGCTCATGCCCCAGTCCGCCTACATGGAAAAGCCGGTCACCGACCGCCCGAGCGAAGCCGAAGTCGAGGCTGCCGTGCACACCTTGCTACGTTGGACCGGCGACAATCCGGATCGCGAGGGTTTGATCGACACCCCCAAGCGCGTGGCCAAGGCCTACCGTGAAATGTTCGGCGGCTACGACATGTGCCCGGCGGACGAGCTCGGCCGCACCTTCGAGGAGGTCGCCGGCTACGATGACCTGGTCATCGTCAAGGACATCCAGTTCCATTCGCATTGCGAGCATCACATGGTGCCGATCATCGGCAAGGCGCATGTCGGCTATCTGCCCGACGGCAAGGTGGTCGGCCTGTCGAAGATCGCCCGCGTCGTCGATATCTTCGCCCATCGCCTGCAGACGCAGGAAGCGTTGACCGCGCAGATTGCCGGTGTCATCCAGGACGTACTCAACCCGCGCGGCGTCGCCGTCATGATCGAGGCCGAGCACATGTGCATGGCCATGCGCGGCATCCGCAAGCAGGGCTCAACCACGCTGACCTCAACCTTCACCGGCGTCTTCAAGGATACGCCTGAAGAGCAGGTTCGTTTTGTCACCATGGTGCGCGGCGGCGGGGCGTGAGCCCCTTGCCGACGTCACGGTCAACAGGAAAATAGACCTGATATGTCGGCACTGGAATTCCCGAAAGCTCCGTCAGACAAGAAGACCCTGGAAGAAGGCGCGGTGTTCTCGCCGCGCTTCGACGCCAACGGCCTGGTCACCGTCGTCGTCAGCGATGCCGCCGACGGCATGCTGCTGATGGTCGCGCATATGAATGCGCAAGCGCTGGCACTGACGCTGGAGACAGGCATCGCCCACTACTGGTCGCGCTCGCGCAACACGCTCTGGAAGAAGGGCGAAACCTCTGGCAATTTCCAGCATGTCGTCGAGATGCTCACGGATTGTGACCAGGATGCGTTGTGGTTGCGCGTGAAAGTGTTGGGCCACGACGCAACTTGTCACACTGGCCGACGTTCATGCTTTTATCGGACGGTGGGGCTGATCGACGGCAAGGGGACGCTTGCCGACGACGGCAGCAAGCCGCTGTTCGATGCGGAAAACACGTATCGGAAGCCATTAGCTTGAACCTTCTGCCTCACATCAACCACACAGATTCATCATTTCGATACGGCCCATCCGTATATTAGCTTTGGGACAAGGGAGATCATGATGCTCGAATGGGCGTCATTGCGTAGCAGACCAGACGTCAGGGAGGCCAACGGCCTGTCCTCGACCGGCGGCGCATCCGAAACAAAATCCCCCAAGAAAACAGGTATTTCGCTGGCGCTCGGCGGCGGTTGCGCCAGAGGCTGGGCGCATATCGGCGTGCTGCGCGCGCTCGATGAAGCCGGCATCGAAGTTTCGATGATTGCCGGTACCTCGATCGGTGCTCTGGTCGGCGGCTGTTATCTTGCCGGCAAACTGGATGAGCTGGAAGAGTTCGCCCGCAGCCTCACCAGAAGGCGCATCTTCGGCCTGCTCGATCTCAACCTGCGCGGCAGCGGCCTCTTCGGCGGTATGAAACTGGACGCGCGCCTGCGCGAGCACGTGGCCGGTATCCGCTTCGACGATCTGCCAAAGCCGTTTGTCTGCGTCGCATCGGAAATCCGCACCGGCCACGAGATCTGGCTGTCGAGCGGTTCGCTGATCACGGCCATGCGCGCATCCTACGCACTGCCCGGCGTGTTCGAGCCGGTCGATTGCAACGGTCGTGTGCTGGTCGACGGCGCGCTGGTCAATCCGGTGCCCGTTTCGGTCTGCCGCGCCTACGAGCAGCCGCTCGTCGTGGCGGTCAACCTGCACTACGACCTGTTCGGCCGCGCCGCCGTGATCAAGCACAGTGCCGGCGAACTGGTTATCGAAAAGGACGCCCCAAGGCCCGGCCAGGTCAACGCCCAGCACCAATCGCACCAGACGCGTCTGGGCATCACCGGCGTGATGGTCGAAGCCTTCAACATCATCCAGGACCGCATTTCGCGCGCCAGGCTTGCCGGGGATCCGCCCGACATGTCGCTGCAGCCCAAGCTCAGCCATATCGGCCTGACCGAATTCCACCGGGCCGACGAAGCGATCCAGCTCGGTTACCAGGCGACGATGGCGCAGATCGGCGAACTGACGCGGCTGCAGACGGTTCTCGCCTAGATCATCTAACTCTATTCGCTTGCGCACAAACTGATTGCAAAATGCAATTGGTCATGGTGATCTGCGCCAATTGAAGCGGAGGTGCCGATGGCCAGGATTGTCTATTCCATGCTGACGTCGTTGGACGGCTACATCGCCCGATCGGACGAGGACATCGGCTTGCCGGTACCCGAAGCGGAGCTGCACCAGCATTTCAACGACATGATGAGACAGGCCTCCACAGTACTCGCGGGACGGCACATGTACGAGATCATGCGCTTCTGGGACAGCCCTGAGCGTGAGACCGGCGCCACCGAGGTCGAGCGGGATTTTGCCCGCGCATGGCGGGAGACGCCGAAGATCGTATTCTCGACCACGCTTCAGCAAGTGGGGCTCAATGCCCGGCTGGTGGATGGCGATGCCGAGAACACGGTAAAGTCTCTCAAGGCACGGGCCGATGGCCTCGTCATCCTCGGCGGCGCCGATCTTGCGGCCTCTCTGGCACGAGCCGGTCTCATAGATGAATACCGGCTCTACATGCATCCTGTGGTGCTGGGTGGCGGCAAGCCATACTTCCAATCCGGCCTGTCGCTGACGCTGAAACCGCTCGGCACGGAAAGTCTTACCCAGGGCGTGACGTTGCTGCGTTATGCACCGGCCAGCTGAACTGCCCGGTTTCCGCCGCGCGGCTACGCCCGCGCAGCATCGATGATGCGAAACTGCACCGTACGATTGCCGTTCCAGTGATTGCCCGACAGCGAGCCGGCGACATGCACGGTCTTGCCTCGGTTCTTGAACAGGAATTCGCCAAGCACGGTGTCGACGGCGCGAAAGGCGATCGCCTGGATGCGGCCGCCGCTCTCCGACTGCAAATCAGCCCGAATATGGTTGGTGCCGACCGGCCTGATATCGACCAGCCGATGGCGCGGCAGCACGAAAACCGGCGCGACATGCCCGGCGCCGAAGGGGCCTGCCTTTTCCAGCGCGTCGAGCAGGCCGAGCGTCGCGCCTTCCGCGGCAAGCGCGCCGTCGATCGCCAGGCTTTCCTCATCCTGCAACCGGAAAACGTCGGCAGCCGCGCGCTCCTCGAAGAAGGCCCTGAGTTCGCCCAGCCTTGCGCGCTCGACGGTGATGCCGGCGGCCATGCCATGGCCGCCGCCCTTGACGATGAGCCCGGCAATGGCCGCCTCGCGTACCAGCCGGCCAAGATCGAAACCCGACACCGAACGGCCCGAACCGGTACCGATGCCCACAGCGTTGAAGGCGATGGCGAAAGCCGGCCGCCGCGCATGATCCTTCAATCGCGAGGCCAGCAGGCCGACAATGCCGGGATGCCAGTTGTTGCTGGCGGTGACGACGATCGCCGGGCCGCTGCCGCCCGCCAGCTCGGCATCGGCCTCGGCGCGCGCGGCGGCAAGCATCTCCTGCTCCATCAGCTGCCGCTCCTGGTTCAGCCGGTCGAGCGTCTCGGCGATGGTCTGCGCCTCGACCGGATCGTCCGTTGCAAGCAGCCGGCTGCCGAGCGCCGCATCGCCGATGCGTCCGCCCGCATTGATGCGCGGGCCGATCAGATAGGCGAGATGGAAGGTGCTGATCGGCTCGCCGATGCGCGACACCCGCGCAAGGGCAGCCATCCCTTCATTCTTCTGCTGCCGCGCCATTTGCAGGCCCTTGACGACGAAGGCGCGATTGACGCCGGTGAGCGGCACCACGTCGCAGACGGTCGCAAGCGCCACGAGATCGAGCAGGGAAAGCAGGTCCGGCGGCGCGGCGTCGGTCATCGCGCGCAGCACCTTCGCAGTCTGCACCAGAGCGAGAAAGACCACGCCGGCGGCACAGAGATGGCCCTGCCCGGAAAGGTCGTCGTCGCGATTGGGATTGACGACGGCATGCGCCGCCGGTAGCGCGCCGCCAACCTGGTGGTGGTCCAGCACCACGACATCGGCGCCCGCCTCCTTGGCTGCCTCGACGGAAGCGGCGCTGTTGGTGCCGCAATCGACGGTGACGATCAGCGTCGCGCCGCGCGAGACCAGTTCGCGCATGGCATCGGGATTGGGACCGTAGCCTTCGAAAATACGATCCGGGATATAGATTTCCGACGGCACCGAGAAATGCGCGAGAAACCGCTTCAGCAAGGCCGACGAGGCCGCGCCATCGACGTCGTAGTCACCGAAGATCGCTATTTTTTCCCGGGCCACGACGGCGGCGGCGATGCGGATGGCGGCCTTGTCCATGTCGGTCAATGAGGCCGGGTTCGGCAACAGGTCGCGGATCGTAGGGTCGAGAAACCGCTCGGTCTCATCGGCGGTCACGCCGCGTCCGGCAAGAACGCGCGCGACGATGTCCGGCACGCCATGGCCTTGCGCGATGGCGAGCGCGATCATGTCCTGCCGTTCGGACAGCCGGTGCTCCCAGGAGAGACCCGTAGCCGACTGCCTGACATCGAGGAAGAGGCGCCTTTCGCCTGTCATGCGCTTTGCCAACTCATGGTTGGCCGCAGGATAATGCATGTCGCCAAAAAGTGTGCAGCGGTTTTGGGATAACCACATGCACAAACAACACCCGAAAGCGCGTCGCGTTAACGCGACGCGCTTTAGGGCCAAAGGCCGGCAAAGCCAAGCGGTTCGCGGCAGTAGGCGTCGCAGAAGAATTCAAGAACAACTACGCTTTCCGCTTTTCAGCCTGTCGTCGGCTGCATCTCCCTTCGTCTTTTCCCGACCGTCCTTGAGCCAGGCCATGAAGGGTCGATCGAACCTGAACGTGACGCCGCATTCACGGGTGAGAAAGCGGCGCGCGTTCTGGGTGTTGCGATAGGATTTTGTGATGGGAGTGGCACGCAAGATCGGATCCGCGTGCCAGTCAAACGCCTTCATCGTCAATCCTTGCGCGGCCAGGTTCAGATGCCGCCAATGGCTAACAACTGCGACCTGGCTCCGCAAGCAGGTCTAGAACTTATCCAGATCCTGGTGCCGGGCCTTGATCTCCCGCACGGTGCGCGACGAGGAGCGCAGCACGATCGTATGCGTGGTGATGTAGGTGCGGCCGAACTTGACGCCGGCCAGCATGTTGCCGTCGGTGACCCCGGTGGCCGCGAACAGCACGTCGCCGCGCGCCATGTCCTCGGCCCGATAAACCCGCTTCGGATCGGCAATGCCCATCTTTGCCGCACGGGCGATCTTCTCCGGCGTATCGAGGAGCAGCCGGCCTTGCATCTGGCCGCCGGTGCAGCGCAGCGCGGCCGCGGCCAGAACGCCTTCCGGCGCGCCTCCGGTACCGAGATAGATGTCGATGCCGGTTTCTTCCGGGTCGGTGGTGTGAATGACGCCGGCGACGTCGCCGTCGCCGATCAGGCGGATCGCGGCGCCGGTGGCACGCACGGCGTCGATCAGCTTGGCGTGGCGCGGCCGGTCGAGGATGCAGGCCGTGATGTCGGATACGGCGGCGCCCTTCGCCCGGGCGACACTGGCGATGTTGTCGGCCGGCGAGGCATCGATGTCGATGACGCCTTCTGCATAACCAGGGCCGATCGCGATCTTGTCCATGTAGACGTCGGGTGCGAACAGCAGGCTGCCCTTCTCGGCGATCGCGATCACGGCGAGGGCGTTCGGCAGGTTCTTGGCGCAAATCGTCGTGCCTTCGAGCGGATCAAGCGCGATATCGACCGCCGGGCCTTTGCCGGTACCGACCTCTTCGCCGATATAGAGCATCGGCGCCTCGTCCCGCTCGCCCTCGCCGATCACCACCGTGCCCTTGATGGCAAGGCGGTTGAGCTCCTCGCGCATGGCGTCGACTGCGACCTGGTCGGCAGCCTTTTCGTCGCCGCGGCCGCGCAGCCTGGCGGCCGCGACGGCGGCTCGTTCGGTGACGCGCACCAGTTCCATGGTGAGTATCCGGTCAAGGCCGGCGACGATATTCTGGGCCACATTCATTCGGCAAATCCTCGTTTGACGGCGCCTCCCGCCGGAGGCGCGCCTGTTTTGTCAAACGAGCATGACAACGGCAAGACCTGCCGGGAGTTTTATCGAAAGGATAGCAATATCAATCGATTGAACCTTATTCTTGAAACAATGCCGGCCCGGTTCGAGACGAAACGGGCCGGCAGGAAACAGGAAGTTGCCGCCCTTGGTTGCCTAGAAAACCGCGAGGTATTTGAGCAGCGAAATAATGCCGATGATGATGACGATGATCTGCACGATCTGCCTCATTCTGGCGTCGAGCGGCAGCCGCTGCACCAGATAGAGAACGAGAATGATGACGAGAAACGTGATCAGGATGCCGATCAACACGGACGAAGCCATGGTGCCCTCCTTCAATGATGTCCTGAAAAGAAACGAGCCGGCATAGCCGGCTCAATGCCGGCGCGCTCAGTACCAGCGGCGCGACGTGTCGTTCATCGACTGGCCGACGGCTATCCCGGCCAGAAAGCCGAGCAGGCCGATAAGGCCAACCACGGCGGTCGTCGTGCCCGGATTTTCGCGCGCGACGTCCGAAACCGCCTGGGCCTGGCTGCGCAACTGCTGTGCCGTCCGCGAGGCACGCGAAGCGGCTGTCTCGTAGAAATCCGATGCCTGTTCGCTGGCATCATCGAGCATTTCCGCGCTACGCGCCGAAATGCTCTTGTTGATCTTGGTGATCTCCTTGCGCAGGTCTGCGATCTGCTTTTCCAACGTCTTCTGGATGTCGCCGATGTCAGGGCTGTCGGATTTGTTGGTATCGGCCATGAAGCGGCTCCCTTGGTTGCTGACCAAGAGAACGGCGCCGACGCCAATTCGTTCCGGGATATCCCCATCGAACCGAAATGTGCCGGCAGTGGTTATGCCCAGAGATTCCGGGGGCCTGCTACCCTGCCCGCTCGATGCGGATGACCTGCGGCTTGTCGGTCAGATGGCCGTCCTTGGTGATGCCGTCGACGGCCTTGCGCACGGCGGCCTCGGTGGTCTCGTGGGTGACGAGGATCACCGTCTTCTGCGCCGCCGCCTCGCCGCTGACCGCATGCTGGACGATCGATTCCAGCGAAATATCATTGTCGGCCATACGCTTTGCGATCGCCGCGAACACGCCGATGCGGTCATGCACGGTCAGCCGGATGAAGTAGCCGCCGGCATGGCTGCGCATCTGCGCCTTCCTGTAGGGTTTCAGCTCCTTCGCCGGCCGGCCGAAGACAGGACCATGCTGGAAGCCGGGCCGGCTCTTGGCGATGTCGGCGACGTCGCCGATGACCGCCGAGGCGGTGGCATTGCCGCCGGCGCCGGGGCCGGAGAGCAGCAATTCGCCCAGAATATCGGTCTCGATGGCCACCGCATTGGTGACGCCGTGCACCTGCGCGATGACGGAAGCCGTCGGCACCATGGTCGGATGGACGCGCTGCTCGATGCCGCTCTCCGTGCGCTGGGCGACGCCGAGCAGCTTGATCCGGTAGCCGAGATCGCCTGCCGCACGGATGTCGGCCTGGGTAATGTTGGAAATGCCTTCCATGTAGATGTCGTTCGCCGCGATCCTGGTGCCGAAGGCTAGGCTGGTCAGAATCGACAGCTTGTGCGCGGTGTCATGGCCCTCGATGTCGAAGGTCGGATCGGCTTCGGCATAGCCCAGCCGCTGCGCGTCCTTCAGCACGACGTCGAAGGAGACGCCCTCGGCCTCCATGCGGGTCAGGATATAGTTGCAGGTGCCGTTGAGAATGCCGAACACACGGTTGACCGAGTTGCCGGCCATCGCTTCACGCATCGTCTTGATGACGGGAATGCCACCGGCTACAGCGGCCTCGTAGTTGAGCAGCACGCCCTTCTTCTCGGCGATTTCGGCAAGCGCCACGCCATGCTTGGCAAGCAGCGCCTTGTTGGCGGTGACGACATGACGGCCGGCTTCGAGCGCGGCTTTCACCGAGGCCCGCGCCGGCCCCTCATCGCCGCCGATCAGCTCGACGAAAACGTCGAGCTCGGCGGTCTGCGCCATCTTAACCGGATCGTCGAACCAGTTCGCGGCGCTTAGATCGATGCCACGGTCGCGTTTCCGGTCGCGCGCCGAAACCGCCGACACGATGATGTCGCGCCCGCATTGGCGGGTCAGTTCCGTCGCCTTGTCGCGCAACACGCGCGCCACCGATGCGCCGACCGTGCCGAGTCCGGCAATTCCAACACGCAGTGCTTCAGCCATGGAAGGCGACGCCCCTCAAATCAGATCGAATTTGTATTTACCGGTGGGCGGAAAGCGGCACCACATTGTTGGGCTGCTTGGCGCTGGTCGACAGGAAGCGCTTGATGTTGCGCGCCGCCTGGCGGATCCGGTGCTCGTTCTCGACCAGCGCCACGCGCACGAAATCATCGCCATGCTCGCCGAAACCGACACCAGGCGCCACCGCCACATCGGCGTGTTCGATGAGCAGCTTGGAGAATTCGAGCGAGCCGAGATGACGGAACGGCTCCGGGATCGGCGCCCAGGCGAACATCGAGGCCGCTGGTGCGGGAACGGTCCATCCGGCGCGGCCGAAGGCATCGACCATCACGTCGCGGCGCTTGTGATAGATGTCACGCACCTCGGCGATATCGGCGCCGTCGCCATTGAGCGCGTGCGCGGCCGCCACCTGGATCGGCGTGAAGGCACCGTAATCGAGATAGGATTTGACCCGGGTCAGCGCCGAGATCAGCCGCTCATTGCCGACGGCGAAGCCCATGCGCCAACCGGGCATGGAGAAGGTCTTCGACATCGAGGTGAACTCGACGCAGACGTCCATGGCGCCCGGCACCTGCAGCACGGAAGGCGGCGGATTGCCGTCGAAGTAGATTTCCGAATAGGCAAGGTCGGACAGGATGATGATGTCGTTCTTCTTGGCGAAGGCCACCACGTCCTTGTAGAAATCGAGCGAGGCCACCAGCGCCGTCGGGTTCGACGGATAGTTGAGGATCAGCGCCAGCGGCTTCGGGATCGAATGGCGGACGCCGCGCTCGAGCGCTGGGATGAAGCCGTCATCGGGCTCGACCTGCAGCGAACGGATGACGCCGCCCGACATGATGAAGCCGAAGGCGTGGATCGGATAGGTCGGATTGGGGCACAGGATCACGTCGCCGGGCGCGGTGATCGCCTGCGCCATGTTGGCGAAGCCTTCCTTCGAGCCAAGCGTGGCCACCACCTGGGTGTCGGGGTTGAGCTTCACGCCGAAGCGGCGGGCATAGTAGTTTGCCTGGGCGCGGCGCAGGCCGGGAATGCCGCGCGATGAGGAATAGCGGTGCGTGCGCGGATCGCGCACGACCTCGCATAATTTGTCGACGATGGCCTTGGGCGTCGGCAGGTCCGGATTGCCCATGCCGAGGTCGACGATGTCGGCGCCGCGCGAACGGGCGCTGGCCTTGAGCCGGTTGACCTGCTCGAACACATAAGGCGGAAGCCGGCGGACCTTGTGAAATTCTTCCATGGCAGTTCCAGACAGCAAAGGGAGCCCCGGATATGTTAGGGCATTGGGCGCGCGCTATATACTCATTTGCAGGTAGGGTCGAGGGCGGGGTCGCATTTGCCTTCGATCTGCGTCAGCGTCTGCGGACCATGTTTCTTCGCGAGATCGGTTAGCGCCGCCTGGTTGGTGACGGCAGCGCCGCCTCTTTTGGCACGCTGCGCGTTCTCGTCGGCCTTCAACTGGGCCAGCTTGGCGTTCTTCTCGGCCTCGGTGAACTGTTTCGCCGCCACTTGCGGCGGGATGTTGAGGTTCGGAAAGGTGCCGGTATCCTTCGGCCCCGCGTCGGTGGCCATCGGCACCGGACCGCCGGTATTCGTGCTCGAGCATCCGGCGATGGCCACGAACATGATCGCAGCGCCGATGCGGAAAAAATGGCCCGCACCGAAAAAAACAGTCTCGCCAAACTTAATCGTCATATTGTTTCCTTGGCAGCCGGGGTAGAGCGAGATTGGACCCTGTCGGATGTCCCATGTTAATATGTCAAGAAAACGCTTCCGGAGGAACCCCGCGAACCATGTCCAAAACACCCGATTCGGGCAAAGCGGAAGATGGCGGACCTTCGACGGTCGAGCAATATCTGGTGAAGGACCCGGAACGCTTCGCGCTGAACATGGCGCGGATGATCGAACAGGCCGGCAAGGCGGCGTCCGCCTGGGCTGAACCGCGCGAAAAGGGTGAGGTGCGCGACCACGTCGCCGAGCCTGTCGTCGACATGGTCAAGACTTTCTCCAAGCTCAGTGAATACTGGCTTGCCGATCCGCAGCGCGCGCTCGAAGCGCAGACGCGGCTGTTCGCCGGCTATATGACGGTTTGGGCGAACGCCATCCAGCGCGTCAGCCCCAACGCCGAGGGTGCCGACGATGCCGTCAAGCCGGAGCGCGGCGACAAGCGCTTCCAGGATCCGGAATGGGGCCGCAACGCCTTCTTCGATTTCCTCAAGCAGGCCTATCTCGTCACCTCGCGCTGGGCGTCCGAACTGGTCGACCACGCCGAAGGCCTGGACGAGCATACCCGCCACAAGGCGAGCTTCTACGTCAAGCAGGTATCCAACGCCATCTCGCCGTCCAATTTCATCCTGACCAATCCCGAATTGTTTCGCGAAACCGTCGCCTCCAACGGCGAGAACCTGGTGCGCGGCATGAAGATGCTGGCCGAGGACATCGCCGCAGGCAAGGGCGACCTGAAATTGCGCCAGGCCGACTATTCGCCCTTCGAGATCGGCAGGAACATCGCCACCACGCCCGGCAAGGTGGTCGGGCGCAGCGATGTCGCCGAGATCATCCAGTATGATGCGGCGACCGAGACGGTGCTGAAGCGCCCACTGCTGATCTGCCCGCCCTGGATCAACAAGTTCTACATCCTCGATCTCAACCCGCAGAAATCCTTCATCCGCTGGGCGATCGAGCAAGGCCACACCGTTTTCGTCATCTCCTGGATCAATCCGGACGAACGTCACGGCGCCAAGAACTGGGAAGCCTATATCCGGGAGGGCCTGCAATACGGCCTCGACACGATCGAGAAGGCGACCGGCGAACGCGACGTCAACGCGATCGGCTACTGCGTCGGCGGCACGCTGCTGGCGGCGGCACTGGCGCTGATGGCTGGGGAAGGCGACGACCGCATCAAGTCGGCGACCTTTTTCACCACGCAGGTCGACTTCACCCATGCCGGCGATTTGAAAGTGTTCGTCGACGAGGAACAGGTCGCGGCGGTGGAAAAGTCGATGAACGAAAAAGGCTATCTCGACGGCACCAAGATGGCCACCGCCTTCAACATGCTGCGCTCGGGTGACCTGATCTGGCCCTATGTCGTCAACAACTACATGCGCGGCAAGGATCCCCTGCCCTTCGACCTGCTCTACTGGAACGCCGATTCGACCCGCATGGCGGCGGCCAACCATTCCTTCTACCTGCGCAACTGCTATCTCGAGAACAACCTCTCGCGCGGCACGATGGAACTGGCGGGCCACACGGTCTCGCTCGGCGATGTCACCATTCCCGTCTACAATCTCGCCTCCCGGGAAGATCACATCGCGCCGGCGCTGTCCGTCTTCCTCGGCTCGAAATATTTCGGCGGCCCCGTAGAGTACGTGATGGCGGGATCGGGGCATATAGCGGGCGTCGTCAATCCGCCCGCATCCAACAAGTACCAGTACTGGACCGGCGGTCCGCCGGAAGGCGACTTCGACCAGTGGATAGAAAGGGCCACGGACCATCCCGGGTCCTGGTGGCCGCATTGGCAAAGCTGGATAGAGGCCAAGGACAACACCCGCGTACCTGCCCGCAAACCTGGCAAGCATATGAAAACCTTGGGCGATGCTCCCGGCACCTATGTCAAGGTGCGTGTGTAACGGACTGTAATGTGTGGTGAGTTGACGGCCCCCTAAAAGCGGGCGAAATGGTGTCGTCAACCATCAAGCAGCCGCAATTCGGCAATCGCTGCAAAAATACTTACAGGCTTGCTGATTTGACACAGGTCTCGTTTCCGGATCGGAGACAAAGGTCGCCCTGACGCGGACATGCCAGTCAGCGACACGGATGTACCGACCGGACATCGAGGGGGAATTTGACTTTGAAATCAGCAGGATGGAGCCTCGCAAAGGGAGAACGCCGCGCCATTGTGGCAGCGCTCTGCTCCGTGCTTCTAGCCTCCTGCACATCGGCTGGCGACCCGACGATGTCGGTTGGAATGCCGGGCTATAATGCTTCCGCATCGGACATCCACGCCGCCTCCACGAGCAAGCCCCTCGCCGCCACAGATTCGTCGTCGCAGGTGGCGACGGAGCAGACGACCGTGATGAGCGAAAGCGACGCGGCGCTCCCCGAGACAGTTGCCTACGTACCGATGGCCAAGCCGCAGGCCGCCTTTCCGCTCACCACGCCGGCCGGCGTGGAAACGATCGCGGGGCAGACGCCGCAGGCCTTGCAGCAGCCGGTACAGACGGCGCAGCAGACCGACGCGGTCGCCCAGAAGATCGCCGCCGCCGATGCCGCCGCGACGACGCCGAAGCCGGCCGCGGCACCGGTGATGAACAATCCGGTCTATGTGACCGCCGGCGAGGCGCCACAAGCCGAGGCGCCGAAGAAGAAAAGCTTCCTGGCCTCGATGTTCGGCGCCACCCCCGCTTCGGCAACGCCCGCCCCGCTGGTCAACACACGATCGGGCGAACAGCCGGCCGTGCAGGCCAAGTCCGCTCCGGCAGCGGCAAAGCCGATCATCACTTTGGCCTCGGCCGATTCCACGGCAAAGCCGATACAGTTGGCTTCGACCGGTGACGAAGCCGGTCACATCACCGGGAGCGATGCCTTGCCCGGCGTGCGCCAGACGGCCCTGTTCGAGATCAAGCGCAAATCCGGCCTCGACGACGAAAGCGACGTCGACCTCAACGAGGACGAAGGCTCGGGTGGCAGCTATCAGGTTGCGTCGGCCGCCGGCATGGCCCGCCTGGCGCCCAACGGTCTCCTGAAGCAGAATGAGAGCGTGGACGTCGCCTGCCTGAAGCCGTCCCTCGTGCGCGTGCTGAAGACGATCGAAGGCCACTACGGCCGCAAGATGATGGTGACCTCCGGCTATCGCGACCCGGCCCGCAACCGCCGAGCCAACGGCGCCAAGAATTCGCTGCACATGTATTGCGCCGCCGCCGACATCCAGGTGCCCGGCGTCTCCAAATGGGAGCTGGCGAACTACATCAGGACCATGCCAGGCCGCGGCGGCGTCGGCACCTATTGCCACACCGAATCGGTCCATGTCGACGTCGGCCCCGAGCGCGACTGGAACTGGCGCTGCCGCCGGCGCAGTGGCGGTGGCGACGGCTGACAGCGTCAATGGACCTGAGCCTGTTGGGCTCCGCCAATAGCGTTCCCGTGAACCTTCAAGATTGGCCGAAGCCGACTCGACTTCGTCACTCCTGTGCGAAGCAGACGCGAAGCCTTGTCGCGACGGCCCGAGGACGACGAAGCGACTGACGTCACCGCAAATTACCAGGCCCTGCCAACCCGGGCGAAATCGCCGATTTGGCGGGCCGGAAAAAAGTTGTCCAAGGCGGCACCTAACGGGTTGCCGGTTGCGCGCAACGTCAGTATAAGCCGCTTCGTCTGAGCGCGCCCATCGTCTAGCGGTTAGGACACCGCCCTTTCACGGCGGTAACAGGGGTTCGATTCCCCTTGGGCGTACCAGATCTTTCAAGCACTGAGCTCCGTTTTGAGACGATGCGTCGAATATCCGACGAATAACGCCAGTGAATTTGCCTGAACAGTTCGGCTGCGGACGGAGGAATACCGGCGCCGGCTTTCCATGGTGTCCAGCCCTTGGTCGGCGGTCCTTCAGTCCGCGGTCGCGCACGCAGTGCCTCCAATTCGAACGTCTGGTGATCGCGCTGATTATCCATGAAAGCCGTGCAAAGAGAGGTTGACGTTTGCGAGGGACCGTTCAGCGGACCGCTCGTTCATGCTTTGTTGGGACTATTTGCTCATCATCCCTGGCGGCAGAGGGGACCGGTGCCGATGGAACGACTATCTTTTGGACGAGTCTGCGGTGTAACGACCGTCGTGCTGATCGCCATTTGGGGCGTGCAGAAAGCCGGCGATCATATATGGCCGAGGCATCCAGCCGCCGTCGTAAACTCGGCATTGGTGCCGGAATACGAACTGAGGCGTCAAAGAGACGAGGCATGGATAAAGCGTTACGCGCTTTGGCTGACCTAGCGCCGAACAGGAATTAACCTCCTATACACCTTCCGCCTTGCACGGCGGTGATCGCGGTGCTTTGGATATCCTCTCTGTCCGTTGGGAAGGGTTGGGGGCGTGGATGCGATACAGCAGATCGCCGACCTGTTCGGCCTGAAGGCGGTCGCGATCGGCCTGCTGATCTTCATTCCGCTGGAACGGCTGTTTCCGTTGCGGCGGCTGCAACGGATTTTTCGCAAGGGCTTTTTCAACGACCTGTCCTACGCGGCCTTCAACGGCTTCGTCGTCAACTTCGTCGGCGGCCTGATCTTCGTGCCGATCTTCAGCGCGCTCGCCTTGCTGGTGCCGGACGGGGTGACGACGGGGGTGGCGGGCCAGCAGACCTGGATGCAGGTACTGGAAATCATCGTGCTGACCGACCTTGGCGTCTACGCCGCGCACCGCACCTTTCATGCCGTCCCGATCCTCTGGCGCTTCCATGCCATCCATCACAGCGTCGAGGAAATGGACTGCCTCGCCGCCTTCCACGTCCACCCCGTCGACCAGATCGTCACCAAGGCAACGGCGCTGCTGCCGGTGTTCCTGCTCGGCTTCAGCGGCGAGGCCATCGCGCTCTATTCGGTGATTTATATGGGGCACACGATGCTGGTCCATTCCAACACCAAGATCGGCTTCGGCCGCTGACCTGGCTGATCGCCGGTCCGCAGTTCCATCACTGGCACCATGCCGGCGAGCGAGCCGCCTATGACCGCAACTTCGCCGGCCAACTGGCGCTCATCGACCTGGTGTTTGGCACCTATCGCGTGCCTACAGCCTCAATGCCGGCCAAGTACGGCGTCGACGATCCGATCCCCTCAAACATCTTTGGCCAGATCGGTTATCCCCTGGTGCCGCGCAAGGCGGTCACGACCGGGGATAGACCGCGGTCGGAACCGTGAAGCTTGCGCTACGGTTAGATGATTGCGCACTCCTAATTTAGACGATGCTTGCATTCCTGCCGTGACTACGCGATGCTCAGTTGGGGCAATAATGGGGGCGGGTTTTGCGTAGATACCGACATTTCGTGTACGTCGCGCACCGCGGCGGCGCATGATCACAGACCTATTTCTCACTGGCGTCGCCGCTTTTTCTATCCTGATTCCACTCTACGTCATCCTCAAATGACAACCCTGGTCTTGGCTCTTCCGCTCGTGGCGGGAACTTCGAGCGGCAAAACCGAGCTTGCGAGGCCGTTACAGCGCGTTCCTCCCGGTCACCAATGCCAGTCTATCAGACCTCGGTCTCTCTCCCGATCCTACGCGGCCAATGGCTGGCCGATGCGATTTGGCAGGGGGCGGCACCGCGTCGACAATATCGCCGGCTACGACGTCGGCTGCAGCCATGCCTTCGCGCTGACCGCTCGGCTCCTCTATCTTGTCGAGCGGACGGGCCGGTGATTAAATGGATGCGAAAGGAGCGCTCATATGATGGTTCACCTTTCGGCCGATGTACGCGCTCCCGCGGCAACGCCCCCAAAATATCTCTTTGGTCCGCTCGCGGATTTTCTGATGCTTGGCGGCAGCGCATTCCTGATATTGCCGGCGCTGTACTTCGTGCCACTGAGGTACGAAAGTCTGGTGGCGGCGACGATGCTCTTCCTGGCTTATGTGATCAACTATCCGCACTTCGCCCACTCATACCAACTCTTCTACCGCAATTTCGGACGGAAGCTGCGCGGCGACGGCTACGACAGGAACCTCCAGCTCCGCTACATCTTCGCCGGCATCGTCGTTCCCCTGCTCATGGGCGCATTTTTTGCCTACGGCTCGATCACGGCGAACGCCCGGCTGCTGGGAAACGCAACCAACGCGATGTTCTTTTTCGTCGGCTGGCACTACGTCAAGCAAGGCTACGGCATGTTGATGGTGGATGCCGTCCTGAAGCGCAGGTTCTTCACCGATCCGGACAAGAAAATCCTACTGATCAACAGCTATGCCGTCTGGCTGTTCGCATGGCTTCAGACCAACACGGCGGTCAGCCGGGGAAAGTACCTGGGACTGGAGTATTATACGTTTGCCACCCCTGCATGGCTCAATGCGATTGGGCTGTCGGCCGCGGCCGCGTCAACGGCCGCCACTGCCGTGATGCTGATCAATCGTTGGGGCAGGAATGGCGGCAGCCTGCCATATAACGGCGTCATCGCCTACGTCGCGTCGCTCTATCTCTGGATTCTGATTGTAAGGACAAATCCGCTCTGGCTGCTCGTGGTGCCGGCGCTCCATTCCTTGCAGTACCTGGCGGTGGTCTGGCGCTACCAGAGCAATGTCGAGCGTGACGGGCGCGATGTCGAGAAAGTTCCGCCGTCCGGAATCCTGTCCATTCTTGGTCCGGCCTACAGGGTGCGGCTTGTGGAGTTCATCAGTGCTGGCCTCCTCCTCGGCGGTCTGGGTTTCTGGCTGATTCCGACCGCGCTGACGGCCCTTATCCCCTATGACCAGGAGGTGCTGGGATCGTCGCTGTTCTTCTTCATCGTGTTGATTTTCATCAACGTGCACCACTATTTCCTGGACAATGTGATGTGGCGCCGCGGCAATCCCGAGGTCTCGAAATATCTGTTCCGATAGAGCATTTTTGCGGCCACGCGGAATCGCTCGGCGTGACGCGGAAATGAACCGGGAATGGGATTTACTTCCGCCCGAGCCAGTCCATTGCTTCGGAATTTTGGAGGCCTCGCCTCGGAATCGAACCGAGGCTTCCGAGATTTGCAGTCTCTAGCGTAGCCGCTCCGCCACGAGGCCATGCGTGCTTTGGTAACGTGCAGAAGTTTAAAGATTCTTCATGTCTTGGGTAAAAATTTCGGCAACACCCCATTGCGGAAAAGAGCCTGACCACGGGGCTCGAGGCCAGCAGCTTCGTGGTCAGACTGCGTGTCTAACTGCCGACCAGCGGCACGGTCACCGTCGTCGCGTAATTGATCGGGAAGCCGTCGAAGTATGGGAAGTCTATGACGAAGGCATAGGTGGCGGTCAGATGCGCCATGCGAAAGCCGCCGCTCGCCGGATCGATGGCGATCGTGACGTTGACATCGTGCAGGCCCAGGGCCTGCAATTTCTGCGTCGCGATCGACTGGAGGGCAGTTTGGGACAACGTGTTGTTAAGTTGCAGGGACCGTGCGGACGCCTCCAGCGTGTAGCGAACGCTGGAGGCCGAATTCATCGACCAGCCGAAGGCGAAGATTCCGAATAGCAGCATGATAAGGAACGGTGCGATGAGCGCGAATTCGAGCGCGGCTCCGCCCGATCGATCGGCCTTGAAGCCTCCCGCATTACCGAACACGGATCAGCTCCTGCTGGCCGATCGTGCTGGGGGCGGAAAAGACGCCGAAGGTGAAGGGAGGTGTCCATGTCGCCGATGCGTCGATCTGGACAAAGACCGACGGTGCCTTCGGCCCGCTGCACAAGGTCGAAGCGTCGACCACGGTCGTTCCGCATTTGTAGATCCGGCTCAGCGTGACCTGACCGTCGTCCGGCATCCTCTCCCAGTTCGCCAGTGCTGCGGCCTGCGTCGCGCTGTCGTCGGCCGAGCCCGCCAAGAGCATGTTCGCTGCCGTCTTCACGCTGGCGCGCATCGACAGCGAACTCGTGACGTATGACCAGCCGTCGGCTATGCCGAGCAGTACCAGACACAGGATGGGCAAGACCATCGCGAACTCAACCGCGGCAGTGCCCGCGTCTTCGCGAATGGCTGGAATCAATCGATAGGCCCCGGGCTTCATTCGACAATCGCGACTGACGCCGCCGCCGGGAGGTCCTTCATTCCCAGACTCGAGCAGTCCTGGTTGATCGTGGAATTGCCGGACCACTGGATAGTGTCGGCGACAACCTGCGTGCAGCCATTCTTGCCTGAGAAGTTGCCCAGGTAGTTGACTTGCTGCTTGGAGAAATAGATGGCGCCTGTCAGCAAGGAATCTGCAGTACCGTTGAAGGTGCTCTGCGCCGCCATGCCTGTCCTGTCACCGTAGAACAGCATACCGGAATAGGTGCCCGACTGAGGCGCGCTGAGCGTCACGGTCGCATTCCCGTTCATGCTGACGGTGCTGCTGCCCGCCATGAAGATGGTGACGCCGCTGCCCGTGACGACTGCCCCCGCGTTGATCTTCAAATTCCCCTGAACGACATAGACGCCGGGCGAAAGCGTGACATTTCCGGAGAGGTCCATGCCACTGCAATAAGTCCCGGGCTGGATTGTTTGCGTCGTCTTATTATTTTTGAGAGTCTGGCATGGGTTGCTGGCGGCAGGCGCTGGCACGCTGGCGAACGGATCGGGTATGGGCAAGGCCTGGGTGATCGGCGCCTTGCAGATCGTGGTCACCGGATTGTTCAGCACGACGCCGCCCGCCGAGATCAGGCAGTCGGCCTGGAGAGCCGCCGATCCCTGCACCTTAATGGCGTCTTGGGCGATCGAATTCGTCATGATGACGCAGCCGGTGAGCTTCATGCTGGCGCTGCCGGAGACGAGCACCGACTGCGAGGCCGAGGGATCGAGCGCCCGGAGGCAGGCCTTGGATGCGTCAGTGATGAGCGCCACCGCCCTCGCCTGTTCTGGAACCTGACTCTGGGTGAAGATCAGGGTGAACATACGATTGAGCTTTTGGCCGACGATAACTTCAACCGCTTTCTTGGCCGTGTTCGGCCCGGATGCCGGCGGTGTATTGACGACGATCGTGCCGGCGCCAAGACCATTCGTTGCAGCAGACTGGGTCGCGGCAGCGACGATCGTCGGCGTATCCGAACCCGAGATCTGCTCCAGTGCGCCGGCATAGGCTGCGGCATCCGCCGTGGCCTGCAGTCTCAAGCTGTTATAGTACCAATAGGAGGTTTCCACGCCAAAACCCGCCGCACCGACAACGATCGGCAAGGTGAGGGCAAAGATGGTGGCGACATTCGCCGATCTGCTGCGGCGCATGCTGGCCGCCATGAGCCGGATTCGGGTGAAGCAGTTGAACACCATAATCCATTAGAAAACACGCATGTATGAATGAACGCCTAAAAACTTTGGCTCATTTTTGATGAAGGCCGCCATTCTTAATGGGTGCACGCGGCCATCTGGACGAACAGGGGGCCAACGGACGGGGCGCCGGCTGTTTACCGTTCCCTGACGAAACGACCACGCCGCGCTGCATGGGGGAGCCGGTATGGGGACAGGATCAAGCGGCCCGGCTTAGGACCTATCACCGCGAACTGGGATCAGCGCCGTCTGGCCCCAACAACATGCGACGGCACCGGCAGTGGCCGACTCGAAGGATGAGCCAAGAAAACTCGAACCAGTAGCGCGATCTTTGGGATGATATCTGCTTCAGGCGGAAAGAACTGGAGCTGGCTCAGCAACCGACCCAGCCAACAGTTCTCTTTGTACGGCAAGGAAAAACCTGCGTACTTCGTCACTGGCCGCCGTTCTGTCCCTGCCCGTCCCGACAACGAGATCGAGCAACTCCGCCGCTTTTGCCTTCCAGAACGAGGTGGCGGTCTCGCCATGCAGATTGCCGAGCCTGGCGGCAACTTCCCTGACCAAGAATAACTGACGATCGATCGGGAACGCACGGACTTTTTCTGGGGACATCTTCCGAACCATGAAACTGACGCAACGAATCAACCATTGCCGAACAAGCAATGGCTAACCGCGAAAGTGGAAACGGAAGCTTAACGGCGCCGGCCAATGCATTCCCCGCACGCGAATTGTCATACGCACTCGAAGCTGAGCTGGTTTACGCCATTCGGCGCGGCTCTCAAGCCTGCAGTGCTCGCGCCTCACCGCCGCGCTTGCGTGGCGCCATCATGTCGCCCGCCATAAGTCCGGTGACGCGGCAGAACGCCATGAACGCCCGGCAGGCGTCTTCGGTCTTGACCACATCGACGGTCGCGCCAAAACAGGCATTGAAGGCTTTCTGATACACGGGCCCCTGCCGGCGTGCCGGCCAGTCCTGCAGAAAATCGAGCGCCTGCTCGACGCCGTAGATTTCCTCGACGGGCAAGCCGGGACCTGGTGCAATGCGCACCGGCACCTCGAATTGCAATCTGTCCATCCGACATCTCCCGAACCGGCATAGTCCCAAGCAACGCCGCTCGTCGTAAAAAGTTGCTCGCCATCTTATGTCGTGAGAATGTGTCGCCACTGCGGAAGCGGACGATTTGCCGCAGTCAACCGCGACCGTTTGCTGCGGCAAGGACCAGCAGACGCCCGTGAACTTTCGAACACGGACGTCTTGAACCCTCGGTCACTGGTTGGCCGGATCGGTCTCCGCGTCGAAGGCCATCCGCGCCACCGTCAGCAGAACGTAGGCTGACGGCAAGGCGAACAGGGCGCCGAGGACGAGCGCTCCGGTTCTCGACAAATAGAGCGTCTCGGCGATCGCCCAATAAACGGTTCCGATACCGATGAGCGCCTGGACGGAAAGAAATGAAGCAGCCGAGGCCGCGCGTGACAGGCTTTTGAATGTCTTGATACGCTGTTGCATTGCAATGATCCGAAAATGACGCGCCGCGCCACCAATGCGCGGCTCTCGGCCGCCGCACGGGTTGCGACGCGAATGGCTTGGAATGGAGGTGAACGTGCGGTCCCGGACCGCTCAGGCTCGCGTGGAGGGAGGCGCACGCGGCTGGTTGGTGCTGACACGGGGCGCGCAGACCGGCCCATGGCCGGCGACAAACATCTCCGGCGACGTCGGGGCGGGGCGACGGAAGACAGCCTGCGGAACCGGGAGGGCCGGATGGCCGCCGGCGAACTTCGCAAGCACCGGCCGGGCGCCGCGAACCTCCAGCGCCTGGGCCTTGTTGGCGACACGCAGCAGCGCTGCGACCTCACCCGACCGTTCGAGGCCAACGCTGGCACCGCCTTGCGCGGCATCCCAGGAAATGGGCGTGTCCGGCCGGCCGAGACACAGCATCGCCAGCAGCACCAAGCCCATCAGACATGAGCAGGCTGCCGTCAGTGGCGATTCAAGGGACTTGATGCGCCGGACCGCCGGGAACGGATGCGACCTCCAAAACATCACCCCGCCTAACGCACGATGGCCACAATGGAAAGCGAACGCCATGCAAAACCGGGAAAAGGATCGCCTCGGCATGCGAATATCCCGGCGCTGGAGCTGCATCAGGCAGTTCTTCCTTGAACCTTTCGCCCCCAAGTGCCAAATCTGGTGACATCTTAGCGCCAGCACTCCTGCGGCGCGCCACCTTCTATACGGACAAAATGGTCACCTATCTCGACGCCGCCACGGCACCGCTCAGAAACACCGGCCAGATCCGCCTTTATGGCGAGGAAGGCTTTGCCGGCATGCGCAAGGCATGCGACCTCACCGCGCGCTGCCTTGACGAACTGGTGCCGATGGTCGGCCCCGGCGTCACCACCGACACGATCGACCGTTTCGTCTTCGAGTTCGGCATGGACCACGGCGCACTGCCGGCCACGCTCAACTATCGCGGCTATACGAAATCGTCCTGCACCTCGATCAACCACGTCGTCTGTCACGGCATTCCCGACAACAAGCCGCTGAAGGATGGCGATATCGTCAACATCGACGTCACCTACATCCTCGATGGCTGGCACGGCGATTCCTCGCGCATGTATCCGGTCGGCACGATCAAGCGGGCGGCCGAACGCCTTCTCGAGGTCACCCACGAATGCCTGATGCACGGCATCGCCGCCGTCAGGCCAGGCGCGCGCACCGGCGCCATCGGCGCCGCCATCCAGACTTATGCCGAAGCCGAGCGCTGCTCGGTGGTGCGCGATTTCTGCGGCCACGGAGTCGGCCAGCTGTTCCACGACGCCCCCAACATCCTGCACTACGGCAATGCCAATGAAGGCGTGGAAATGCGCCCCGGCATGATCTTCACCATCGAGCCGATGATCAACCTCGGCCGACCGCATGTGAAGGTGCTGTCGGATGGCTGGACAGCGGTGACACGCGACCGCTCGCTGTCGGCGCAATACGAGCACACTGTCGGCGTAACCGACACCGGCTGCGAGATCTTTACGCTGTCGCCCAAAAAGCTCGACCGCCCCGGCTTGCCCGCCTAGGAGGCCGTCCTCTCTATCGTCTGGTTGTTTTCGCGCCTATTTCCAGTGTTTGCGTGGCCGCCGGTCTTCGTCCTCGTCCTGGTCTCGGAACCAGCGCATTATTTCGCGGCAACTGCGCGGACGGCCATCGCTGACCCTGCCATCGGTGCATGGATCGAAGCGTTCGCGCGGGTATTAGTCGTGCCTTTCCCGATAACGCTCGCGGCGATCCAGCATGCGCAGGATCTCCCGGCTTGGGCGCCCCCCATTGCCGCAACATTGCGCGAAAGTTGGAAACTACTCATTCCTTGCCGCCGACTGGGGAGCAATTCCGGCTGCTCGACGGCTGTGGGCTGATTGACAGCGTTGAAAAGACAAAAGACCTCGACCGCCCCTGTCCGCCGTCCTAGTATTTCGTGGGGATCAGCGATCATTGCTCAGCTGCGGGCTGGATATGGGCGGCGCATGGCGACACAAGGCGACGACGATGAGCGGAGTTTCTTCTCCGAGGTGCCGGTGCGGTCGGCGGCGAGAGCCAAGGCGGCAGCCGATGAAAAGCCGCATTATCTCGGCCATCGCGATCGCCTGCGCGAGCGCTTTGCGTCGGCCGGCCCGGATGCCTTGCCCGACTATGAGCTTCTGGAACTCCTGCTCTTCCGCCTGATCCCGCGCGCCGACACCAAGCCGGTGGCCAAGGCGCTGCTCGCCCGCTTCGGCACCTTGGCCGAGGTGCTCGGCGCGCCCGTCGGCCTGTTGCAGGAGGTCAAGGGCATCGGCCCGGCCGTGGCGCTCGAACTGAAGGTCGTCGCGGCGACCGCCCAGCGCATGGCGCGCGGCGAGATCCACGGCCGCGAAGTCCTGGCCTCATGGCAGCAGCTTCTCGACTATTGCCGCTCGGCCATGGCGTTCGAGGCGCGCGAGCAATTCCGCATCCTGTTCCTCGACAAGAAGAACGCGCTGATATCAGACGAAGTGCAGCAGACCGGCACGGTCGACCACACGCCCGTCTATCCCAGGGAAGTGGTCAAGCGCGCGCTCGAACTGTCCGCCACGGCCATCATCCTGGTCCACAACCACCCTTCCGGCGATCCGACGCCGTCACGCGCCGATATCGAGATGACGAAAGAGATCATCGAAGCGGCCAAGCGGCTGGGCATCTCAGTCCACGACCACATCATCATCGGGCGAAAAGGCTATTCCAGCATGAAGGGCCTGCTGCTGATCTAGACGGCGGGACTGGCGCCAGGCCAAGGGCAAGAGCCGGGATTTTTCAATCAACATAGTCGGCTCTAGAATTGCGACCCCAAAATAAGCTATAATGGGCCAGGTATTTCCCTGGACGGCTTCGCGCCTCTTGGAATGCCTGGAGGAACGGGACATGGCCGTAGCGCTTGTACTCGTTTTGATCGTCGTGGGCTCAGTGTTGTTTCACCTGCTGAGCCCATGGTGGTGGACGCCGATTGCCTCGAACTGGGCCTATATCGACAATACCATCATCATCACCTTCTGGATCACCGGCATCGTGTTCGCCGCAGTGGTTCTATTCATGGCCTATTGCGTCTTCCGTTTCCGTCATCGGGAAGCCAACCGGGCTGCCTACGAACCTGAAAACAAGCGGCTCGAATCGTGGCTGACGATCGTCACCGCGGTCGGGGTCACGGCGTTGCTGGTTCCCGGCCTGTTCGTCTGGAGCCGGTTTGTCAACGTCCCAAGCGACGCAACCGACGTCGAAGTCGTCGGCCAGCAGTGGCAGTGGAGTTTCCGTCTGCCCGGCAAGGACGGCAAGCTTGGCACATCCGACACCCGCGACGTCTCCGCCGACAATCCACTGGGCGTGATCGGCGGCGATCCCAATGGTCAGGACGATGTCGTGGTCGAAGCGGCCGATCTGCATCTGCCGGTCGGCAAGCCGGTCAAGATGCTGCTCCGCTCCATCGACGTGCTTCATGATTTCTATATCCCGGAATTCCGCGCCAAGATGGACATGATCCCGGGCTCGGTCACCTATTTCTGGTTCACTCCGACCAGGACCGGGACCTTTCAGGTCTTGTGCGCCGAACTCTGCGGCCAAGGGCATCCCTTGATGCATGGCGTGGTCGTGGTCGACACGCAGCAGGACTACGTGGCCTGGCTTGGCCAGCAGCAGACTTTCGCGCAGTTGTCGGCGCCGCAGCAAACCGGTTCGGTAGAGCAGGCGCCGGGCAAGACGACGGGTTTGAAAATTGCAGCAAAGCTCGAAACGGCCGGAGCTCGCTGAGAAGGACCGGAGGTGTTCCTATGGTCGACATCACCCCTGCGGACGGCATCCCGCCCGCCGAAGTCGCGGAAGTGGAACTCTATCATCCGCGCAGCTGGTGGACGAAATACGTTTTCTCGCAGGACGCCAAGGTCATCGCGATCCAGTATTCGGCGACAGCAACGGGCATCGGTCTGGTCGCCCTGGTGCTGTCCTGGCTGATGCGGCTGCAGCTCGGCTTCCCCGGCACGTTCGACTTCATCACTCCGGAGGCCTACTACCAGTTCATCACCATGCACGGCATGATCATGGTGATCTACCTGCTTACCGCCCTCTTCCTCGGCGGCTTTGGCAACTACCTGATCCCGTTGATGGTCGGCGCCCGCGACATGGTCTTTCCCTATGTCAACATGCTGAGCTACTGGATCTACCTGCTCGCCGTGCTGGTTCTGGTGTCGGGCTTCTTTGCGCCCGGCGGACCGACGGGGGCCGGCTGGACGCTGTACCCGCCACAAGCCATTTTGAGCGGCACACCGGGTGGCCAGGGCTGGGGCATCATCCTGATGCTCTCGTCGCTGATCCTGTTCATCATCGGCTTCACGATGGGCGGCCTGAACTATGTGGTGACGGTGCTGCAGGGCCGCACGCGCGGAATGACGATGATGCGCCTGCCGCTGACCGTCTGGGGCATCTTCACCGCGACCGTCATGGCGCTGCTTGCCTTTCCGGCGCTGTTCGTCGCCAGCGTGATGATGCTACTCGACCGCGCGCTCGGCACAAGCTTCTTCATGCCGGCGATCTCCGAGATGGGCGAGCAATTGCCGCACAATGGCGGCAGCCCGATCCTGTTCCAGCATCTGTTCTGGTTCTTCGGCCATCCCGAGGTCTACATCGTGGCGCTGCCGGCCTTCGGCATCGTATCCGACCTGATCAGCACCCATGCCCGCAAGAACATCTTCGGCTACCGGATGATGGTCTGGGCCATCGTCGGCATCGGCGCGCTGAGCTTCGTGGTCTGGGCACACCACATGTATGTCAGCGGCATGCACCCCTATTTTGGGTTCTTCTTCGCCACCACGACACTGATCATCGCCATTCCGACGGCCATCAAGGTCTACAATTGGGTGCTGACACTGTGGCGCGGTGACATCCATCTCACCATACCGATGCTGTTTGCCCTGGCCTTCATCGTCACCTTCGTCAACGGCGGGCTGACCGGGCTGTTTCTCGGCAATGTCGTCGTCGATGTCCCACTGTCCGACACCATGTTCGTCGTTGCCCACTTCCATATGGTCATGGGTGTCGCCCCGATCCTCGTGGTTTTTGGCGCGATCTACCATTGGTACCCGAAGGTCACCGGCCGGATGCTCAACGAGATGCTGGGCCGGTTCCATTTCTGGGTCACCTTCCTCGGCGCCTATCTGATCTTCTTTCCCATGCACTATCTCGGCCTGATGGGCGTGCCGCGGCGCTATGCCGAACTGACCGACATGACGATCATGACGGAGTCGGCCCACCACCTGAACTCGTTCATCAGCATCATGGCGTTCATCGTCGGCTTTGCCCAAATGGTGTTCCTGTTCAATCTGATCTGGAGCATCCGCCATGGCCGCGAGGCCGGCGGCAATCCGTGGCGGGCCACGACCCTCGAATGGCAGACGCCGCATACACCGCCGGCCCACGGCAATTTCGGCAAGGATCTGCCGATCGTCTACCGCTGGGCCTATGACTACAGCGTGCCGGGCGCCAAGGAGGACTTCATTCCGCAGAACATGCCGGGCTCCTTCGGCCCCTCGAGGGAACCGGCATGAGCGTCATCCTGGTCTTCCTGCTCGTCATTGCCGGTTTTGCCGGATGGTGGCTTTCACACCAGAGGCTGATGGGCAAGCCATGGCTCGAGCAAGGCCTGGCCAGCGATTTTGTCGCCTTCGACAGGTCGGCGCTGCCCACCGCCAAGATCGGCCTCGGCGTCTTCCTCGCCGTTGTCGGCTGCCTGTTCGCGCTCTTCACCAGCGCCTATTTCATGCGGATGACGGTGTCGGACTGGCAGCCGCTGCCGCTGCCGCGGCTGCTCTGGTTCAACACCGGCGTGCTGATCCTGAGCAGCGTAGCCCTGCAATGCGCCTCGGTGGCGGCGCGCAGGGGCCAAGTCGACATGGTCAGGCTCGGTCTTGTCACCGCCGGGCTCACGGCGCTCGCCTTCCTGATCGGACAGCTCATGGCATGGCGGCAACTGACCGACGACGGCTATCTCCTGAGCTCCAATCCGGCCAACAGCTTTTTCTACCTGATCACCGGCATGCATGGCCTGCACATATTGGGCGGGCTTGTGGGCCTCGGCAGAACCACCGCCGGCGCCTGGAATGGAGCGCGGCCGGAGCGGCTTCGCCTCAGCGTCGAACTGTGCGCCATGTACTGGCATTTCCTGCTCTTCGTCTGGCTCGCCATCTTCGCGCTGCTGGCCGGCTGGGCCGCGACATTCGTCGACATTTGCCAACGATTGCTGACCTGAGAGGATCAAGCGGATGGCAGAGACACTGACACATATCGGCCAGACGGAACCACGGCCCACGGGCTGGCAAGGCATTGCCGCCGACTGGTCCTCAGATCAGCGTGCGTTCAAGAACGTGTCCTGGGGCAAGGCCATGATGTGGATCTTCCTGCTCAGCGACACCTTCATCTTCGGCTGCTTCCTGCTCTCCTACATGACCGCGCGCATTTCGACGCGTGTGCCGTGGCCCAATCCGAGTGAGGTTTTTGCGCTTCGCATCGGTGGCTCCGATATCCCGCTGATCCTTATTGCCATCATGACCTTCGTGCTGATCTCAAGCAGCGGAACGATGGCCATGGCGGTCAATTTCGGCTATCGCCGCGACCGCCGCAAGACGGCGATCCTCATGCTTGTAACCGCGGCACTCGGCGCGACCTTCGTCGGCATGCAAGCCTTCGAATGGACCAAGCTTATCACCGAAGGGGTGCGGCCCTGGGGCAATCCCTGGGGCGCCGCGCAATTCGGCTCATGCTTCTTCATGATCACCGGTTTCCACGGCACCCATGTGACGATCGGGGTGATCTTCCTGATCATCGTGGCCCGCAAGGTCTGGCGTGGAGACTACGACACCGGCCGGCGCGGATTCTTCACCAGCCGCACGGGCCGCTACGAGAATGTCGAGATCATGGGGCTGTACTGGCACTTCGTCGATCTGGTCTGGGTGTTCATCTTCGCATTCTTCTATCTTTGGTGAGAGGCAGATATGGCTGAAGCAACCGCAAACGGCCTGGGGCAACACGCACTTCACACTGGCCATGCACATGAAGCGCCGGCGGCCATCGTACATGCCGACTTGCATCAGGAACATCCGATCAAGCTCTATCTGGTGGTCTGGGCATGGCTGTTCATCCTCAGCACCTGCTCCTACCTGGTCGATTATTTCGGCCTTCACGGCTATCTCAGATGGTCGCTGATCCTGATCTTCATGATCCTCAAGGCAGGGCTGATCGTCGCTGTCTTCATGCACATGGCCTGGGAACGGCTGGCGCTGGCCTATGCGATCATTCTGCCGCCGATACTGGTGCTGGTGTTCGTGACCATGATGGTCTTTGAGGCCGACTACACGCTTTTCACCCGGCTGTCGTTTTTCGGAGCCGGCCCCTGACGCGCACACCGGATTTGCCCTTGGCATTTCCGGGCAGAACCCACGGATCTCGCATGCGTGCAGCCCTCTTGCCGGCGCCTTGAAACTATCGGCCGCTGGTCCAGTTTTCCTAAAAATGGACCCGGGTTTGCCGTGCTGATCTTCGGTTCGGAAAAGAACATGCTCAAACAAGGGAGGCCAGGATGACGATCGCAAACAAATTGAAGGACTTCATCGACGGCAAGGGAATTTCCTACGACACCGTCGCTCACCATCGCACGTCGACAAGCCGGCAGGCGGCACTAGCCGCGCATGTGCCCGGCAGCATCATGGCGAAATCCGTGGTCGTTCACCACGAGCTTGGCTATACGCTGGCCGTGGTTCCGAGCACCCACAGGATCGAACTTGGCAGGTTGCAAGACGTCATGGACAAGCGTCTTGGCCTTGCTTCCGAAGACGAGGTGATTTTGCTCTTCGATGATTGCGACACTGGCGCCATCCCGCCGATCGGCGCCGCCTACGATGTGCCGGTGATCGTCGATGAAAGCCTTGGCGACGCCGCCGACGTCTACTTCGAAGGCGGCGACCATCGAACGCTGGTGCATGTCAGCGGCAAGGATTTCCGCAATCTGACCATGGGCGCATACCAGGGCCGCTTCAGTCACCCGGCTTCCTGACGGCTTCGATCCGCCCTGCACCGGCACCTCGCCGATGCAGGGAGGCGCAAGGTCCTCAACTCGCCGACCCGGCTGGCGGCTCCACGACCTTGCGGTAGACATGCCAGGTGGCGTGACCGAGGATCGGCAACACGACGGCCAGCCCGACGAACACCGGCAGCGACCCGATGATCAGGGCGACGGCGACAATCAGTCCCCAGACAGCCATGGTGATCGGGTTCGCCAGCACCGCACGCACCGAGGTGTGAATGGCTTCGTAGGCGCCGACGTCGCGATCGAGCAGCAATGGGAAGGCGACAACCGTTGTGCACAAAACCACCACTGCGAAGACGAAGCCTATGGCATGCCCCAGGACAATCAGCGACCAGCCGCGTCCGGTGGCGAATATCTCATTGATGAAGCTGGATATCGATTCCGGCGGAGCCGGACCGAAGAGATATTCGTAGAAGAGTTTCGCCGTCAAAAGCCAGGTGATGAAGATTGCCAGAAGCATGATCCCGACCGCCGCGATGGCGGGGAGCGCCGGAGAATTTCTGACTTCGAATGCGTGCCGCCAGGAAGTGTCGAGCCCGGCTTCCCGTCTGCGGCTAATTTCATAGAGGCCTATCGCCGCGAACGGGCCAACCAGCGCGAAACCCGAGACCAGTGGAAACAACAACGGCAAAGCATTGGCGCCGGAAGTCCAGGCGGCGAGCACGACTCCCACCAGCGGATAGATCAGGCAGAGAAAAACGATGTGCGATGGTTTGACCATGAAATCGTCGACGCCCCGCTTGAGCGCGTCGAAAAGGTCGGAAACACCGATTTTTCGAATTCCGATATGTTCCAGCGTCTCGCTGGAACCTGCAATCACGTGAAAGCTTGCCATGACCGTTCCTCCAGACCTGGTCCGGTAAGGTCGCGGTTTCGTGGTGCTGCCGTTCTGTGTGACTGGCCACGCAAAACCGCGACCTGCACCGCAAACAACATACTCTCTTGCCGGAGACTTGTCGCGCTTTGTCAGAGGGAGACCCGCCGGTCTGGCTAGCTCCGGCGGGGTTTTTTCGATATTCTGGTACAGCGCCGCGCGCCCTTTTTAGACACGCGAAGGGCGCCGTACCACGTTGATTGACGCATGGTTCCTGCTGAAGATCGATTTCGATTTTCAGGCTCATGCGCCGGGTCAAAGGTGAAGGTCATGGACGGAAGGACGCTTCTCATACTCGGCCTTGGCATAGTCGCTTTGCTGATCCTGGGATTTTGGGCAATACCATCTTGATCTCGGAGCCGATCCTGGTCTGCTCGCAGGGTCTTCAACGCAACAATTGCGGACTGGCGGTGTCGAGCCGGCGGGTGTGGCGACAACGGCGTCAACCTCCGGCTGACATGAACGCCCGTGTTGCGACGGTGTCGGCAAGCAGTGTGGCAAAGATCGCGAAAAGATAGAAAATCGAGAAGGCAAACAACGCTTTCGCAGGCTTCGTGTCCTTGTCTGCAACGACCAGAACCTTCCAGGCGTGCCAGATGAAACCCGTGCCCAATGCAGCCGACGCAATCCCATACAACGCGCTCGCGAATCCGAGCATCCAGGGCAGCACGCCGATCGGCGCCAAGAGCAGCGAATAGGCGAATATCTGTCTTCTGGTCGAGGCCTGGCCGGCCACGTTCGGCATCATCGGAATGCCGGCAGCCGCGTAGTCGCCGACCTTGAACAGCGCCAGTGCCCAGAAATGCGGCGGCGTCCACAGGAAGATGATCAGAAACAGGATCAAGCTCTCAATGCCGATGGCGCCAGTCGCGGCCGCCCAGCCAATGACCGGAGGAAGGGCACCCGACGCGCCGCCGATGACGATGTTCTGCGGCGTCGAGCGCTTCAGCCACATCGTATAGATGACGATGTAGAAGAAGATGGTGAAGGCCAGCAGCAGCGCGGCAAGCCACCCCACCAGCACGCCGAGCGTCATGACCGAAAGCGCCGAAAGCACCAGGCCGAAGCCGAGAGCTTCGCCTGGCGTGACGCGGCCCGACGGAACGGGCCGCTTTGATGTGCGAGACATCAGCGCGTCGATGTCGGCGTCGTACCACATGTTGAGGGCCCCGGCCGCCCCTGCCCCGACTGCAATCGCACCGATTGCAATCACGGCAATGACCGGATTCATCGCGCCGGGCGCCACCATCAGGCCGACGAAAGCGGTGAATACGGCCAGCGCCATCACTCGCGGCTTCAAGAGCGCGAAGAAGTCGCCCGCTGTCGCTTCCGAGAGGCGGATGCCGGTATCCTTGAGGCGGCCTTCCTGGGTCGACATATCAGCCGGTGAAAGAACAGGGTTACGGAGAGAATTGTTTCAGATAGGCAATGACGTTGGCCACGTCCGCATCGGTCTTGAGGCCGGGAAACGTCATCTTGGTCCCCTTGACCATGGCCTTGGGGTCATGAAGGTAGGTCGTCAATGTCGGTTCGTCCCATTTGACGCCGGATTTGCCAGCGGCGATCATGGCATCGGAATATTTGAAATCCGGATGCGTACCGGCGGTGCGGCCGATGACGCCATGCAGCGATGGACCGATCTTGTTCTTGTCCTCGTCCGCGATGTGGCAAACCTTGCATTTGGTGAAGACCTTCTCACCAGCCGCAGCGTCCTGAGCTTGCGATGGATTGGCGATGAAGGTTGCAAGAGAGGCGACGGCGAAAAACGCGATCAAGCGCATGGCATTTCCTCCTGATCGTCAAATGTCCCTGAGACGATCTGCGCGCATGTCGGTACCATGCGCCTTGCACGGGAGAACAGATTATCCGCTTCTCCCCATATGGAATTGCGGCATCTATATACCACAGAATCTGGCTGGCAGGTAGAAGAGGTCGACCGTACGAAGGTTTGATGCATGTCGCCCAAAATTGATTACGGTTTCGGGAACAACGACATGCATGGAAGCAAAGGCCAAAAGCGCGTCAAACCGTTGCGACGCGACGCGCTTTAGGCGGTCTGCGGTGGCTCAGGGCACTTCCGTCTGACAAGTCGCGGCAATCTGGCTGACCGCCTCACCGAAGCCGGCCAGGTCGAAATCGGCCTGACCGCGCCCGGACAGAAGCCCGAAACGCCACGACAGCAGCAGGCGATTTGCCGGAACGAGGCGCTTTATGCCGTCGGCGCCATCGCGCATCAGCATCCTGGCGCGTGTGCCGACCGACCAGCTCTCGTCGAATTTGCTGTCCCTGTCGATCGTGACCGACATGGTGATTTTCCGGCTGGCGGAGACCGCGTCGTTCAACTGCAGCCATTCGGTCCAGGCGGGCTCGCCGTCCGCCCGGCAGGCAATTGTCAGCACCGGGCTGTAGCTCAGCGCGCCGCCCCCGGTGATCAACTTGTTAGTGGCATAGAGAGAGGCGGTGACGAGGCCGTCATTGCCGGTATCGAAACGCCAATTGTCCGTGCCGGCCCCGGCAGCGCCGCAGGCCAAGGCCAGGAAAAACACGGTGGCGGCGGCGCGCCTCAGTTCCACGAACACCCGCAACGACATTGCCAACTACCTCTGGTCTTCCAACCAACCAGATAATGATCAAGGCTTCGCACCGCCACCGGTGCCCACCAGGAACGAATCCGATGTTGCAATTTCGCAACGAAAAAGGCCGCCCGGAGGCGGCCTTTCGGAATTCGTTGGAATGTCCGGTCTATTCGGCGTCCTTGGCCGCCTTTTTCTTCGGTGCGGCCTTCTTCTTCGGCTCTTCCGCGTCGTCGGCTTTCTTGTCGTCAGCCTTCTTCGCGGCGGCCTTCTTGGCCGGCTTCGCCTTGGTCGCGGTTTCGGCCTCCTCGTCGTCGGCCATCAGCTCTTCCTTGCTGACCTTGACGTCGGTGACCGAGATCTGCTCGAGCAGGTGGTCGACAACCTTCTCCTCGAACATCGGCGCCCTGAGCGCGTTGAGCGCCTCGGGGTTGCTGCGATAGAACTCGAAAGCTTCCTGCTGCTGGTTGGCCGGGAAGCGACGAACCTGCTCGAACAGGCCGCGCTGCAGTTCCTCATCCGACACGGTGACGCCGGCCTTCTCGCCGATCTCGGCCAGCACCAGGCCAAGGCGCACGCGGCGCTCGGCCAGACGCATGTACTCGGCGCGCGCCTCTTCCTCGGTCGTCTCTTCGTCGGCGAAGGTGCGGCCTGCGGCCTCCAGGTCGCGGTTGACCTGTGCCCAGATGTTGTTGAACTCCGCCTCGACGAGCTTCGACGGTGCTTCGAACGAATAGGCCGCATCGAGCTGGTCGAGTAGCTGGCGCTTGACCTTCTGGCGCGTCATCGAGCCGAACTGGTTCTCGATCTGGCCGCGCACGATGTCACGCAGGCGCTCAAGCGACTCCAGGCCAAGGTTCTTGGCGGTCTCGTCATTGATTTCCAGTTCGCCCGGCTTCGACACTTCCTTGACGGTGACGTCGAAGGTCGCCTCCTTGCCGGCCAGATGCGCCGCCTGGTAGTTTTCCGGGAAGGTTACGGTGACCTGCTTCTCGTCGCCGGCCTTGGTGCCGATCAGCTGTTCCTCGAAGCCCGGAATGAACTCCTTGGAGCCCAGCACCAGCGGCTGGTCGTTGCCGGCGCCGCCGGCGAAAGCCTCGCCGTCGATCTTGCCGACATAGTCGATGCTGACCCGGTCGCCCTCGGCGGCCTTGCCGGCCTTCGGCTCGTAGCTGCGTGCCGATTCGGCGACGCGCTTGACCTGGTCGTCGATTTCCGAATCGGGAACGTCGAACACCTGCCGCGTCACCTTGATGTCGGAGAAATCCTTGATCTCTATCGCCGGGATGACCTCATAGTTGAGGCGGAATTCGAAGTCGGCGCCGCCGGCCAGGATCTTCTCGGCTTCCTTCTCGTCCTCGGTCATGATCACCTCGGGCTGCATGGCGGCTTTTTCGCCGCGCCCGGTGATGATGGAACGGGTCGAGTCGTTGAGGATCTCGTTGACCACTTCGGCCATGAACGACTTGCCATAGACCTTGCGCAGGTGCTGCACCGGCACCTTGCCCGGACGGAAGCCGTTGATGCGGACCTTGTCGCGGGCATCCGACAGCCGGGCCATCAGCTTGGCTTCCATATCACCGGCCGGCACGGTGATCTTGATCTCGCGCTTGAGACCGGAATTGAGTGTTTCGGTGACCTGCATCGTAAAACCTTTGTTTTCACCAATGAGACTGCCAAACGGCTCCCTGCCGTTCACAGCCTGCCGGTAATTCTTGCCGGGAATGGCTTTTGGTACGGAACCTGGCGATTTGACCGGAAATGCGGCTCAAACTCTCCCAAACTGCGTTCCAAAATGTGAATAAGTTCTTGTTTTTCCTACTTCTTATCACATTCTGCAGAAGCGGATCGTCGCGTCCCGTCACATTTGACACGCCTTTTGTCACAGGCGAGCCCAATTTTCAACAGTCTTCGCGTTTAGGCGAATAACCACATTTCGGTCCTGACCCGACATGTTGTCTCCGACATTGACAGAATGATGGCTACATGGGATTGCCGGGCCACGCGGGTATGGCGGAACTGGTAGACGCACCAGATTTAGGTTCTGGCGAGAGATCGTGGGGGTTCGAGTCCCTCTACCCGCACCACCCTTCGCTCTTCGAACTTTGGGTGGCAGGCCACACGAAGCTCGTTAGACGAAGGAGTGTCCTCCGAAGCCTTGGCGAACGAGGACCGGCGTTATCGTGCCTCCCACGACCTAGTAAAGCGGCTCCTCGAACAGCGTCTTGTCGCCATCCACCAGCGCCTTGATCTGCGCCGTGCCATCGGCGGCGAGCGCCAGCTTGATCCCGAATGGCCGCACCCGCATGTCGGTCTGGATCGCCAGTCCCTCGCCTTCGGGCAGATAGAAGCGTTCGATGCCGTAATCCGGCGCGATTGTCATGCCTTCGCCACGCAGGTCCCAACCGGCGGCGACATGGCCCGAAATGTCGGCCTCCTCCGCGGCGGCCGGCGTCGGCGCCTTGCCGAACCAGGCGATGGTCGGTGTCCAGTAGCCATCGGCGCCCTTTTTCAGCCGGACCACGATCGAGGTATCGTCGCTGGAGAATTTGTCGGCCGGAATGTTGGCGATCATCTTCACCGGTATGCGCGAGATGTCGTAGCCGAGGATGATATAGTCGCCGCGCAGCAGATCGCGTGGGTCGACGGGCTCGATCTTCAGCAGCACTTCCTTGCCATTGCGCAGGATCGCCGCCCGTCCAGCGATGATCCAGCTCAGGAATCCGATCTGGACGAGCGCCAGCACCAGCGCCGAGATGACAAGCCTCTTTCCGGTCATCATGCCGTGGCTCCCCCGCTGACTGGACCCTTCATGCGTTTTTCGACGCGGATGATGACGATCGCAAGCACGCCGAGCAGTACCGCGGCGGCAAGGAAGAAGCCGGCCGTATCGAGCATCGACTGCAAGGTCACGACGTAGATGATGGCGAGTTCGAAGGCGAAACCGAGATAGGCAAGCCAGCGCAGGCCCCGGCTCTCGCGCCCTGCGAGCACGATAGCCGCGACGATGCCGGCCAGCGCGACGACCGAAGCGATGGCGAAGCCGCTGTTGTACGTACTTTCGTCGGCCAGTTCGAACTGGATGATGGCCAGGCCGATGAGGAAGCCGAGCAATGCGTGCAGCGGCAAGCGGCCGCCGAGCTGCACGATCCTGTCGACAGGTTCCGGCGCAAAGACCGAACCCGCGAAAAGCAGCGCCGAAACGATGACCAGCGGGATCGCTACCGGCAGCGTCGCATGATCCATCGCCAGCAATATGAGATAGAAGAGCAGCGACACGATGATCAGGTGCCGCGCCGGCTGGCTGCGGGTCCAGAACGAGATGGCAAACAGCACGATTGCCATGACGACGAAGGCATGCGGAAAGCCGCTGCGGCTGTAATAATCGAACCCTTTCAGGAACAGCCAGGCGTCGGCGATGCCAACTGCTGCCACGGTCAGCGGGTTTGAGCGCAGCGCCACCGCCGCCAACGCCGTGCCGGCGCCCCAGGTGACCAGAGCCGAAGCCTCGTCGCCAGACAAATGGTACATCTGGCCGATCAGCGCGATCGAGCCGCCGAACGCGGCCGCCGCCACGATCCACAGCGCTTCGCCGATTGCCGCGTGGTCGCGCGTCTTCAGCACCGCGCCGCCGACATAGCCGCCGAGGATAATGGCAAATAGCGCCGCCACCCGCGCCAGGCGCGGAATCGCATCCCAGTTGGCGGCGACGAAGATCAGGATGGCGGCTCCAAAGAGAAGGGCCGCCATCATTGCGAGGATCGAGCCGAAGCTGAGCGACTGGCGGGCGTTGACCTCGACGTCGCGCCTCAGCACGTCTGCCGTCGAGGCGTCGATCAGTCCTGCCTGCCGCCACCGCTCGATGTCGGCCCTGATCCGTGTCGAGTACCCCGCCATGTCCTCTCTCCCCACCCGGTCGTCATTTTAACCGACGCACCCAAACCGTTGACGTCACGGCACTTTCTGATTCTGGCTTCTTTGTGTCAGGTCCGTGAAGGCGCGTTAATGTTGCATTGCACAATTTGCATTGCAGCCATGCAGCCATAGCGCTTTTAAATCGATATGGGTCCCCCTACTTATGGTTCGTACGCAAACGGAATGATCCGCAAGAAAGACGAAACGAGAACTACCATGAACTTGATCCGCAACTACCGCAACTGGCGCCGCTACCGGGACACCGTTTCCGAGCTGAGCCGCCTGAGCAACCGTGAACTGACCGACCTCGGCATCAGCCGCAGCGACATTCCTTACGTCGCTCGCAAGGCGGTCTAATTCTTCGGACCGCGAATGGTCCGAACCAGTTTTGAAAAAGAGAACGACAATGAACCTGATCCGCAACTATCGTAACTGGCGCGTTTATCGCGAGACGGTTACCGAGCTGGGTCGCCTTTCGAACCGCCAGCTGCATGATCTCGGTATCGTCCGCGACGAAATCAAGATCGTCGCCCGCAGGGCGATCTAACAGAATTTCGCTTGGGTCGACCTCCTCCCCGACCTCAAGCGAATACGGTCAGCCCTTACCTCCTCCCAAGGGTTGACCACCAAAACGGCGCCCGCCGCACCTCCTCCCGCGGCGGGCGTTGTTTCCCAGGGGCAAACGAATTTGCCCAAGAGGCTTCGCCCTCTTTAAAAATGCGAAAAGAATTTCGTCAAAGCCGACCTCCTCCCCGGCGATGACGAATAGGCCCAACCTTCACCTCCTCCCGAGGGTTTGGCCACTCAAACGGCGCCCGCCGCACCTCCTCCCGCGGCGGGCGTTGTTTCCCTAGGGCAAAATGAAATTGCCCCAGAGGCTTCGCCCTCTTTAATAATGCGAAAGGAATTTCGTCTGAGCCGACCTCCTCCCCGGCGATGACGAATACGGTCGATCTTCACCTCCTCCCGAGGGTCGCCCCAAAAAACGACACCCGCCGGACCTCCTCCCCCGGCGGGTGTTGTTGTTTTCAGGCGGAGGCTTTCCCGACCAGCGTTCGCGTTACCGCCGCGCGACAATTGCAATCGCGACGGCAAGCGATTATTCCGGCGGCCATGAGCAAAAATCCAATCCACATCATCGGCGGCGGCCTCGCCGGTTCCGAAGCGGCATGGCAGGCGGCGCAAGCCGGCGTTCCCGTCATCCTGCATGAAATGCGCCCGGTTCGCGGCACCGACGCCCACAAGACAGACGGCCTGGCCGAACTGGTCTGTTCCAATTCCTTCCGCTCCGACGATGCCGAAAACAACGCCGTTGGCCTTCTGCACGCCGAAATGCGGCTGGCGGGCTCCTTGATCATGAGTGCCGGCGACGCCAACCAGGTGCCGGCCGGGGGCGCGCTGGCCGTCGACCGCGACGGTTTCTCCGAGGCGGTGACCAAAAAGCTCGAGGCGCATCCGCTGATCACGATACAGCGTGAGGAAGTGCCAGGGCTGCCGCCGGCGGAGTGGGACCAGGCGATCATCGCCACCGGGCCGCTGACCGCACCGTCGCTTGCCCAATCAATCGCCGAGGCGACCGGCGCCGATGCGCTGGCCTTCTTCGACGCCATCGCGCCGATCATCCATTTCGACACGATCGATATGGATACCTGCTGGTTCCAGTCGCGCTACGACAAGGTCGGGCCTGGCGGCACCGGCAAGGACTACATCAACTGTCCGATGGACAAGGACCAATATCTCGCCTTCGTACAGGCGCTGATCGACGGCCAGAAGACCGAATTCAAGCAGTGGGAAGGCACGCCCTATTTCGACGGCTGCCTGCCGATCGAGATCATGGCCGAGCGCGGCGTCGAAACGCTGCGCTACGGACCGATGAAGCCGATGGGCTTGACCAACGCGCACAATCCGACCGTGAAGGCCTATGCCGTGGTGCAGTTGCGCCAGGACAATGCGCTGGGCACGCTCTACAACATGGTCGGCTTCCAGACCAAGCTGAAGCACGCCGAGCAGGTGCGTATTTTCCGCACTATTCCGGGCCTGGAAAACGCCGACTTCGCCCGCCTCGGCGGCCTGCACCGCAACACCTACATCAACTCGCCGACCTTGCTCGACGCCTCGCTGCAGCTGAAGTCGCGGCCCGGCCTGCGTTTTGCCGGCCAGATCACCGGCTGCGAAGGCTATGTCGAAAGTGCGGCCATCGGCCTGCTCGCCGGGCGCTTTGCCGCAGCCGAGCGGCTTGGCCACGCACCGTCCCTGCCGCCGCTCACCACGGCCTTCGGCGCGCTGCTCAACCACATCACCGGCGGCCATATCGTTTCCGACGACGAACCGGGCAAACGCTCCTTCCAGCCGATGAACGTCAATTTCGGCCTGTTCCCGCCCGTCGAAGCGCCGAAGACCGAAGGCAAGCGCATGCGCGGCAAGGACAAAACCGTGGCCAAACGGCATGCGATCACGTCGCGAGCGCGGAGTGACTGTCGACAGTGGCTGGGTTTGCCGGCGGAGACGGCTCAGGCGGCGGAGTAGCGGACAGCGCGATCAGTCCTCAGGCGATATTATTCCGCGGCCTCGAGGCCTGCCGCCGGCAGTCCCGGCTTGCCCGCCTCCCCCGGATTCCTCCGAACATAAGCCGCCTTCCGGCTCTCCGACGTGTCGCGCGACCGTCATGGCTCCATCCTGGCGGCTTGATGAGGTAGTTCAGGCGCTCTCGAAGCGTCAGCCCAGGCGCGAACGCAACCCGGAACATGCCGATCCATTCATGAAACGCCACCTTCAGCGGGTTGAAGGTGCCCAGGTTCTTGACGATCCCGTAGCGCGGCCGGTCTTCTTCCAGCTCCTCGACGAAGGTGCTGAACATGCGGTCCCACGGCGGCAACCGACAGCGCAATGCCGAGCACGACGATCGCAACCAGCACGGACAAGCTCATCGATTTCCTCCCGGCCGGCCTGTCGTCTTCGGCGACAGTTCTCGGCAGGCGGACTCCTTAACACGATTGACGTTTACGTCAAAGTGCCGGCCAGCCCTTGCCTGCACGACGCAGCAGCAACCAATGCCGGCGCAACGCCGACAGCCGTGCCACGCCGCCGAGCGGTGAGTGGCGCGAGCCTTCCATCTTGGCGAGATAGGCGCGTGACAGCGCCAGCGGCAGGAATGCCGAACGCAACGACCCCGGCAGCGCCGCAGCGCCTTGCTCGAAGGCCGACAGGTGTTCGCGCGCCAGCGCGATCATCGCCGCCACCGCGCGCCGGGCACCAGGCCCGCCGTCGCCGGCAACAAATTCTTCCGGCGACGAGCCCGCCGCCGCCAGGATGTCGGCCGGGATAAAACACTGTCCACGCCTGCGGTGCAGCGGCAACAGAAGCAAAAGCCCCGTAATCGCCTGCGCACAACCCGCCCTGCCCGCCAGTTCGGCAAACCCTGGCGCCTCGGCGGGATCAAGCACCATCGCCGCGAGCTGGATGAGGGCGGCCGCCGTCTCGCCGCAATAGCCCTCCAGATCGGTGCGAGATGGCATCGGGTCGTCGTAGAGATCGAAGATGCGCGCCTCGAGCATGTTCTCGAAGGCCAGTTTTGGCAGTTTGAACGCTGTAATGGTGAGGTTCAAGGCGTCGGCAACGGGATGGCCCGCGCCCGCCTCACCGCCGGCGGCAATGACATCGCGCCACCATTGCAGCCGCACCTCGCCGGGTAACGGCTCATGGATGCGATCACGGATGCCGGCGATCTCGGCATTGAAGGCGTAGAGCGAAAACAGCGCGTCGCGCTTGTCGGCAGGCGCGTAGAGCGCGGTGAGATACCTGTCATGGTCGGCGGCGCGCACCGCGTCCATGACGATTTTGGCGTTCTGCAACATATCAATCGACGGCGATGAGCGCCGCGGCCACGGCGCGGTCTTCCGCCAGAAGGACATTGTAGGTCCGGACCGCGGCCCCGGTCGACATCGGGTCGGACGTTATGCCGGCCTCTTTCAGCGCCGCCCGCAGCGCCGCCGGCAAGGGCCGCAAATCCCTGCCCATGCCGACCAGCAGGATCTCGACCTTGTCGGCTTCCGCCAGAAGCTTGTCGAAATCCGCGACGGTCAGCGCCAGGGGATTTGCCGGCTCCCAGCCATGGATGCCCGTGGGCAAGCAGAGCAGCGAGCCGCGATGCGACATGTCGGCAAAGCGAAACCCGCCATTGCCATAGGCCTCGATCGGCGCGCGGCCGGGGAAATGCGCCTCGCGGATGACGATGCCTTTGCCGGTCACCACTCTGTCACCCTTCGGGCCGCGCGTCAGGTCGCGACGGCCTTGCCGCCGTTCACCGGCTTTTCCTCATCGGCCGAAGCCTGCGGCCGCAGCTTGAACAGGATCAGCAACGGCGCCGCGATGAAGATCGACGAATAGGTACCGAACACGACGCCGAACAGCATCGCCAAGGTAAAGGAGCGGATCACTTCGCCGCCAAACAACACCAGCGCCAGCAGCGCCAAGCTGGTCGTCACCGACGTCAGCGTCGTTCTCGACAACGTCTCGTTGATGGCGTTGTTCAGCAGCTGCGGTAGAGGCATTCGCTTGTATTTTCGCAGATCCTCACGGACGCGGTCATAGACGACGATCGTGTCGTTCAGCGAATAGCCGATGATGGTCAGGATCGCCGCCAACGACGACTGGTTGAATTCGAGCCCGGTGATGACGAAGAAGCCGAGCGTCATGACCACATCGTGCACCGTCGCGACAATGGCGCCGACCGCGAACTGCCATTCGAAGCGGAACCAGACATAGACCAGGATGCCGACCAGCGCGACGATCATGGCTATCGTGCCTTGCTTGGCCAGTTCGCCGGAAACCGTCGGGCCCACCACTTCGACACGGCGGAAATTATACTGGTCCTGCAGCTCGCCGCGCACCTTGTCGATCACGGTCTGCTCGGCATTTTCACCCGCGTCTTGTGTGCCGACGCGGATCAACACGTCGTTGGGTGCACCGAACTGCTGCACCTGGACTTCGCCGATGTTCAGTTCCGTCAATCTGCCGCGGATGTCGGCGAGATCGGCATTGCCCGACTTGGATTGTACCTCGATCAGCGAACCGCCCTTGAAATCGATGCCGTAATTGATGCCGGCGCTCATAAACAGCACCACGGACAGTATCGACAAGGTGCTCGACAGCGCGAACGTCCACCGCCGGATACCCATGAACGGAATTTTCGTGCCGGGTGGAATGAAGGTCACCGGTGCCTTCGGCAATTCCTTCGGACGGGCGCGGCGCAGCCAGATCGACACCAGCAGGCGGGTGAAGGTGAAAGCGGTGAAGACCGTGGTCAGGATGCCGATGGCATAGGTGATGGCAAAGCCCTTCACCGGTCCGGTACCGAGATAGAACAGCACCACTGTCGCAATCAGCGACGTGACGTTGGAATCGACGATGGTCGCCAGCGCCTTCGAGAAGCCGGTGTCGATCGCCTGGATCACCGAGCGGCCGGCTCGTCGCTCCTCGCGGATACGCTCGTAGATCAGCACGTTGGAATCGACCGCCATGCCGATGGTCAGCACGATACCGGCGATACCGGGCAAAGTCAGCGTCGCGCCAAGCAGCGACAGCAGCCCGACGATCATCGCCACGTGCACCGCCAGCGCGATGTTGGCGAGGAAGCCAAGGAAGCCGTAGGCGACGAACATGAACGCCACGACGAGGATCGAACCGATGATGCCGGCGACCTTGCCGGCATGGATCGAATCCTGGCCCAGGCCCGGACCGACGGTGCGTTCCTCGATGACGGTCAATGTCGCGGGCAGCGCGCCGGCGCGCAGCAGCACGGCGAGGTCGTTGGCGCTCTGGGCAGTGAAATTACCGGAGATCTGGCCGGTACCGCCAAGGATCGGCTCGCGAATCTGCGGCGCCGAGATCACCTGGTTGTCGAGGATGATGGCGAACAGCTTGCCGACATTCTGCGCGGTGGCCTGGCCGAAGCGGGCAGCGCCCTTCGAATCGAAGCGGAACGAAACCACCGGCTCGTTGTTCTGCGAATTGTATGTCGCCTGTGCGTCGACGAGGTTTTCACCCGATACGATGACGCGGTTCTCGATCAGGTATGGAACCGGCGGATCGTCCTGCGAATAGAGCACCGAAGAACCGGCCGGCGGGCGTCCCCTGAGCGCATCCTGCACCGGCATCGACTGGTCGACCATCTGGAAGGTCAGCTTCGCGGTCTGGCCGAGGATTTCCTTCAGCCGCTGCGGATCCTGCAGGCCGGGCACCTGGACAAGGATGCGGTCGTCGCCCTGCCGCTGCACGATGGGCTCGGTCGTGCCGAGTTCGTTGACGCGGCGCTCGACCACTTCGATCGACTGCGCCAATGCGGTCGATGTGCGGTACTTGATACCGGCGTCGGTGACGGTGAACTTGAGCAGCCCCGGCTCGGAATCGTCGAGCGACATTTCCTGGATGGAGCCGCCTGTGAACAAGCCGGCTGCGACAGGATCGGTCAAGCTCTTCAACGCTTTCTTGGCGGCATCGAGCTGAGCGGGATCGGTGATGCGGACCTGCAGGGTCTTGCCGGTACCGGCAAGACCCGTATAGCCGATCTTGGCATCGCGCAGCAGTGTGCGGATTTCATCGCGCGTCGTCTCGAGCCGATCCTTGATCAGATCGTTCTGGTTCATCTCCAGCAGGATGTGCGAGCCGCCCTGGAGATCGAGGCCGAGTGTCATCTGCCGCTTCGGCACCCAGCTGGGGAGCTGGGCGAGCGTGCTGGCGGGGAACAGATTCGGCGCGGCGAGGACCACTGTGGCGGCCACGGCCAGCCAGATCAGGATCATCTTGAAGCGCGAGAAATAAAGCATATGGCGTCGTCCGTCAGAGCGTGTCCGCGGATCGCTCCGCCTGGAATTTGGTTATTTCTTGGCGTTCTGGTTGGCGACCGGTTCGCCCTTGACGCGCACGTCGGCAATCGTCGAGCGCAGCGCCGTCACCTTGGTGCCGCCACCAAGGTCGATCTCGAGTTCGTTGTCGTCGATCACTTTCGTCACCTTGCCGACGAAACCGCCGCCGGTGACGACCGTGTCGCCGCGGCGAACCGCCGCCAGCATCTCGCCGCGCTTCTTCAGCTGCGTGCGCTGCGGGCGGATGATCAGAAAATACATGATCACGAAAATCAGGACAAACGGCAAAATGCTGATGAACATATCGGGAGAGGCGCCGCCGATGCCTTGGGCGTATGCCGGTGTCACGAACATCGAGGTACTCCTGAATTTTGAAAACAGCCGCCAAACCGTCTTGTGGAATTTGGCGGCCCCTAGAAATTTGGCCGGAATATAGTCGGTAAAGTTGTCAATGCAACTGCGCGACCGGGCAAATCCGCCGCTTTTCCGGCCTGTTTAGCCGTGTTAGAGCAGGATCGCGAAAAGCGCGAGCCGGTTTTCGGAAAAGATCACGTTCGAACAAATGGTTGCAACCGGTTTCGAAACCGCCGGAATCGAACCGGGTCCGCCTGCCACTGCAAAAACCAAAGCAAAAAGACCTGATATGACCGATACCAGCATCGATGCCTTGAACCAGAAACTCGACCGCCTGATCGAAGCGGTCGGCCGCCTCGCTCCGCCGCCGGTCCCTGAAACCGACCTCGACGTGGCCGACTGCTTCGTCTGGCAGGCCGATCCCGGCTATCTGGAGCCGGTGCGCAAGGTCAATCGCGTCGACATCGGCCTGATCCGCGGCGTCGACCGCGTCCGCGACATCCTCGTCGACAACACCGAGCGCTTCGCCGCCGGCTTCGCCGCCAATAACGTCCTGTTGTGGGGCGCGCGCGGCATGGGCAAATCGTCGCTGGTCAAGGCCGTGCATGCCGAGATCAATGCCAAGGCCAAATCACAAAAGCCCAAGTCCGACCTGCCGCTCAAGCTGATCGAAATCCACCGCGAGGACATCGACACGCTGCCGAAGCTGATGAGCTTGCTGAAGGCGGCCCCTTTCCGCGTCATCCTGTTTTGCGACGACCTGTCCTTCGATCATGATGATACGTCCTACAAGTCGCTGAAGGCGGCGCTTGAAGGTGGCGTCGAGGGACGCCCGGCCAACGTCATCTTCTACGCCACATCGAACCGCCGTCACCTGTTGCCGCGCGACATGATCGACAATGAGCGCTCGACCGCCATCAACCCGTCCGAAGCGGTCGAGGAAAAGGTCTCGCTATCCGACCGTTTCGGCCTCTGGCTCGGCTTCCACAAATGTTCGCAGGACGAATATCTCGACATGGTCAACGGCTATGCCAGCCATCATGGCCTCGACATCGATCCCGAGCAGCTGCGCGCCGAAGCGCTGGAATGGGCAACGACGCGCGGCAGCCGCTCCGGCCGCGTCGCCTGGCAGTTCACGCAGGATTTGGCCGGCCGGCTTGGCAAGCCGTTGAAGGATTGATGCGTTTGATCGCGTCGCGGGCGCAACGTCATCCGGGCGGTTGAGCCCGTCGCAGATCGCCCGGCGTTTGGCCGATCTCGCGGCGCATCCAGTGCGCCAGGTGTGACTGGTGCGCGAAGCCGGTCAATTCCGCCACTTCGCTTGTGCTGAGATCGCCTCGCAACAGCAGAACGCGTGCGCGTTCGACGCGACGTCGCAACACGTAGCGGTGCAGGGTGACGCCCGTCGCCACCTTGAACCATGTCCGCAAATGCGAGCTGCTCGCGCCGGCAACCCGGCTTAGTCGATGCGTCGAAAGCGGCTCGTGGAGAGCCGCCTCGATGTACTCCAGCACGCGTTTCAGCTGGGTATCCGACAAACGGTTCGTTCGACCGATATCAGGTTCGCCGAGGCCAAGCAGCCTCACCGCCAGTGCGGCGCCAATGCTGTCGGCAAACAAAGGGTCACTCGGCGAGTTCGACTTCAATTCGCTCTCGAGCGCCCGGGCGAGATGTTCGATGCGCTGGTCACGAAGCAGGTGACGCGTGTCGAACCGCGCTGCTTGTGCCTTGCCGCCAAGTTCCGCCGCCACCCTTTCCATCAGCGCCGGCTGCAACGCAATCTCTATCGTGTCGAACGGGGTTTCGGCCTCGAAGCCGCCTTCCTGGCCGGCCGGCACCAAGTCGATATCACCGGCGCGCCTGACGAAATATCGTCCGACCTGATTGCAGTAGGAACGCGTCGCCGCGCTGGCATGCACCATGATGCGATGGTGTGGCGCCCGGGACAGACGATGGACGCCAGCTTCGACATGCCGGGAGGCCATTGTTACGTCGGACGCGGCTTGGGCCGAAGCGTATTGCGAACGCATGCTCTCTCGATTCATGGCAAAACCTGTTCAAGATTTGGCAATTCCCGCGCGATTTTCAATGCCGTGGACCTGTACTCACGCCTCTCCATCAAACCTGGAAGAGAGGCTATGCCATGAGTTTCTATGTTGTTGTCGGAGCCGGCCCGGTCGGTCGCGAAACCGCTCGCCTTCTTGGCGAGGAAGGACATGACGTCGTTCTCACCAGCCGAAGCGTCGGTTCGAACGGATTGCGGAATGTGCGGGCCGTACAAGCCGACGCCACCGATGCCTCGGACCTCGCGCGTGTCTGCCAAGGCGCCGATGCCATCTTCATGTGTGCCATGGCCACCTATCACAGGTGGCCGACCGACTTCTTCCCCATCATCGACGGTACCGTGCGCGCGGCCGAAACGGTGGGCGCCAAGCTCATCGTACTGGGAAACCTGTATGGCTATGGGGAAAATGCCGACAGCCCGCTTCGCTCCGACCTTTCCCTGGACCCGACTTCGAAGAAAGGAACCGCCAGGACGATCATGTGGCAGCGGGCGGTTCGGGCCAATGTACCGGCGATCGAAGTGCGGTCGAGCGACTATCTCGGACAAGGCGCCATCAGCTACTTCTCGCTGGTTGCGCTGCCTTCCATCATCGAGGGGAAACCCACCGCTTTCATTGGAAACCTCGATGCGACGCATGCCTGGGCCTTCACCAAGGACGTCGCCAGGACGCTTGTCGCGGCCTCCCGCTACACGGGCGAATGGGGGCGCGCGTTTCACGTTCCCTCGCAATACGCCTCACCCAGGGAGCTCATCCAGAAAACCGCTGCGATGCTTCGGCGAGAGATTTCAGAAACGCGTTCCTATTCCATCGCCGAGATGGAGGCATTGGGCATGCATGAGCTGATCGAGATGAGTTATCTTTTTGAGAACCCCTTATTGGTGGATTCTTCCGACGCGGAGGTCCTTCTCGGCATCAAGGCCAGCAGCCTCGAGGCCATGATCGCCGACACCCTGCGCGATCACCTTTGAGCCTTGAGCAACAGGCATCCGACAAAACTGAAAAAGCCCGCTCCTTTCGGGGCGGGCCTGAGCCGGCGGGCTGGACTGGAGGTCAGGCGGCCCGCAAATCGCTTTTTTTATTCTATTCGAGATAACCTGACGGGTCGACCGGAGCCGAGTTCTTGCGCACTTCGAAGTGCAGCTTCGGCGAGTCCGTCGTGCCGCTCATGCCGGACAGGGCAATTTCCTGGCCGCGCTTGACCTTCTGGCCGCGCTGCACCTCGATCGAGCTGGCGTGGCCATAGACGGTGACCAGACCATTCTCGTGGCGCACCAGCACCGTGTTGCCGAATTCCTTGAGCCCATCGCCGGCATAGATGACGACGCCGTTCTCGGCCGCCTTGACCGGCGTGCCTGACGGCACGGCGATGTCGACGCCGTCCTTGCCGGATCCGAAACCGGAAATCACCCGGCCGCGAACCGGCCAGCGCATCTTGCCGATCCCCGTGGCACCCGGTGCCACCGCGTCGTCGTCCTCAGCCTGCTGGATGACCTTCGCGTCCTTCTTCGGCGGCGTGTAGGAAGCCAGCGTTTCCGACGGCGTGGCCTTTGCCGCGGGCTGCGTGGTGGCCGTGGTCACCGGATCGATCTTGGCCGGCTTGGCGCTGGCGACTGTCGCCGTTCCGCCGGCCGGCACCTTCAGCGTCTGGCCAATCTTCAACAAGCCATCCTTCAAGCCATTGGCCTGCTTCAGCGCGACGACGCCGACACCGGTCTTCCTGGCGATCGAGGACATCGTGTCGCCCGACTGAACCGTGTAGGTACCGGCGGCGCCGGTTGCCTTGGCCGCCTGCGCCGGCTTGGGCTCCTTGGGCAGGCTCGCGGCGGCCGACGCATCGACCTGAGCGGCGGACTTGCCTTCCTTCAGCTTAGGTTGCTGCGGCAGCACGGCCACCTTGTCCGGCGCGGAAGCCGGGAGATCGTGCTTGCCGTCCTTCACCGGCTTTGCGTCGGCAACCTTCGGCTCGCTTTTGCTTGAATAGGCATAGGCCGGGATGACGATCTTCTGACCGGACTTCAGCCCCTTGGTCGGGCTCAGGCCATTCACCTTCATGATGACATCGGCCGGCACCTTGTAATGCGTCGCCAGGCCGGAAATGGTCTCGCCGTCCCTGACGACGATTTCGGTGGCGTGCGGCGTGCCTGCCTGGGCCATCTTCGGCTCGTCGGGCTGGGCATTCTTGAAAGGCTTCGCGGCCGGCGCGACAGTGCCGGTCGTCGTCCTGTCGACGTGAGGAGCGGGCCGAACCAGGGCCGGCGCCGATGCGACACGCACCGGATTGGCGGCAGGCGCGAGCGCTGGAGCCGGCTGCGCCTGCGCGGAAGCCGGCGGCGGCAATGGCCGGCTCGAAACCGGTTCGAGACTGGAGCGGCTCACCGACTGCGTGTGGGTGCCGTCGAGCGGTGCAGCCGAGACATCGCCCGGATAAGGTTGCGCCGCATCCTGTTTGTTGATGATGGCGCGCTGGTTGTTCGTCGAAGAGGTAAAGACGTCATCGACACTGTTGAACCGCGAAGCCTGGGAACTGCATCCGGCCGCCGCGCCCGCAATCATCAGAACAGCGCAGCCCCGCGCCAGATTGCGACTATTTGCCTTCAAAACACTGAGTTGCATCGCACTAACCCGCACAAAACGCTGCACCAACTGGACAGGATTAAAGCGCGTTAATGTTACTGGGCGGTTAACCCATTAGAATCCGACGAAAATTTTCTTAAAACATTTGAGGATGGTCAGCGATACGGATAGCTGGGCCGAAATGAGATCCGCAGCCTGTCCGAAACTAGATAACCGCTGCCATGCTGCGCAGGATTGGTTGCAGCCGCACCATGCCGATATCCTCGCGTTCGAAACGGCTGCCGACCTTGGTGAGCTTGGCCAGCACCTGCTCGCCCTCTTCCGGCCCGATCGGCGCGATGACGATGCCGCCGCTCGACAACTGGTCGAGCAGGAAGCGCGGCAGGCTGTCGAACGCCGCCCAGGCCACGATGCGGTCGAACGGCCCTTCATTGGGCAATCCGTTGGAGCCATCGGCCTGGCGCACGATGGCATTGCCGATGCCGAGCGCCTCGAAACGCTGCCGGGCTTGCTCGACCAGCGTCTTGTAGCGATCGACGGTCACAATGCGCGCCGCCAGCCGCGACATGACAGCCGATGTGTAGCCGGAACCGGTGCCGATCTCGAGCACACGGTTTCCCGTTTCGATGGCGAGTGCGGCGATCACCGCCGCCTGCATGTCGGCGCCTTCGATCGCTTCGCCGCATTCGATCGGCAGCATGCGATCCGACCAGGCGATCTGGTGGAACTGCGCCGCCAGGAAACCGCGCCGCGGTGTCGCTTCGAAAGCCGCGATCAGTGCCTTCGGCACCGTTCCCCTGCCGCGCAGGCGCAGCAGGAAAGCGGCAAATCCTTCGCGATCATCGATTGGAAAGCCTTGGTTCATGCAAGCGCCTTGCTCAGCTGGTCACGGATCTCATGCGCGGTAAGGTCAAGCTGCAACGGCGTTACCGACACCAGCCGGTTGCGCAAGGCAAAGAGGTCGGTGCCTTGTTTGCCTTCGACCGGCTCGCGGCCGAAGCGAAGCCAATAGTAAGGCAGGCCGCGCCCGTCTCGGCGCTCGTCGACCCACAGGCTGTGCACCAGCTTGCCCTGCGTGGTGACCACTGTGCCGGCCACCTCCTCGGGAAGGCAGTTGGGGAAATTGACGTTGAGCAGGACGCCGTCGGGCAATGGCGTCGCCACGAGCTTCTTCAGCAGCGCCGGCGCCAGCGCCTCGGTGGTCTCGTAAGGGACGACCCGGTCCTCGCCGACATAGCTGTAGCCCTGGCTGAGCGCGATCGACCTGATGCCGAGCAGCGCGCCTTCCATGGCGCCGGCGACGGTGCCGGAATAGGTCACGTCGTCGGCGATGTTGGCGCCCGAATTGATGCCGGACAGGATCAGGTCGGGTGCACCGGGCAGGATCTTCTTGACGCCCATGATGACGCAGTCGGTCGGCGTGCCGCGTACGGCAAAATGCTTCTCGCCGATTTTTCGCAACCGCAGCGGCTCCGAAATCGACAACGAATGCGCATAACCCGATTGGTCCTGTTCCGGCGCCACCACCCAGACATCGTCGGACAGTGTGCGGGCGACGCGTTCGAGCGACGCCAGGCCCTCGGCATGAATGCCGTCATCATTGGTCAGAAGGATACGCATTATTTCGATTCGATCTTTCCCAGACCGCCCATGTAAGGCCGCAGCACTTCAGGAATGGTTACGCTGCCATCCTCATTCTGGTAGTTTTCGATGACAGCAATAAGCGCGCGGCCGACAGCGGTGCCCGAACCGTTGAGCGTATGGACGAAACGGTTGCCCTTGCCATCCTTGTCCTTGTAGCGGGCATCCATGCGGCGCGCCTGGAAATCACCGCAGACCGAGCAGGACGAGATTTCGCGATAGGCGTTCTGGCCCGGCAGCCAGACCTCGATGTCATAGGTCTTGCGCGCGCCAAAACCCATGTCGCCGGTGCATAGCACCATGGTGCGGAACGGTAGCTCGAGCCGCTTCAGGACCTCCTCGGCGCATTGCGTCATCCGCTCGTGCTCGGCGAGCGAGGAGTCCTGGTCGGTGATCGACACCAGCTCGACCTTGTAGAACTGATGCTGGCGCAGCATGCCGCGCGTGTCGCGTCCCGCCGAGCCTGCCTCCGAACGGAAGCAAGGCGTCAGCGCGGTGTAGCGCAGCGGCAGCTTTTCGTGGGCGGTGATCTCTTCGCGCACGAGATTGGTCAGCGGCACTTCTGCTGTGGGGATAAGGTACCTTCGCTCGCGATCGTTGTAGAAAAGCCTCACCAACTTAGCGAGACCTTCGGTGGAGGCCTTCTGATCACTTTCTGAACCGTCAGCCTGAGTGATTTGCCGATTAGGCTGAAGGAACGCCGACACCTTGTCTCTAAAATCAAGAAGCCCTCGTGCTATGTCGTGTGATTGCACCTCCTTTGGGATGCCTGTTGAGAAAAGGTCCTCCTCAAATTTCGGCAACTGACCGGTGCCAAACATCACGTCGTCCTTCACCATCAACGGCGGGATGACCTCCTCATAGCCGTGTTCGGTCGTGTGCAGGTCGAGCATGAACTGGCCGATCGCGCGTTCCATCCGCGCCAGGCCGCCCTTCAGCACGGTGAAGCGCGAGCCCGACAGCTTTGCCGCACGCTCGAAATCCATCATGCCGAGCGCTTCGCCGATCTCGAAATGCTCCTTCACCCAGTTCGGCCGCGTCGGCGCCTTGCCGACAATATGCCTGACGACATTGTCGTGCTCGTCCTTGCCGACCGGAACGTCGTCGAGCGGCACATTGGGCAGCACCGCCAGCGCGTCGTTCAGCGCCTTGTCGAGCTCTCGCTCGCGCGCCTCGCCATTCTGGATAAAGGTCTTGATCTCGCCGACTTCGGCCTTGAGCTTTTCGGCAAGGGCAGCATCGCCCGAACGCATGGCATTGCCGATCTCCTTCGAGGCGGCGTTGCGGCGCTCCTGCTTGGTCTGCAGTTCGGTGACGTGCTCGCGCCGCGCCTCGTCCTTGGCAATCAGCCCGTCGACCGTGGATTGCGCCTCAGCCGACGGCCACGAGCGCTTGGTGAGCGCCTCGACGAGAGCCTTCGGGTTGTCGCGAATCCATTTGATATCAAGCATGGTTATCCGTCCTCAAGCTAGGCAGGAGGGCGTAAACCGCATCCTCGATCGATGCAAGATGAGGCGGGGCGGCGGTTGTCGTTTTCCGCCGCTGGCGTCTTACGAGGCAGCCGGGGCCGGAGGCTCGTCCGGCGCCTTGTCCGCCACGGTCTCGCCGGCTTCCTGCTTCTCGCGCGCCAGCCGCTGTTTTTCCTGATCCCGCTCGATCCATCGCGCGGCCCAGATGGAGACCTCGTAGAGAACGATGGTCGGAATGGCCAGGCCGATCTGGCTCATCGGATCCGGAGGTGTCAGCACCGCGGCCACGATGAAGGCGATGACGATCGCCCATTTACGTTTTTCCGCCAGCGCCTTGGACGACAGCATGCCGACACGCGTCATCAGGCTGGTCACCACCGGCAACTGGAACACCAGGCCGAAGGAGAAGATCAGCGTCATGATCAGGCTGAGATATTCCGACACTTTCGGCAGCAGGGAAATCTGTACCTGGTCGTCCGTGCCTACCTGCTGCATGGCGAGGAAGAACCACATCACCATCGGCGTGAAGAAGAAATAGACCAGCGAGGCGCCCATCAGGAACAGGATGGGCGATGCGATCAGGAACGGCAGGAAGGCATTGCGCTCGTTCTTGTAGAGGCCAGGCGCGATGAATTTGTAGATCTGCGTGGCGATCAGCGGAAAGGCAATGACCATGCCGCCGAACATGGCGAGCTTGACCTGCGTGAAGAAGAATTCCTGCGGCGCGGTGTAGATCAGCTCGACCTTGTGCGGGTCGAGCCCCGCCCATTTCGTCGCCCATTTGAACGGGACGACCAGAAGGTTGAACAGCCGCTTGGCGAAGAAGAAACAGACCAGGAAAGCGACGAAGAATCCGCCGAGCGACCAGATCAGCCGTCGGCGCAACTCGATGAGATGCTCGATCAGCGGCGCGGACGATTTCTCGATCTCGTCCTTTTCCTTGTCCGAAACGCTCACTTGGCGGCTCCAGCCGTCTTTTTGGTTGCCGGCTTCCTCGCCGGAACAGGCTTCGGTTCGGCTTTTGCTGACGCTTTGGCAGCAGTCGCCTTGGGTGTCGCTTTCGCCTTCACCGCGGGTGCGGCTTTTGCCGTCACGGCCTTCGCAGATGTCGAGGCCTTGGACGGCGCTTTCGCGGCCGGGGCCGTCTTGGCGGTTTTCTTGGCCGCAGCTGCCTTCGGCGCAACGGCAGGATCCGTGGATGCCGCCACAACCGATTCATCGGTCATCGCCGGGAAAATCGGGACTGGTGTCGTGGCTTCAGGCCCGTTGACACCAGGCATTTCAGTCGCGCCATTCTTCAACGGCTCGGCCGCCTGTGGCGTCGAAGCGGCAGGGGCCGACGGATCAGCGGCCGGCTTCGGCTTCATCGCGGCGTCGACACCGGCGCGCACATCGGCAGCCGCCTGCTCGAACGGATTGAGCTGCTTTCGGATTTCGGCAACCGGGCTCAGGCCCCTGAGCTCGTCGACCGACTTCTTCACGTCGTCGAGCTCGGCTTCCTTCAATGCCTCGTTGAACTGTTTCTGGAAGTCGGCGGCCATGGCGCGCAGCTTCGCCGTCGTGCGGCCGAAGGTGCGCAGCATGTTGGGCAAATCCTTCGGCCCGACGACCACGATCATGACGATCGCGATCACCAGCATTTCGGTCCAGCCGACTTCAAACATGGCAATCCGTTCCGACTAGAACTTCTTGGCTCAGCTCTTGCTGGCCTTTTCCTTCGCGGCCGAAACGGTCTCATCGGCACGGTGTTCGACGGTGCGCTTGTCGTCGGCAACGTCGTCGTCGGCCATGCCCTTCTTGAAGCTCTTGATGCCCTTGGCCATGTCGCCCATCAGCTCGGGAATCTTGCCGCGACCGAACACCAGAAGCACGATGACCAACACGATCATCCAGTGCCAAATCGAAAATGAACCCATAGCAAATCTCTCTCGAATGTTTTCCCTGGCGATGATCTATGCGTTTTCGCGTTGGGATTCAAACACAACCGCGACAGAGTTTATGAAAGGGTGTCGGATGTCACGCATTTTCAGCGATGCGGCCCGCTACCAAACGGCACATGTAAAGGTGCAAGACGGCTTTTGATAGGCGCTCGTGGTCAATCTTCCGTGACGCGCGGCGTCAGCAGACCGAGCTCCTCGAGATCGATGTCGGTCAGCGGATCCTCGTCCTCGGTCAGCGCGTCGGGATCGGCCGGCGGCTGCGGGATGGAGAAGTTCGACGGCATGCGGCCTGACAGCAGGCCGGCGCCCTTCAGTTCCTCCATACCCGGAAGATCGCGGATCTCTTCGAGCGCGAAATGATCGAGGAAGGTTTCGGTGGTGCCATAGGTGACGGGACGGCCGGGCGTTTTGCGCCGGCCGCGCATGCGCACCCATTCCGTCTCGAGCAGCGTATCCAGCGTCCCCTTCGAGGTCTCGACGCCTCTGATGTCCTCGATCTCGGCGCGCGTCACCGGCTGGTGATAGGCAATGATCGCCAGCACCTCGAGCGCCGCCCGCGACAGCTTGCGCTGCTGCACCGTATCGCGGCTCATCAGAAAGGCGAGGTCGCCAGCGGTGCGGAACGCCCAGGCGTCGCCGACCCGGACCAGATTGACGCCGCGCCGGGCGTAGATCTGCTGCAGCTCTGTCATGGCGAGGGTAAGATTGATGCCATCGGGAAGGCGTGCGGCAAGCTGCTTTTCGCTGACGGGTTCGGCGCTGGCGAACACGATCGCCTCGGCCATGCGCACGGCTTCCGCCAGATACAGCCGCTCGGCCGGGTTCTGTACCGGATTCCCGGCCGAGGCCTGGTCGATCTCGCCGTCTTCCGACTCATCATCCATCTTGAATGGGATAACCGAAGCGTTGGCGCGTTCGCTCATGATGCCACCTCGACTGCCTTGATTGTCTGTGCGCGGTGGTCGCGCAGATAGATCGGTGCGAACACCTCGTCCTGCCGCATATCCATCTTGCGCTCGCGCACCAGTTCCAGTGTGGCCGCGAACGAACTGGCGATCGCGGTGCGCCGCTCTTGCGGGCTGGTCAGATATTGGATGAGGAAGCTGTCGAGCGTCGTCCAGTCGCGCAGCGAGCCGATCAGCCGGGTAAGGATGTCGCGAGCGTCCTTGAGTGACCAGACGCCGCGCCTGGCGATCGTCACGTTGGTGATCGCCTGCTTCTGCCGCTGCTGCGCATACGCGGTCAGGAGATCGTAAAGCGACGCCGAATAGGTGTTGCGCTTCTCGATGATGACCATTTCCGGCATGCCGCGTGCGAACACGTCGCGGCCGAGCCGGTTGCGGTTGACCAGACGCGCCGACGCATCGCGCATGGCTTCGAGCCGCTTCAGCCGGAATTGCAGCACCGCCGCCAGTTCCTCGCCGCTTTCGCCCTCTTCGCCCGGCTGCTTGGGGATCAGGAGCTTCGATTTGAGGAAGGCCAGCCACGCCGCCATCACCAGATAGTCGGCGGCAAGTTCGAGCCGCAGCGCCCGCGCCGTCTCGACAAAGGTCAAATATTGCTCGACCAGCGCCAGGATGGAAATGCGCGCCAGATCGACCTTCTGGGTGCGGGCAAGGTGCAAGAGAAGATCGAGCGGGCCTTCGAAGCCGGCCACGTCGACGACCAGCGACGGGTCGCCCGTCAGCCGTGACTCATCGTTTTCGGCCCACAGGCGGTCCATCGGTGCAGCCTTCGCGGCCTTGCTTTCCAATGCTTCCGCCACTACCTGTCACTTCCTTTTTGCTAGGCCACCGCGTCGAAATAGGTGGCGAATTCGGCACGGATTTCGGTTTCTTCGGCCGCGTCGCGTTTGCTTATATAGGTCATCGCCCGCTTGGCACGCTCCAGCGACTTGCCTTCAAGCCCCGTGGTGCGCGATGCGATACCCGCCATCTCCTCAAAAACACCGTTGCAGTGAAGGACCAGATCGCAGCCCGCCGCAAGGATCGAGGCCGCCTTTGTCGGGAAATCCCCAGAAAGTGCCTTCATCGAGGTGTCGTCGCTCATCAGCAGTCCATCGAAGCCGATCTCGCGTCGAATGATCTCGTCGATGACCTTGCCGGAAGTCGTCGCCGGGTTCTTGGGATCGATCGCGCTGTAGACGACATGCGCGGTCATCGCCATCGGCAGATGGTTGAGCTCACGGAACGGAGCAAAATCGTGCCGCTGCAGATCGCTGAGCGAGGCGTCGACGACAGGCAGTTCGAAATGCGTATCGGCAAAGGCCCGGCCGTGCCCCGGAATATGCTTCATCACGGGCAGCACACCGCCCGACATCAGGCCCTCGGCCGCGGCGCGGCCAAGTTCGATGACCGGACGCGGATCCTTGCCATAGGCGCGCGCGCCGATGACATCGCTGGCCCCTTCGATCGGCACGTCGAGCACCGGCAGGCAATCCGCTGATATGCCGTAGCGCAGCAGGTCGAAGGCATGCAGCCGCGCCATCAGCCAGGCGGCGCGTGCGCCGGCGTCGTGATCGTCGCGCCACAGCGCCCCAAGCGCGCCGCCGGCCGGATAATTCGGCGCCAGTGGCGGCCGCAGGCGCTGTACCCTGCCACCTTCCTGGTCGATGAACACCAGCGCGTCCGGGCGCCCGATACAGTCACGCATTTCGGCGACCAGGTCGCGGATCTGCTCGGCCTCGCCAATGTTGCGGGCAAACAGGATGAAGGCCCACGGGCATTCATTGCGATAGAAATTGATTTCTTCGCGGGTGAGCGATTTCCCGGCACAGCCGAGGATCATGGATTTTGATTCGGTCATTTCAGGAGTCTAGGGCTTCGCGCTGTCAAAGGGAATCATCCCTGACCGCATGCGGCGGGCTGCAGGACATGTTCCACATGAAAAAGTCAGGCATATGAATATCGCCATATAAAAAGCCGGCGCGGCCCAGGGCCGCGCCGGCTTTGAAGGATTGGATCGACGTCTAGCGCGATACGAAGCAGTTGCCGCCCGCGGCCTTGTAGCTGGTGCACAGATTGATGGCATCGTTGCGCGACTGAGCCGGAACGCGGACGCGGTAGAACGTTCCCTTGCCGGCAATCTCGGCCTTGACGATGTTGGCCGTGCGGCCGGAAAGCACGCTGCCATAACGGCGCTGCAGATCCTGGTAGGTCGACTGGGCGCTGTCCACCGTCGGCTGCGAAGCGATTTGTATCGACCACGCACCGCTGCCGGTCGCGGTCGAGGCCGGATCGATGGAAGCGACCTGATCGGGCTTGACCTCGCCGACCACGTCGACCGGCTGGTCGGACGGACGTTGCGGCGCGATCGCAACCTTGGCTGGCGTGTTGGCCGACTGCGCCTTGGCTTCAGCCTTGGCAGGCTTGGCGGCAGGCTTCAGAGCCGGCTCATCGTCAGCCTGCGCGGCGGCGGGCGCCACGGTGCCAGTCTGGTCGGTGCCAGTCTCGTTGGCGCCAGTCTGGTCGGCGCCAGTCTGGTTGGCGCCAGTCTGGTCGGCTCCGGCAGGCGCCACATGCTGTGGCGCCGGATCGGTCGGCTCGGCCGCGGCCACCTGCGGTGCCGCCGGTGCCGGATCCTCGCGCGCCACCAGTGAGCCGTCGGACTTGACCACCATGGTCCTGACCTTGCGCGGCGCAACGGCAACGACGTCGTTGTTGGTGCCCTTGTCGGCGTCCTGCAGGACCTGCGCGATGCGATCCTCCGACTTCGGCGCGGGCGCCGCATTGTCGGCCGGGGCCGCGCCAGCGGTCGAAACCTCGCCACCGCCATCCGTGCCGGCGGCGGCGTTCTGATCGGGAGAAAGATCGACGGCGCGGGCCGGGTCTTTCGCCTGCACGTCCACTGGTTCCTCAGTGTTGGTGACAAGCTTCTGCTGGACCGGCTCGGCGGGCTTCGCGCCCTTGACCACCGCGTCATAGACCTTGTTGTCCTGGTTCGGCACCACCGTGCCGCCCGGATTTTCCGGCTTGACCTTGATCGGCGAATTGTCCGCCTTGACGATCACCGGAGCTTCGCTGCCGCCCTTGCCGCCCAAAGACAGCGCGAAGGCGCCAAGGCCGCCCGCGACCGCAACGGCACCGACAATCGCGGCAATGAACAGGCCGCGCCGGCCCGACGGCCTGGCGGCTTCCCGCTCGCCGAGGCCCGGAACCGACATCGCTTCGTCCAGCTCGGGATCGTAGTCGAGTTCATCGACGGCAAAATCGTCCGCCTGAGAGACCGGCTGGCTGCCGGGCAGATTGTCGAGATCGAAGCCTTCGGCAGCATCGGCATAGCCCGAGGCCGACGCGCGGGCGGGCATTTCCGCCGGCCGTGCCGCATAGGTCCGCGCTTCCGGCTGATAGGCTTGCCTCGGCTCTTCATATCCCGGATTGACCCCGTCATATCCCGGATTGACCCCGTCATATCCCGGATTGGCCGCGCCATATCCTTTATTGAACCCGGTATTGTAGGATGATTCGTCGGCATAGGCGGCGTTGCCGGCAGTAGCAGGCGCGACCTCGACCGAATTCATCTCGGTCAGAAGGCTGGCGAATTCGGCGTCGAGATCATCATAACCGGCCGCTGCCGGCTCATCTTCCTCGAAATGCAACTCCGGAATGTCGAGATCGTCAGCCAGCGCGACGACGCGCTCCGGCACATCGACCGTCTCGACATCGGGCATCTCTTCATAGTGCGAGGACTGCCCTGCCTGCGGCGCCGATACCGGAGCCATATAGGGAGCAGCCGCAACCGGCTCGGCCGAACGGTAGGACGGCACGGTGGCCACTTCCGGGGCCGCCATCCTGGCCGCCATGGAGGGAGCAGGCTGCGCGGCAAACGCCGGCTGTTGGGGAACTGGTGTCACGCGGCTCCAGGAACGGGCCGACTCCGACGCTCCGGAACGTTCCGCCAGCCAATCGAGCGAATCGGCCTGATCCGGCCGGGACGCCGTTTCGTGACGCGAACCGATGCTTTTGGCCAGGGCGGCGTCGAAGGCATCATTGTCGAGATCGACATCACCCTGTTCAGCGGCATCCGGGCCGAAATCCTGGTCCTGAAGTTCATCGAGCACCAGGTCGTCGAGGTTGGCGTCGGCGGCCTGGGCGGAGCCGGATTGATGCGCATCCTCGGACGCTGTTTCATCGAGATCCCAGTCGAGGTCACCAACAAGATCGACGGGTTCCTCCGCGATCTTTGTAGTCGCGGCGAGAGGCGGCTGAACGGTCGCGGCGGCTGGCTGGGTCACGGCGGGCTGAACCACGGCCGGCTCCTTGGCCGACGGCAGCGTGCGCGCGGTCATGGCACCGAGAAGCGCGTTCAACTCGTCTTCGAGGCTTCGTTCGTCCGCGATGGGCGCTTGCACCGGCGGCACAATGGCTGCCACGGGTGCTGCCGGTTGCGAGGAAGCCGCGGCGATTTCGGCGACGGGCTCTTCGGCAGGCTCGGCAAACGCCTCGTCCAGATTCAGGTCGAAGGCGTCATCCGAAACAGCTTCAGCGCCTGGAATTTCATCCTGCGTCTCGACGGCATCGGCGCGCAGTTCGTGCGCCGGCTCCTCATCAAAAGCCTCCGGCTCGTCCGCCTGAACGTCAAAATCCACATCGACATCGGGCATGGCATCGTCGAAGTGACCCGCGAAATCCTCGTCGGAGATCACCTGGGTTTCATCCGCGGCGGCCAGTACAGGTTCTGGATAGTCGACAGCAGCCGCTTGGCGCTGATCCGCCGGATGGTCGTCGAGCATCAGCTCGTCTTCGAGCGAGATCGCGACCGCATCGTCGAATTCATGATTGGAGGCCGGCTCGACGGCCACCGGCACTTCGGCCACCGGCGATTCAACGGCATACCGGGCCTCGGCAGCCTCGTCCTCGATATGGAAATCCTGGTCGAGGGAGGCGGCAAGCTCATCCTCCATCGGCAGATCATCGTCGAAGGGCGAGATGTCTTCGAGCGAACTGGCGACGGCATTGTCGAAATCGGCGTCGAAGGCAGGTTCAACGGACGGCACGGCTTGCGCGGCGCCAGCGGTCGCATGGCTGGCGGCGACCGCCTGGTCATCGGCATCCGACATGTCCAGGTGGAAATCGTCGTCGAGTGACAATGCGAGATCGTCGTCCGCAACATCGACGGCCACCGGCTCGACTGCCGGCTCATGAGCTGCGACAACTGGAGCGGCAACGCTGTCGGCAGCGTCGAACTCGCCCATCAGCTCCTTTTCGAGGTCGATGTCGAAATCGCCCTCTCCCGCGGACGGTTCGGCCACAGCGGCTTTCGGCTCGGCCGGCGCCTGCGGCTTGACCGGCTGGCGCGGGTCGAATCCCATGATCCTGGTCAGTTCCGCGAACGGATCATCGTCGGCGATGTCGTTGTTGTCGGCTGCTCTCAGTTGGGTTCTGTCTGCCATTATCGTTCCCGAACTCGCACTCATTCGGACGCCTTGGACGTCGCGCAGGGTTGGCCCTTACCAGCGCAATGTGGGCAAAAGGTGACAGGTTTTTTAGTCAAACCTAACGCATTTCGGTGGGCGCAGCCGCTCCGATCAACGTCAGGCCGGACGTCAGAACATCCGAAACAGCCTGCACCAGCCCTAGTCTGGCATGCGTCAATTGTCGGTCGTTAACCTTAACAAAACGTAAGTCCGGATTATCCGTGCCCCGGTTCCAGTGTCCGTGGAAACTGGAAGCCAGATCATAGAGATAAAATGCCAGCCGATGCGGCTCGAGCGCAAGAGCGGCGGACTCGATCAGGCGTGGATATTCGGCAAGCTTCCGGATCAGCCCGATTTCACCTTCGTCGGCCAGCGACGTTGCCGCGGCCGCCAGGTTGTTGCGATCGAAATTCGCCTCCCCCAACTGTTCGCTCGCCTGCCGGAACACCGAATGGCAGCGCGCCGAGGCGTACTGCACGTAGAACACCGGATTGTCCTTCGACTGCTCGGTGACCTTGGCGAAGTCGAAATCGAGCGGCGCATCGTTCTTGCGATAGAGCATCATGAAGCGGATCGGATCGCGTCCGACTTCTTCCACCACCTCGCGCAACGTCACGAAATCGCCGGACCGCTTGGACATGCGCACCGGCTCGCCATCGCGAAACAGCTTGACCAGATTGCACAAGAGGACGGTGAGCTTGACGTCGTCGCCGGCAATCGCCCGCGCCAAGGCTTCCAGGCGCTTGACGTAGCCGCCATGGTCGGCGCCGAGAACATAGATCAGGTCGACGAAGCCGCGATCGACCTTGTCCTTCAGATACGCCACATCGGCGGCGAAATAGGTGAACGAGCCGTCGGACTTGACCAGCGCCCGGTCCATGTCGTCGCCGACGGCGGTCGAGCGGAACAGCGTCTGTTCGCGGTCTTCCCAGTCGTCCGGCTTCTCGCCCTTGGGCGGCGGCAGCTTGCCCTTGTAGATATGGCCCTTCAGCGTCAGGTCGTTGATCGCCGAGCGGATCTTCCTGGCATTGTCGGCATGCAGCGTGCGTTCGGAGAAGAACACGTCGTGGTGCACGTTGAGCAGCGCAAGGTCCTCGCGGATCATCGCCATCATCGCATCGATGGTCCGGTCCTTGACGATGGCCAGCGCCTCGTCGTCCGGCATCTGCAGCAAGGAACGGCCGAACTCCCTGACCAGGGCCTCGCCGACGGAGACAAGATAGTCACCGGGATAAAGCCCCGGCGGAATCTCGCCGATATCTTCTCCAAGCGCCTCGCGGTAGCGCAGCATCGCCGAGCGCCCAAGCACGTCGATCTGGGAGCCGGCGTCGTTGATGACATATTCCTTGGTCACGTCGTAACCGGCGAACGCCATCAGATTGGCGAGTGCGTCACCGACGACGGCACCCCGGCAATGGCCGACATGCATCGGCCCGGTCGGGTTGGCCGAGACATATTCGACGTTGGTTTTGCGGCCGGCGCCGATCGTCGAGCGGCCATAGTTGCGCCCCTCGCCTAGAAGCGTCGACAGATGCGCCTGCCAGAAACCGTCCTTGAGCCGCAGATTGACGAAGCCTGGACCGGCGACCTCGGCAGCGGCGACGTCATTGTCCGCCCGCAGCGCTTCCGCCAGTTTCTCGGCCAGTGCGCGCGGGTTCTGGCCGGTGGGCTTGGCCAGCACCATTGCCGCATTGGTCGCGAGATCGCCATGGCTGGCGTCGCGGGGCGGCTCGACGGCGATGCGCGACAGATCAGGCGAAACGCCATTGCTGTCTTTCAGGTCAAGCGCTTCGACAGCCTTTACGACTCGCGCGGTGAAATCGGCGAAGATGTTCATGGTGTATGCTCTGGCGGCTTTACGACGAATCCGGCCCTTTGGCCGGCAAATCGAGCCCGCCCTAGCTCAAATCCGGGGTGCGGTCAAACAAACGCCTGTGTTCCTTGAGCGCGTAGGTGTCGGTCATGCCGGCCAGGAAATCGGCGACGCTGCGTGCCTTGATGCGATCCTCGGCGCGGTCCAGCCCTTCGCGCCAGCCATCGGGCATGGCGCGCGGGTCGGCGAAATAGACGTCGAACAGGTCCCTGACGATCTGCTCGGCGTCCGCACGCACCCGCATGACCTCTTCGTGCCGATAGAGGTGCTTGTAGAGGAAGGCCTTCAGTTCCTTCTCGGCTTCCGCCATTTCGGCCGAAAATGTCACCATCGTCTCGCCCGCCGCCCTCACCGCCTCGACGCTCAGCGGCCTGATCCGCTCCAGATTGGCGGTCGTTGACTTGATCACATCCTCGACCATGGCCGTGATCTGCCGCCGCATCAATTCGTGGCCGGTGCGCACGTCGTCGAGCCTGGGATAGCGCTCGCGCACGCTCTTCAGGATCGTTCCAGGCAGCGAAACGGCCTTCAGCATGTCCAGCGTCAGCAGCCCTGACCGCAGCCCATCGTCGATATCATGCGTGTTGTAGGCGATATCGTCGGCAATCGCCGCGCACTGCGCTTCGATGCCGGCGAACCGGTCGAGTTCGAGATCCTGCAATTGCGAGTAGTCGCGGATCGCCTGCGGGACCGGCCCTTTCAGGCCCTTGCCGCTGCCGTCGGTGAGCGGACCATTGTGCTTGACCAGGCCTTCAAGCGTCTCCCAACTCAGATTGAGCCCGTCGAACTCGGCGTAGCGCGCCTCCAGCCTCGTCACGATGCGCAGGGATTGTGCGTTGTGGTCGAAGCCGCCCCACGCCGCCATCTTCTCGTTCAGCGCGTCCTCACCTGTGTGGCCAAAGGGCGTGTGGCCGAAATCATGCACCAGTGCCACCGCTTCGGCGAGATCCTCGTCGCCGCGCAACGCCCGCGCCAGCGCACGCGCGATCTGTGCCACTTCGATCGAATGGGTGAGCCTTGTGCGGTAGTGATCGCCTTCATGGGCGATGAAGACCTGCGTCTTGTGCTTCAGCCGCCGAAACGCCGTCGAATGGATGATCCGGTCGCGGTCACGCTGGAAAGGCGTGCGGGTCGGACTTTCCACCTCGTCGAACAGCCGGCCGCGCGAGCGCGCCGGATCCGTGGCATAGGCCGCGCGCGGCCGATAGCCGAATCCGATGTCGCCAAGCTCATTTGTCATGGCTGATGCTGCCGCAGTTGACTTGCCCCGTCGCGCTTCATACCTATCATGTGAAACCGAAAGCAAGGTGACGCCTATGGGCGCGGATGCCAAGACCGCCATGAAAGTCGAGATGACCGAGGCCGCCGCCAAGCGGATCGCCAAAATTGTCTCTGGCGAGGCCGGCAAGACGGCGCTGCGCGTTTCCGTCGAGGGCGGCGGCTGCTCAGGCTTTTCCTACAAGTTCGATCTGGTCGACGCGCGCAATGACGACGACGTTGCCATCGAGAAGGACGGCGCCACGGTGCTGATCGATGATCTGTCCCTGGTCTATATGGGTGGCTCGGTAATCGATTTCGTCGACGATTTGATGGGGCAGTCGTTCCAGATCCGCAACCCGAATGCGGTCGCCTCCTGCGGCTGCGGCACCAGCTTCTCCATCTAGGACCGAGATGCCCGCAACCGGCGCGGTTCGTCAGGTTGCGCTCTCCGCCGGTCGCGACCTCGACGCGACATTGGCCTTTTGGCGCGATGTCCTCGGCATGAGGGTGCATGCGCGGTTCGATCCGCCCGGCATTGCCTTCATCATGGCCGGCGATGTCAGGCTGTTGTTCACCGACGGCATCCCGGCCGGCACCATCTATCTCGACATATCAGGCCTCGAAGCCTTCCACGCCGAGGCGAAGGCAGCCGGCATCCCCTTCACCGCGCCGCCGACGCTGGTCCATCGCGACACCGAAGGGCAGTTTGGTCCGGCGGGGGAAAGCGAATGGATGGCCTTTCTAAAGGATCCGGCAGGCAATACGATCGGTTTAGTCGAACGCCTTCCGCCGCAGGAACAATGAGACCGTCATGAAAATCGTCACCTGGAACATCAACGGCGTGCGCGCCCGCATCGGCAACCTGACCCATTGGCTGACCGAGAGCGCGCCCGACATCGTCTGCCTGCAGGAGATCAAGACGGTCGACGAGCAGTTCCCGCGCGCCGAGATCGAGGCGCTTGGCTACAATGTCGAAACCCATGGCCAGAAGGGCTTCAACGGTGTCGCGCTGCTGTCGAAGTTGCGCTTCGATGAAGTCACCAGAGGCCTGCCGGGTGACGATGCCGACGAACAGGCACGTTTCATCGAAGGCGTGTTCTCGACCGACAAGGGCGCGCTTCGCGTCGCCTCGCTCTATCTGCCGAACGGCAACCCGATCGATGACGAGAAGAAGTTTCCCTACAAGCTGTCCTGGATGGCGCGGCTGGAGCGCTGGGCGCAGGAGCGCCTGAGGCTGGAAGAGGCGCTGGTGCTGGCCGGCGACTACAACGTCATTCCCGAGCCGATCGACGCGCGGTTCCCGGAGAACTGGCTGGGCGACGCGCTGTTCCAGCCACAGACAAGGCAGGCCTTCCGCCGGCTGCTCAATCTCGGTTTCACCGAAGCGGTGCGCGCGGTCACCGATGCCCCGGACACCTACACCTTCTGGGACTATCAGGCCGGCGCCTGGCAGAAGAACAATGGCATCCGCATCGACCATCTGCTGCTGTCGCCTGAAGCCGCGAACCGGTTCTCATCGGCGTCGATCGAAAAACATGTGCGCGCCTGGGAAAAACCATCCGATCACGTCCCGGTGGCGATCGACCTCGCGCTGCAGCCGGCCTGACGCAGACCCTTCTGCCGCCGAGTAGTCTGGACCTCGTGTCGCCACAATCACGCGCATGATGGGAAATCATCATGGTGGCCGGGTTTCCATGACCGTTCGATTTGCTCATTATCCGATCGGCTTGGCATTCGCCACGACCGCGATCGTGCCGGCCTTCGCCGCCCCGGAATGTCTCGCCAATGGAAAATCCTATCCGGTCGGACAGGTCACCTGCCTGACGGTTGCCGACCAGAGTCATTTGGCTCGCTGCGACATGGTGCTCAACAACACATCCTGGACCAAGGTTGGCGATAGCTGCCCGGCAAACACCATGGCGCCGCACCTGCACGTCACACCGATCTCGACACCCGCGCCAAGCATGGTCCCGACGGAGCCAACCGAAAACTAATTTTCTCCTGGATTGCCTCGTCCTCGGATCGAGACGAGCCTCGATAGGCCGGCGTTGTCCGTCATTACCATGCCGACGTTCTTCGCTAGAGAAGCCAAGCAGTTGGCTTCTCGTCCGCTACACGGATCGCTCCTCGGCTCGCCGCAGGTGACGGGGAAAGAGCCTACTGATCGGCGTTGCTGCCCTTGGTCAGGATGTCGTCCGCCAGCGAGATCGCGGTGCGGCGGTCGGCTTCGCCGGCCGCGGCGAACGCCTCTTCCTGCATGCCGCGGATCCAGGGCTGATCGGTCGGCGACGCACGCTCGAGGGCCGCGGTCATCATCGCCAGGCCGCGCACGATCTTGCCGCTCTGGAACAACAGGTGGCCAAGCGTCGCTTGCGCACCGGCATGGCCCTTCTCGGCGGCGAGTTGGAACCAGCGCCCGGCCTGCTTGACGCTGGCCTTCACACCGCCCTCGCCCTTCAGGAACATCTGGCCCATCTCGAACTGAGCGTTCGGATTGCGGTAGTTGGCGGCGGCGCGCATGTAATATTCCTGCGCCGCCACCTCGTTCTCGGTGACCGGGCTGCCGGGAATGCCAGTGCGCAGATAGTCGCCGAGCGCCACCAGCGCGTCGGAGACATAGCTTTCTTCCGGCGAGCCGGGCTCGACGTCCTGGTCGACGATCTCCGAGAAGAACTTGAAAGCCTCATAGTCGTCGCGGGCCACGCCGTCGCCCTCGGCATACATGCGGGCAAGCTTCCAGGTGGCGCCGATCTGGCCGTTTTCGGCGGCATATTTGTAGGCCTCGGCGGCCTGCTCCTTGTGGCCGCTCTTGTAGGCGGAGAACCCGAACTGAAACACTGCCCAGGGGCTCGACTGCGGCTTCACGCCGGTCTTGTCGTCGAACACCTTGTCGTCGAAGGCCATGGCCTGGCCCACGGCGCCAAAGATCGCAACCGCGACCAGTGCCGGAAGGACAGATGACCTCAACAACTCTGGTGTTGACTTCAACAACTCAGATATCCGCATAGCAGTGTGTTTCTTTCGCACCGCCCGGATGGGTGACCGCGCCATCCCTGGCGGACCCTACCGTCTGTGCGTATTTCCATATCGCGCCCGACTGATAGTCGGTCGTGCGCGCCTTCCATGTCTTCGCTCGTGCCGCCAGTTCGGCCTCGGACAGCGCTACGTCGATCGTTCCGTTCACCGCGTCGATCGAAATCACGTCGCCATCCCTGATGAGGCCGATCGGGCCGCCAACCGCCGCTTCCGGGCCGACATGGCCGATGCAGAAACCGCGCGTCGCGCCCGAGAAACGGCCGTCGGTGATCAGCGCCACCTTGCCGCCCATGCCCTGGCCGTAGAGTGCCGCCGTCGTCGACAGCATCTCGCGCATGCCAGGACCGCCGCGCGGTCCTTCATAGCGGATGACCAGAACCTCGCCTTCGCGGTAGGCGCGGTTCGTCACCGCCTCAAAACATTCCTCTTCCGAATCGAAACAGCGCGCCGGGCCGGAGAATTTCAACTCCGCCATGCCCGCGACCTTCACGATCGCGCCTTCAGGGGCAAGATTTCCCTTCAAGCCCACGACACCGCCGGTTTGGGTAATTGGTCTGTTGGCCGGGCGGACCACATCCTGGTGTTCATTCCAGGCAACGTGCTCCATATTTTCGGCCAAAGTACGGCCAGTGACCGTCAGGCAATCGCCATGCAGATAGCCGTGGTCGAGCAGCGTCTTCATCAGCAGCGGAATGCCGCCGGCCTCGAACATGTCCTTGGCGACATATTTGCCGCCCGGCTTGAGATCGGCGATGTAAGGCGTCTTCTCGAAGATTTTCGCCACGTCGAACAGGTCGAACTTGATCCCCGCCTCATGCGCGATCGCCGGCAGATGCAGCGCGGCATTGGTCGAGCCGCCGGTGGCCGAAACAACGGTCGCCGCGTTTTCCAGTGCCTTCAGGGTGACGATGTCGCGCGGGCGGATGTTTTTGGCAATCAGTTCCATGACCTTTTCGCCCGAGGCGAAATTGAAGCGGTCGCGCATTTCGTAGGGCGCCGGCGCGCCGCAGGAATAGGGCAGCGCAAGACCGATTGCCTCGGCGACGGTGGCCATGGTGTTGGCGGTGAACTGGGCGCCGCAGGAACCGGCCGAAGGACAGGCGGTCTGCTCGATTTCAAGCAGCTCGGCGTCATCGATCGTGCCGACCGAGTGCTGGCCGACCGCCTCGAACACATCCTGCACGGTGATCTGGCGGCCGCGATAGCTGCCGGGCAGGATCGAGCCGCCATAGATGAAGATCGACGGCACGTTGAGCCGCACCATGGCCATCATCATGCCGGGCAGCGACTTGTCGCAGCCGGCCAGGCCGACCAGCGCATCGTAGCAATGGCCGCGCATGGTGAGTTCAACCGAATCGGCGATGACTTCGCGCGACACCAGCGACGACTTCATGCCCTGGTGGCCCATGGCGATGCCGTCGGTGACGGTGATGGTGCAGAATTCGCGGGGCGTGCCGTTGGCGGCTGCCACGCCCTTCTTGACCACTTGCGCCTGGCGCATCAGCGAGATGTTACAGGGTGCTGCCTCGTTCCAGCAGGAGGCGACGCCGACCAGCGGCTGCGCGATTTCGGCCGCCGACAGGCCCATGGCATAGAGATAGGACCGGTGCGGCGCACGCGCCGGACCGACAGTCACATGGCGGCTAGGGAGCTTAGCCTTTGAAATGACCTTGGCGTCCATTCTCTTCCTTGCCGCGGGCGGTGCGGCCTGCCCCATCGCCGAGCCTTTTGGCGCGTGTCCCGAGACGAGTTCGAGGTGCGCCGGGTTTATGGCGGGAAATGGGCAATTTCCTCGGCCTGACCTTTAGCGCAGGGGTTGTTCAGAAAGTGTTGCCAAAACGTCACAATCGCACGAGGCGGCCCAAGTGCGGCTTATATGCAACGCAGCTTGTATGATGGGGCCAGCGACGACGCCGCACAAACGAAAAGGCCAGGCAATGCCCGGCCTTTCACTAAAACTTTCAAACGCTTAGAACTTGATCTTGACGCCGCCGGATATTGCCGTGACCAGATCATTGCCGAAGTCGTAACTCGCGTCGTCACCTGCAACATAGCCATTGTCCCCGGCCACTATACCTGAGTGACCGCTGGTCAAGACGCCTATTGCGCCAGCTACGCGAAATTCAATGTTGGGCTTAGGCGTGTAGGCAACACCGCCGCCAAGTGTCCACGTATCGGTCTGCGCTCCATAGCCGTGCGAAGTGCCACGATCCCATGAAAGCTGACCAGCAGCGCTCCACTGATCGTTAAACTTGTGGCCAACGCCGCCTGAGATCGTCCAGCCATCACGATACATCAGATCGAGTGAGGTTAACTGTGCAGAGTGCAGTTTGTCGCCCGTGACACAGAGCGCGTCGGGAGTACCCACCGCACAAATTGGAACGCTCTGCAGGACACTCCAATTGACCCACTTGACGGAGCCAAAAGCCAACCACCCAGGAGCGATGCCAGATTGCAATTTGAATTCAACAACATCCGGCATATATTGCGTGGAGCCGTAGATCGGAATTATGCCCTGGCCAACACTGGTCAAATCGAGCGTACCCTCGATGTTATCGAGCTTAACCTTCGAGTTATAGACGAGGCTCGCGCGCAGTGCGATGTCTGGGATTTCATAAGCGAGGCCAGCGCGCCAGCCCCAGCCAGTGGTCGACAGATCGACACGGCCCGTCGGTGACGGCCCAAATGGGTTGAAAGCCACAAGACTTTCCTTAAAGCCGTAGACCTTTTGATAGAACACACCGCCGATAAAGCGAAGCTGACCTTTGCCCGCATCCATCTTGTACGAGCAGGTGCCCGCGTAGTTATCGCTCTTGATGTCGGTCTCTATGTTTGAAACTGCGCCGTTCCACATGCCTGGCGCGGAATGTGCTCCCCAAGGTTGGGAATAGTCGACCATGCAATCGACGCCCGGAACGACCTGCGCCTTAACACCGATGCGCGGCACCCAATAGCCCTCCGCTCCATCAGCCGAGGTGCCCAAGCCGAGATTGAATCCGCCCGGCCCCTTGGCATTCTCGTATTTGCGATCCGGCATCACATAGGTTGCTTCGGCCTCCGTCGCGACCTGGGCCGGATCGAACAGCAGGTCGATATCGTAGCCGCCGCGCTCCAGACCGCCAGCATGCGCCGGGTGGATAAGCGAGCCCATCAAGGCCAACGAAAAGCACCCTGCCCCCAGCAGTGCTTTCAGACGCAAATTGCTCATGGATGTCCTCCCGAATAACTAGTGGATCAAGCTAGAACCAATTCAAGTTAACGGCGCAACAACGAATTCCCGGGCGTACATGTACATGTCCGCCAAACGCTTTTTCGACAAAATGCAAAGGAATGTCACAAGGCCAAAAACGGCCCTGGGCACATCCAAAACGCCGAAAAGATGCACGAAAATGGCCCCAAAAAGCTCGAAAACAGCTAATTTTGAGGGGATTTGGCCCCATTGTTACATTATGGCAACAATGGGGCTAAAAGTTTCCGTTTACGTCAACATTTACGCAACGGAATGCCCATTTTTGAGGCCGGTGACGCATGGAATTCGCTCCGGGGTCATGCACGAATCTGCCCTTCAGCCGGCGTCGCGAACCCTGGTCAGCGCTACCGAAAGCTTGTCCTGCGCGGCGCGATATTCGGCCAGCTTTTCCCGCTCGCCTTCCACGATCTCGGCCGGCGCGCTGGCAACGAATTTCTCATTCGACAGCTTCTTGTGCAGGCGCGCGATTTCCTCGGTCACCTTGACCAGTTCCTTCTGCAGCCGCGCGGCCTCCGCCGTGAGGTCGATCAGGCTGCCAAGCGGCAGGCAGATCGTCGCCTCGTTGAGCACGATCTGTGCCGACCCCTTGGGTGCCGCATCGGCGAGCGAGATGTCACCAACACGCGCCAGCCGCTTGATCGCTGAGTCCTCGCGAACCAGCCGTTCGCGCGTCACGTCGTTGGCGCCGACCACCACGAGCGGCGCTATTGCCGCCGGCGGCACGTTCATCTCCGAGCGCACCGAGCGGATACCGGAGACGAGATCGACCAGCCAGTTGATGTCGGCGGCCGCTTCAGCATCCTCGAAATCCGGCGACGGCCATGCGGCATGGCACAGCAGCGAGGCGCGTTCCCTGCCCTCATCCGCCGTCTGCGCCCACAGCTCTTCGGTCATGAACGGCATCATCGGATGCAGGAGCTTGTAGATCTCGTCGAGCACGAAAGCGACGCAGGCGCGGCTCTCGGCCTTGGCGGCCTCGTCCGTGCCCATGAATACCGGCTTCAACAGTTCCAGATACCAGTCGCAGAACAGGTTCCAGACGAAGCGGTACGCGGCTCCCGCCGCCTCGTTGAAGCGGTATGAGGTGATGCCGTCGGTGACCTGGCGTGCGGCGCGTGTCAGCTCGGTCAGGATCCAGCGGTTGACCGCCAGCTTGGCGTCGTTCAGCCAGAAATCGTCATTGCGCGCGACTTCGTTCATCTCGGCAAAGCGCGTCGCGTTCCACAGCTTGGTGCCGAAATTGCGATAGCCGGCGATGCGCGCCGGGTCGAGTTTCACGTCGCGTCCCTGCGCCGCCATCACCGTCAGGGTGAAGCGCAGCGCGTCGGCGCCATATTCGTCGATCAGATCGAGCGGGTCGATGACGTTGCCCTTCGACTTCGACATCTTGGCGCCGTTCTTGTCGCGCACCAGCGCATGCACATAAACGGTGTGGAACGGCTCCTCGTCCATGAAGTGCAGGCCCATCATCATCATGCGGGCGACCCAGAAGAAGATGATGTCGAAGCCGGTCACCAGCACATCGGTCTGGTAGTAGGTCTTCAGTTCCGGCGTCTGGTCCGGCCAGCCGAGCGTCGAGAAAGGCCACAGCGCCGACGAGAACCAGGTGTCGAGCACGTCTTCGTCGCGCGTCAGGATCTCGCCCGGCTTGAAGTTCTCCAGCTTATCCTCGACCCAGGCCTTCCAGGGGCCTTCGAGCGCCAGATAATATTCGATCGCCGCGCCCAGCGCCTCTTCCTCGGACTTCTCGACAAAGACGCGCCCATCCGGTCCGTACCAGGCCGGGATCTGATGCCCCCACCACAGCTGGCGCGAAATGCACCAGGGCTGGATGTTCTCCATCCAGTCGAAATAGGTCTTCTCCCAGTTCTTAGGCACGAAATTGGTGCGCCCCTCGCGCACCGAGGCGATCGCCGGCTTGGCCAGTTCCGCCGCGTTGGCGTACCACTGCTCGGTCAGGTACGGCTCGATCGGCACACCGCCGCGGTCGCCATGCGGCACGGCGTGGCGATGCGGCTCGACCTTGTCGAGGAAGCCGCCGGCCTCCATCAGTTCGACGATCTTCTTGCGGGCGACGAAACGGTCGAGACCGTCGAGCTCGTCCCAGACAGCTTGCCGTTCCGGCGTCGCCTCGAGGCCCGCCAGGAAGTCCTCGTTGTCCTTCAACTTGACCGCCGCCTCGACCGTCAGGATGTTGATCGCCGGCAATTGGTGGCGTTTGCCGACCTCGAAGTCGTTGAAATCATGCGCCGGCGTGATCTTGACCGCGCCCGACCCCTTTTCAGGATCGGAATACTCGTCCGCCACCACAGGTATCTTGCGGCCAACGATCGGCAGGACGACATTCTTGCCGATGAGATGTTGGAACCGCTCGTCGTCGGGATGCACGGCGACAGCCGTGTCGCCCAGCATGGTCTCGGGGCGCGTCGTCGCCACGGTGATGAAGGTCTGTGGGTTTTCCGGATCGAAGGTCGCGCCTTCGACCGGATAGCGGAAATGCCAGAGATTGCCGTTGACCTCCTGCTGCTCGACCTCGAGGTCGGAGATCGCGGTCAACAGTTTCGGGTCCCAGTTCACAAGGCGCTTGTCCTTGTAGATCAGCCCTTCCTTGTAGAGCGTGACGAACACTTCGAGCACGGCCTTGGACAGGCCCTCGTCCATGGTGAAGCGTTCGCGCGACCAGTCGGCGGAGGCGCCGAGACGTTTCAGCTGGTTGAAGATCAACCCACCCGATTCGGCCTTCCACTCCCACACTTTCTCGATGAATTCTTCGCGCGTCAGATCGCGGCGATGGATCTGCTTTTCCATCAGCCGCCGCTCGACCACCATCTGCGTGGCGATGCCGGCATGGTCCATGCCGGGCTGCCACAGGACGTTCTTGCCGCGCATGCGCTCGAAACGAACCAGAATGTCCTGCAGCGTGTTGTTGAGCGCATGGCCCATATGCAGCGACCCGGTGACGTTGGGCGGCGGAATGACGATGGTGAAGGCCTCGGCCCCCTCTTCCGCTCCGGCGCCGGCGCGAAACGCGTCGGCTTCCTCCCACATCTTGGCGATCTTCGGCTCGACGGTCTTGGCGTCATAGGTCTTTTCAAGCATGGGAAAACGGTCCGCGCTGTCGGGAATTTTGCTGGTTCGGTGTAAATCGGAAGGTCTTGGCCAAGTCAACCGCGAGGGCAGCCTGGGATCGTCACAAGCAGATAGGCGCGGACCTATTCATTTCAACAGAAGGCCGCGCGGCGATCGCATCTTCGCCGCGAGGCATCGCTGCGAACGAGCCCGGGGCTCCCGCGCCTTCATTGTCAGCGACCCCGATGGCAATTTGATCGCCTTCGCCAGTTCGGCAACCAACGGCCGACCTCTTCACAACGAAAAACGCCGCCTCGACGGCGGCGTTTCTTCTGGAATTCAGGCCTAGACGCTATTGCGCCCCGCGTGCCACGCGCTCGATCTCTTCGCGCACCAGCCTTTCGACCAGCGTCGGCAGGTTGTTGTCCAGCCAATCCTGCAGCATCGGCCGCAGCATTTCCTCGGCCATCTCGTCGAATGTCTTCTTGCTGCGGCTTGCAAAGGCGTCGGACAGTTCGCCGAAGGCGGCTGCAACCTGCCGTCCAGTGTGTTCGGAAAGAATTGCGGGACGCACCGCATGCGCTTCGTTTACCGCCGCGCGCGCCTGAGCCGTGCCCGTTGGAGCATCGTTTGACGAAGACCGCTCGATCGCAGGTTCCGCCGCCGACTCGCTCGCCGACACATCCGGCTGGGGCGATGGGCGGATGCTCCGCTCCGGCATCGCCTTGGCTTGCTCGCCAACCGCCGCGATCTCGCGACGCCAATCGGCGACGATGGCTTCACTTGTCGCAACCTCGACGGGAGCCGCCGGCGCGTCGCGGCTGGCGGCAGGCGCCGGCTCGGCGGCAACCCGGGCGCTGACCTCAGCCAATGTCGTCGGCGTCCTGCCCGCAGCCGGATCGGCACGTGGCGGCGTTTCGGTGCGTGCTGTCGCCGGCAGTATGGCTGGCGTCTGGATTTCCGCCATCGCGACAGGCTTCCTGACCTCTGGGACGGCATGCAGTTCGGCGCGGAACGCATCGATATCCGCAGCTGGAACAGCACTCGGCGCGGGCTCCAGGTCCTGTTGCAACTCATCGGCGTCGCCGGGCTGCTTGCGGCCGTTGTCGCTGTCTTCGATGATCCTCCTGATGGAAGCGAGTATCTCTTCCATGGAGGGTTCGCGCTGTGCGCTGCTTGCCGTTGCCATCGTCACATCCGCCGCCCTTGTGACCCGTTGCAGGTTTCCGCTCCGGCAAAAGCCGGATTCGAATCATGGCGACAGCGTAACCGACGGATCGCCGCACGAGAATCCCCAATCTGGGGACATGTGGGATTTCAACAGATTAGAGCGATTCCGCCAAAGCCGTGTGACGGTTCCCGTTAGCAACCACCAGAAGGACAACGACAATCCTGTGTTCCCGTACGAACCACTCAGCCCGGAAACGCCGTTCGAACGAAGGGCCTAGCGGCCATCCGGCGTGCGCAGGCCGATCCACTTGTCCTTGACGGCGTTGTAGTGTTCCTCCGGCTTGTACTTCGTCACCGCCAAGCCAAGCCGGTCGACCGACAGGCGGCCCATCGCCGACAGGATGGCATAGCTTGCCACCACCACATCGCGTTCGTAACCAGCGTGGTTGATCTTGGCGGTGATGACGGCGGCTTGCGCATTGAGCACGTCGAGCGTCGTGCGCTGGCCGACATTGCGCTCCTCGATGACGCCGTTCAGGGCCAGTTGGGCGGCGTCGATCACCTGCTTGTTGGCGGACGCGCTTTGTTGCGCGGCGGTGTATTGGGACCATGCCGTGGCGACGGCCTGGCGCACCTGGTCGCGGCTGACGTCGACCTGGATACGCGCCTGCCCCAGCGATTCCTTGTTCTGCCGCACGACCGCCGAGGTTCGGCCGCCCGAATAGATCGGAATGGTCAGCGTCGCGCCGATATTGGCCGACGTCGAATTGCCGTTGGAACCTGACAAGTCGGGGATGGCGTTGCGGTAGTTTTCCGAAACGCCAGCCGAAGCCGACAACTGCGGCAACAGCGCGCCCTCGGACGATTTCACCGAAAATGCAGCGGCATCGACCAGATGCTGGGTGGCAAGGATGGCCGGGTGTTCGGCCGATCCGATGGCGATCGCGGCGTCGAGGCTCGACGGCAACAACCTGCCCAATGGCGAAGCGGCCTTGAGCTTGCCGGGCTCGTCACCGACCACCTGGTGATAGGTCGCGGCGCTGGCCAGCGCCTGCGCGCGCGCAGCGCTCAGCGCTGCCACCGCGGAAGCGCGCGAGGCATCGGCCTGCGCAACGTCGGTGCGCGTGCCTTCGCCGACCTCGAAGCGCGAGCGCGCGGCGCGCGCCTGCTCGGTCAGGAACTGCAGGTTCTGCTCGGTCAGCACCGCGATCTGCCGGTCGCGAATCACGTCCATATAGGCCATGGCCGCATTGAACAGCGTGTTCTCCTCGGTATTGCGCAGGCTTTCAACGGACGCCTTGACCTGGGATTCGGCCGCCGCGACATTGTTCCTTGTCTGAAAGCCGTCGAACAGCGACTGGTTGATCTGGATGCCGTAGCTGCCGCTTGTCAGCTTCGAATTGCCGCCGCCATTTGCCTGGCGCGTGTTCGTATAGTCGATGTTGGCCGAGCCGGTGATCGTCGGGCGCCAGCCTGACTTGGCTATGGCCACGCTCTCGTCGGTCACGCGCACGCCGGCACGCGATGAATTTAGTGTGGAATTGTACTGATAGGCTTTTGCAAGGGCACCCGTGATGGTTTCGGCCGATGCAGCCAGTGGGGACAGCGCGGTCGCCGACACAAGGACGGCGGTGAAAAGTGACTTGCGTACTGACGGCACGGTTTAACCCTCATTCGTTTTCCATGGGAACCGCGCCGCACCAGCTTCTCTTCCTGAGCAGCCCGAACGGCGTGTTTCATGTTCCCTGTTGCTCAGCCCAAAGTGCCCCCAGTCTGGGATCAGCAACGATCGTTCAAATGCAAGCGACCATGACAAAGCCTTTGCTGCAAGGCCAAATCATTCAGAATTCGAAAGCATGCTCACGTTCGAATCCGGGTAGTGGCTTAATTGCCGCATTAAATGCCCTTCTCCCGGTTACAACCCCCCCCGCCTTGAAAAAAAGCCGCGCCACGCCCGAATTGCCCTGACCCTCGACCGCAACCAGGCGGCCGCCTTCGGCGAGCCGGTCGAGCAGCGACGCCGGCACTTTGGCGACACTGCCGCCGATGAAGATGACATTGTACGGCGCCTTCGCCGCATGGCCTTGCGCCAGAGCGCCCTGGACCACGGTCACATTGCCGCAGCCCAGGCTGGACAGGGTCGACGCGGCGGTTTGCGCCAATGCCGAATCGCTTTCGAGCGCCACGACGGACCTCGCCAGGCGCGACAGGATGGCCGAAGCGTAGCCGGTGCCGCAGCCGACATCGAGCGCCGAATCGGTCACACTGATCTCGGCCAGTTGCATCAGCTTGGCCAGCGGCGAAGCCTCCATCAGGTAGCGCGAGCCATCGGCGCTGTCTGCGATGCGGATGTCCTCGTCGATATAGGCGAGATCGCGCTGGCGATCGCCGACGAAAACCTCGCGGGGCACGGAAAGCAACGCGTCGAGCAGCGGCGCGCTGGTCACGTCGGTGGTGCGGACCTGACCATCGACCATCTTGACGCGAAGTTCGGAGAAATCAGCGCTCATGTCCCAACCAATCTGCTTGCCGCGTCAGAATCGCGGTTCATGTCGACCGGAACTTCAGGCTCCGGCGCTGACGCGCGGGAGCCCGGGTATTGGAGGCCTCGCCCGGAATCGAACCGGGGTGCAAGGATTTGCAGTCCTCTGCGTAACCACTCCGCCACGAGGCCTCGTTGCTCCCGGCGTTCCACCCGGTTCCAATAGGTTGCGGCGAAAAAGCCGTCAAGCGGCCACGACGTATTCCGAACGGTTTCGTCTGCGCCGGCTGCGGCCCTGTCAGTTCGCCGTCATAGCCACCCGCCCACATTCGCAATCCGTTAAGCATGGCGGATGATCGAGCGAAACTCCGCGCTCCGGCTTGCGTTGTGAAACGGGAGGACTGCGCCATGACCCTGGCCAAACCGAACGACGAAACGAACGGAACGGAAAACGGCCGCTGCTGGGGTGCGAGGACTTGGTGCGCTACGCCATCAACTGCCTGAGAATAGAAGGCACAGGCAGGCTTTCACCGCGTGACCGCGCGCGTCTGGCCTCGGCTTCCGCGGTCCTGAAGCAGATCAGCGAGGATTTGAAGGCAGGCACGCAACCGGATTCGAAGGAATCGGGCACTGGCACCGAGAGACAGGGCCAGAATTGATTCTCTTCGGAGACCACCGCCATGCGAGATGTATCGGCCGCTCAATCCGGCCGGCGTCGCCGCTCCCACCAGACGACCAAGCGGCGCCGGTGGCGGCGCACCATGGCAAATTCGTAGGAGAGCACCAGCAGTCCGAGCGGCACCATCCAGAACCCAAGGATCGGCAAGAAACCGAGAATGCCGCCAATGGTCAAAAGCACGCCGATCGTGATTCTGAGACCGCGCGACTGCGGCATGGTGAATTCGCGGCCGAAAACCGAGATCTTTCGTGCTGCTATCCGGTTTTCGTCCGCTGCCGTCATCGCGAAGAACTGCCTGTCTGGGGGCTCGATAATGTCATTTTACGAAAGCTGCGACCGCCCTTTCGGTTCCGTGCCGTCGCCAAGACGGCTAATATGAGGGCGGCCAAGGCCGATTGCGAGAAACCGCTGCGCGAAAAAGTCTCGGAAAAATGCGAAATGCTTCTTTGCAAAGCCGAAACGGGTTTGCTATAGGCTGCGCCACTTGCTCAAAGAGCCTCCGTTCCCCGGTAGCTCAGTGGTAGAGCAACCGGCTGTTAACCGGTTGGTCGCTGGTTCGAATCCGGCCCGGGGAGCCAACATTTCCAAGGTCCGTTCCGGACACATTGGTTACGGTTTATACCGGAGACATGGGTAACACTTTTGGCCCGACGGGGTTTTGGAGTGGTTCGAGCCTGCATGTCTCATGATCGAAGTATCCCAAATCGTAGTCCATGAAGCTCGCCAGCCAGATATGGTCTTCGACCTGTTTGATGCCAACGTCTGGCCGGCGAAGACGAGCCTGAGATTGATCTTCTTGCAGTCGGACCCCCGGAAAGGCCGATTGCCTAAGAGGAGCGCCTTGACGGGCTGTGACAGCGACACTTCTGGCCGCTGCCGTTGCCCCAGCTAGGCGGCTACCCCACCGCGGCCTGATTTGGTGCCGCTCATCCAGGGGAGCGGAGCAAGCGGCTCCTGCAGGATCTTGACGGATCTCGCGAACCCAGCGACGGCATCGCGCGCGACCGACAGGGGTATCTGACCGTCGTAAGCACGCTGGCAAGCCCGGAAGGCCGTCTCGAAAATCGGGCCCCGACGTTCCCGCGGCCACTCGTCCAGGAAATCGAATGCGTGATCAAGACTTCCTATTTCTTGAATGAACTGACCATTCCTAACCAACACTGGTCGATCGAACGTCCTGTCGCCCATATGGTCCTCCATTCGGTTGAGCGATTTGGTTTGCTGGTTCAGCTTTTCACGCAACGGCATGCTCAGGCTCCGCGAACATGCCGCCATCTCCACATCTGGGCGGGACACCGGCATAGGCCGGAACCGGCGGCGGATCATCCTCATCGTCATCCCGCCAGGGGTATCGCAGCCAGCTACGCCTCGTTTTGTTTCGACGCCGGCCTGAAGACGGACTGCGGTCAAACGGTGCCCTGGCCGGCGGCTTGCGGCCAATCTCGTCCAGGGTGTGGAGCGCAAGAAGAATCTCGCTGACTTGCGCAATGGCACCGCTGTCCAATTGGCGTAGGGTGGGATTGTCAGGAACCGCATTGGCGTCTGAAGCCCAGAAGGCGAGCAAAGCCCTCTTCTCGCCGACCGTCATGTCCTCGTTCAGGACGTCCTCGGGCGTACGCAGGGCAGCGAATTCCTCTGCGTGATCTGTCAGTCTGAATTCATGAACACAGTCAGATTCGTATCTCATCTCCATTCTCCGCGATCTGTGCCTCCCGGCCAGGCCGGGAGGCGGACCACAGACTGAGGTTGCCAGTATCAGGCGACCTTGCGTTGCAGCTCTGCGTCCATGGACTGCTTGCTGCCGCTCTCCTGAAGCGGAACCGCTCTGGCTTCGGAGCGGATCTCGATGCGCCGAGGCTTGAGTTCCTCGGGCACTTCGCGGACCAAGTCCACCGACAGCAGGCCATTATGGATATTGGCCGCCTTGACCTTGACGTGGTCTGCAAGTTTGAACACCTGCTTGAAGTTGCCTATCGCGAGGCCGCGGTGGAGGATTTCCAGATTTTGCTGATCAGGCTTCCTCTGTCCGATTACGGACAATTCAGGGCCGTTCTGCACAAGGTCCACTTCGTCAGGACCGAAGCCGGCGACGGCCATGGTGATGCGATAGTCGTTGTCGCCATTCTTCTCGATGTTGTAGGGAGGCCAGTCGGAGCGGACGCTGTTTTCGAGCATGTCGAACAGCCGGTCGAAGCCGACGGTGGTGCGGTAAAGAGGGGAATAATCAAAGCTTCTCATAGCCATATCCTCCGTGAAGCAACATGGTTTACGGGTCGCCGCAGCGCTGCTGCGGCGCGGTATGTCGAGCCGAAGCCTCGACGGAAAACGATCTGGGAATCACGGTTTTTTTGTTCAAGAGGTCGCCCAAAAAAATTTTCGGAGCGGCACCACGGCCATTCAAGATCGGGCATGCGCCAGACTTTTGCGGTGAAAGCATTCCGGTTGGAAGCGGGTGAGGAATATGGCTCGGCAAGTGCGCGCCAGGTTCCGCCTCTGGTCACGAGCGGCCTTGCACGCTGCCGCCGCCGCGCGATAGATGCGTTCGGTCAAGGGAGGACATCATGCGGAAAATCCTGGTATCGGCATTGCTGCTCACGGCAGCGTCGTTCGCGACCGGCGCTCATGCATTGGACAGCGGCGGAACCCCGGTCGTCGTGACGCCGCTCGCGTCACGCACCACCACGGCATCCGGCCAGCCGATCACGCTGCCGCAGAAGAACGTGCAGGTGCTGGTCTCGACCTATGACATCGCGCCCGGCGCGACCTTGCCGGTCCATCGCCATCCCTTCCCGCGCTACGCCTATGTCCAGGCTGGAACGCTGAAGGTCACCAATGTCGAGACCGGCAACAGCAACACCTACAAGACCGGCGATTTCATCGTCGAAATGATCGGGCAGTGGCACCAGGCCACCAACATTGGCGATGGGCCGGTCAAGCTCCTGGTGATCGATCAGGTCGAGGAAGGCGCCAAGAATACGGAATTGCGCCAGTAGCCGCCAGGCTGCAGGTGCCCCGAGGGCGGGAAGGCAATGCGCCGCCCGCCCCTCGCCTCGCGGCAGCCCCAGCGCTTAGCCCCAGGCGCCAACCGGCTGCCGGGTCGCTGCGTTCAGCCTGTTGAAGGCGTTGATCAGCGCGATCTGGATGACCAGCGCGGCAAGGGCCTTTTCATCATAATGGCGGGCCGCTTCGTCCCAGACATCGTCCGGCACCGCGTCCGGCCGGTCGGCCAGTCTGGTGCCGGCTTCGGCCAGCGCCAATGCCGCACGTTCGGCGTCAGTGAAATACGGCGTCTCGCGCCATGCCGCCAGCGCAAAGATGCGCTCGTCCTTTTCTCCGGCCTTCTTCAGTTCGCGCGCATGCATGTCGACGCACACGCTGCAGTTGTTGATCTGGCTGGCGCGCAGATGAATGAGCTTGCGCGTCACATAGGGCACGTCGGCCGCCTCGGTCGACTTGTCCAGCGCCAGCAGCGCCTGCACCGAACCGGGGATGAGCATCACCGGGTTCTTGATCCTTGCTTGCATGGTCGTTCTCCTTTTGAATTGTTTCTCCGGGCGTGTTTTCCCGGCCCGGACGACTCGCATCCAGGGTTTCGAACTTGATGAAAACTGTTGGCTGCCCGCCGCGTATCAGGCCTGTTTTGCGGTAACCTGTTCGAGCCGTTCGAGAATGCGCGGCCAGCCACTTCCCATGCCGATATAGCCACGCTCGTCGGCCGGCCGGAATCCCGACTGCTCCATTCGCACCCGGGTCGCCACACCCTCGGGCGTCAGTGACCATGTCACCACGGTTTTCAACCCACTGTCCGATTCCGTCCCATCGCCCCAACTGTAGGCCAGCAGCCGCGGCACCTCGACTTTCAGCACCACGCAGTTCGTCACGCCAGACCATCCGGGAACTGGCGTCGCGCGGAATGTGAAGCGATGCCCTTCTTGCGCCGCGAAGTCATTCTGCATGAGCCATTCGCCGACGAGTGCTGGCACGGTCAGTGCGCGCCATATCTTTTCCGCCGAATATGGGATCAGCCTTTCGACGACGATCGATTTGGTTTCCGTCATGCCTTGCTCCTCTCGTTGTTGTCGTCGCGCCACGCACGCGCAATCAATAACCTGCCAGCTATACATTACTCATAACCATGCAGTTATGCAACAGTCAAGAATGGAATCTGCCATCTGGTCCAAATGGCGGCGTAGGTTCACGCTTTCGCGTCAGCCGTCGTGGTGCTAGGGCTCTCCACAACATGATGAACTGGATCGCCCCTTGACCACGCAAACTCGCCCGCCGCTGATCGAAATCTGTGTCGAAGGCATCGATGGCCTGCTCGCCGCGCAGGCCGCCGGCGCCGACCGGGTCGAACTCTGCGCCAGCCTGGTCGAGGGCGGCATTACGCCCAGCCTCGGCACGGTGCGCGCAGCGCTCGACCAGGCGACCGTGCCGTTCCACGTCATGGTGCGGCCGCGCGGCGGCGATTTTCTCTACAGCGAGACCGAATACCGATCGATGCTCGCCGATGTCGCCGCGCTCAGCGAACTCGGCGTGCCCGGCGTGGTGTTCGGCTGCCTGAACGCCGACGGCACCATCGACGAGAAGCGCATGGGCGAATTGACCGAGGCCGCAGGCGCCTTGAACGTCACCTGCCACCGCGCCTTCGACATGACGCGCGATCCGGCCGAGGCGCTGGAAGCGCTGATCCGCTGCAAGGTTGGCCGTGTGCTGACCAGCGGCCAGCGCGACACCGCGATCGAGGGCTTGCCACTGCTGGCGGATCTGGTGCGTCAGGCCGACGGGCGCATCATCATCCTCGGCTGTGGCGGGCTCGATCTCGGCAACATCGCGGAGGTGCGCGCAAGGACCGGCCTGGCCGAAATGCACTTCGCCGCCCTCAAGGACGTGCCGAGCGCCATGCGCTACCGCAATCCCAAGGTCGGCATGGGCGGCTCCGATCTCGACCGCGAGTATCGCAACACACTGACCGATACACCGCTGGTGGCGGCGACGATCACGGCGGCCAAGGCATGACCCCTCCGATAGACCGCATAGCGCAGGACGACGAAGCCGCCATTCTGGCGCTCAACAACGAGCACGCCGCCGAATTGTCGTGGCTCGAAGCCGAACGGCTGTCCTTCCTGCTCGGCGAGGCATTTTATGCGCGCCGCATCGGTGATCTCGAAGCCTTCATCATGACCTTCGACCAGGATGCGAACTACGACAGCCCGAACTTCGTCTGGTTCCGCGAGCGCTGCGAACACTTCATCTATGTCGACCGCGTCGTCGTGGCGGCGCATGCAAGAGGCCGCGGCCATGCTCGCCTGCTCTATCGGGACCTGTTCGACCATGCGCAGAGCGCCGGCCACACGCTGGTCACCTGCGAGGTCAACACCGACCCGCCCAACCCCGCCTCGGACGCCTTCCACGCCGCCCTCGGCTTCGCCGAAGTCGGCGACGCGGTGATCCACGGCGGCAAGAAAGCGGTGCGTTATTACGTCAGGCGGATCGCCGCCTGATCCGGTGGCGCTCGCCATCGGCGGCGCTCACTCACCAATTGCGGTTGAGCCATTCACGCGCCGGGCGCTCGATGAGGTAGTAGCTGCAGAGCGCGCAGGCAAAGACGCCGGCCAGCATCGGCCATGGGTTGGTGCCCTGATCGTAGACGAATTTGTAGAAGGGCTGCTGCCACAGATAGAGCGAATACGACCACAGGCCCAGTGTCGTCATCGGCAAGGATGACAGCCATCCCGACAAGAACCTCGTGCTGAAATCCAGCGCGTTGACGGCAATCGCCAGCAACGGCACCGCGACCAGGTAGTGGATCGGTGTCGGCACGGCGTCCATGAACAGGAAGACCGCGCCGGCAGCCGCCGCAACGGCGACATAGGGTCCCTTCAGCAAGGACGGGAGCTTGCCGTCGGCCTTGAGCAGGCAGATCGCGGCCGACAGCAGGATCGAGGCGATGTGCACGTCGGTGCGCCAGTATGTGGTTTCATAGTCCATGTGCAGGAACCAGTAGGAAGCCGCGCCATTGGCCATGGCCAGCGCAGCCAAGACCAGCAGCAGCGGCACGACACGGCTTCGGCTGGCAACGATTGCGCTGATCGCCGCCAGGATAATGTAGGCATGCTCCTCGACGCAGAGCGACCAGATGTGGTCGAGTGCGCCGGCCCGGTTCAGGAGAATTCCGGCATAGTTGTAGCTGAATGTCAGCGCCGTCAGGGCCGCCTTCCATTTGAAGGCGATGAAGGTGCCGGAGAGCGCGACCATGGCGAGGACGACAAAGACCAGAAGCGCCGGATAGATGCGCGAGAAGCGGCGTTTGAAGAATTTCTTCAGTGGATAGCGTTCGATGAACAGGATTTCGGCCATCAGCCGGCCGCTGAGCACGAAAAAGAATTCGACACCCAGCACGCCCAGATTGATGCCGGGAACGGGGAGAAAATGCCCGATCAGCACCAGGGCGATCGACAGGCCGCGCCAGCCATCGAGATAGGCCAGTCTTGTCCTGGCCGCCGATCGGTCGGCGATCGTTCGGGACGGAACCAAATGGGTCGCGGAAATTTCGGACATGCCGATCCCTTCGCATTGGCATGCGAAAGGGCACGGCGGTATGGATTCCGAACCCGGCTCGCATTCCCGCCCCAACCCATACTGCAGTGCAATATGAATTTGTGCAAGTGCGAGATTGTCGCCAATGCGATTCCCAAGCAAGCATGGGCCGCAATTGCTTCAAGCAGAGGATGGGACGCGGCGCCGGGGGCTAGGCAGCTACACGTGCCAGGAAAGAAAGAGGGGCCGCTACAGGCCCTTTTTGTCCGCAATCGATCTTGCGTCAGGCGTTGGCTGCCGCCACGGCGCGCTTGGCCATGACCGCGATCAGATTGGCGCGGTAGTCTGATGAAGCGTGGATGTCGCTCATCAAGTTCTTCGCCGGCACTTTCACGCCATTGAGCGAAGCGGCATCGAAGCTCTTGGCGAGTGCCGCCTCGATCTCCTTCGAGCGGAAGACGCCGTCGTCGCCGGCGCCGGTGACGGCAACCCGGACGCCATCCTTGCCCTTGGCCACGAACACGCCGACGATCGCGTAGCGCGAGGCCGGGTTGCGGAATTTTTCGTACGCGGCCTTTGCCGGAGAGGTGAAGGAGACCGCCGTGACGATCTCGCCATCCTTCAAGGCGGTTTCGAACAACCCCTTGAAGAACTTGTCGGCTGATATCTCGCGCTTGTTGGTGATGATGGTGGCGCCCAGCGCAAGCAGCGCCGCCGGATAGTCCGCCGCCGGGTCATTGTTGGCGATCGAGCCGCCGATCGTGCCCTTGTGGCGAACCGCCGGGTCGCCGATCAGCGACGCCAAATGGGCAAGCGCCGGGCAGGCCTTGCGCAGCTTCTCGTCATTGGCGACATCGTAGTGGGTCGTGGCCGCGCCGATCGTGACCGTCTTGCCTGACACCTTGACGCCTTGCAGCTCCTTGATGCGTGACAGGTCGACCAGATCGGAAGGGGCCGCCAGCCGCGTCTTCATGGCGGGGATCAACGTCATGCCGCCCGACAGCAGCTTGGCGTCCCCATTCTTCACGAGCTTGGCGGCTTCAGTGACCGAGGCGGCACGGTGATAGTTGACTGCGTACATGGGATCCTCCCCTAAGTGGTCAGGCAGTAGTAGCAGTGAGTAGTCAGTAGTGGGAACGTCGCCGCCGGAGCTGGATACGGTGCCCTATTCGCTACTCACTACTCCCCACTCACTCATTTCGCGGCGCGGATCGCGGCCCACACGGTCGACGGCGTGGCCGGCATGGCGATGTCGGCGATGCCGATGGCATCGGTGATGGCATTGATCACCGCCGGCGGCGAGCCGATGGCACCGGCCTCGCCGCAGCCCTTGATGCCGAGCGGGTTGCTCGGACACGGCGTGTTCGACGTCGAGACCTTGAACGACGGCAGGTCGCCGGCACGCGGCATGGTGTAATCCATATAACTTGCCGTCAGCAGCTGGCCGCTGGCGTCGTAGTGAGCGCCCTCCAGCAGCGCCTGCCCCACGCCCTGGGCGATACCGCCATGCACCTGGCCCTCGACGATCATCGGATTGATGATGTTGCCGAAATCGTCCGCCGCCACGAACTGGACGATCTCCGTCGTTCCGGTTTCCGGATCGATCTCGACCTCGCAGATGTAGCAGCCCGCCGGGAAGGTGAAGTTCGCCGGATCGTAGAACGCCGTTTCCTTCAGTCCTGGCTCCATGCCGGCGGGCAGATTATGCGCGGTATAGGCAGCCAAGGCCACCTGGAACCACGGCAGGCTCTTGTCGGTCCCGGCCACCTTGACCTCGCCATTCTCGATGACGATATCGCCCTCGTCGGCTTCGAGCAGATGGGCCGCGATCTTCTTGGCCTTGGCCTCCACCTTGTCGAGCGCCTTGGCAATTGCCGACATGCCGACCGCGCCCGAACGCGAACCGTAGGTGCCCATGCCCATCTGCACCTTGTCGGTGTCGCCATGGACGATCGAAACCGAGTCGATCGGCACCCCAAAGCGCTGATTGACCAGTTGCGCGAATGTCGTCTCATGGCCCTGGCCATGACTGTGCGAGCCCGTCAGCACCTCGATCGTGCCGACGGCGTTCACACGCACTTCAGCCGATTCCCACAGGCCGACACCGGCGCCAAGCGAGCCGACCGCCGCCGACGGCGCGATGCCGCAGGCCTCGATATAGCAGCTCATGCCAATGCCGCGCAGCTTGCCCTTCCCAGCCGCATCCGCCTTGCGCGCGGCAAAGCCGGCATAGTCGGCGGTCTTCATCGCCGCGTCGAGCGAGGTCGCATAGTCGCCGGCGTCGTAGTTCATGATCACCGGTGTCTGGTGCGGAAACGTCGTGATGAAGTTCTTGCGCCTGAGGTCCGCGGGAGACACGCCGAGTTCGCGTGCCGCGGCCTCCATGGTGCGTTCCAGCAGATAGGTGGCTTCCGGCCGCCCTGCCCCGCGATAGGCATCGACGGGTGCCGTGTTGGTGTAGACGGTGCGCACATTGGCGTGGATGGCCGGGATGTCATACTGGCCCGACAAGAGCGTGGCGTAGAGATAGGTCGGCACGCAGGACGAGAACAGCGACATGTAGGCGCCGAGATTGGCGATCGTATCGACCTTCAGCCCGGTGATCCTGTTGTTCTTGTCGAAAGCCATCTCCACCGTCGAGACGTGGTCGCGGCCATGGGCGTCGGTGAGGAAGCTCTCCGTGCGATCGGCGACCCATTTGACTGGCACGCCGGTCTTCTTCGAGGCCCACAGGCAGACGATCTCTTCCGGGTAGATATAGATCTTGGAGCCGAAGCCGCCGCCGACGTCCGGCGCGATCACCCGCAGCTTGTTTTCGGGCGCGACATTGTAGAAAGCACTCATCACCAGTCGCGCGACATGCGGGTTCTGCGATGTCGTCCAGCAGGTGTAATGATCCTCGGCCTTGTCGTAATGGCCAAGTGCGGCGCGTGGCTCCATGGCGTTGGGCACCAGCCGGTTGTTGACGATCTTCATGCGGGTGACGTGCGCTGCCGCCTTGATGGCGGCATCGGTCGCCTTGCCGTCGCCGATCTCCCAGTCGAAGATCAGGTTGTTCTCGGCTTCGGCATGAACCTGGGGCGCGCCCTTTTCGAGTGCCTTTGTGGCATCGACGACCGCCTTAAGTTCCTTGTAGGTGATTTCGACCGCCTCGGCGGCATCGCGTGCCTGGCCCTTGGTCTCGGCCACGACGATGACGACGGCATCGCCGACATAACGGACTTTGTCGACGGCCAGCGGCGACCAAGCGCCCATCTTCATCGGCGAACCGTCCTTGGAATGGATCATCCAGCCGCAGATGAGGTTGCCGATACCGTCGGCCTTGAGTTCCTTGCCGGTCAGGACGCCGATGACGCCCGGCATGCCCTGAGCCGTTCTCACGTCGATCTTCTTGATCTGCGCATGGGCGTGCGGGCTGCGCACGAAGGCCGCATGCTTCATGCCGGGCACCACCATGTCGTCGACATAGCGGCCGGCGCCGGTGATGAACCTTTTGTCTTCCTTGCGCGCGACCCGAGCGCCAACACCTTCGATGCCCATGGAAATTCCTCCCGAATTTAGGGGATAAGCAGTAGGGGTTAGGCAGTAGTGGAAGGGCTCGTGGTCATATCGATGTTTGCCCTACTCACTATTGCCTATTGCCTATTGCCTAAGCTGCCTGTTTCGCCTTGCCCTTCGCGGCGCTCTTCGACATCGTCTTCGATGCGGCCAGGATCGCCTTCACGATGTTGTGGTAGCCGGTGCAGCGGCAGATGTTGCCTTCGAGTTCTGCCCGCACCGTCGCCTCGTCGAGGCCTTCGGGATGGCGGTTGATCATGTCGCTTGCAGCCATGATCATGCCTGGCGTGCAAAAGCCGCATTGCAGGCCGTGATATTCCTTGAAGGCCGCCTGGACGGGATGCAGGTCGGCGCCGTTGGCGAGACCTTCGATCGTGACCACTGTCGACCCGGACGCCTGGACCGCGAGCATCGTGCAGGACTTGACCGCCTTGCCGTCGACATGGACGACGCAGGATCCGCACTGCGAGGTGTCGCAACCGACATGGGTGCCGGTCAGGCCGAGATTCTCCCGCAGGAAATGGACGAGCAGCGTTCGATCCTCGACGACACCGCCAACCCGCTTGCCGTTCACCATCAACGAAACGTCCGACATAGCCCCTCCCTGGGTGTCAACCTTGGTCATCACGCTGCCGACGAGCCGTTGGCACTTCGGCCATGCGTTATTCGTACACTGCACAATGCACAAAAAACAGCACGACGGAAAAGGCGGATCATTGTACTTTCGATCATGGCCAGGGCACCGAAGCGCATTCCTGTGGCCCCATTGCCAAAACGCCTCGTGGCGGCAACAATGCCTTCGACGCCGCGCACAAGAAGCACTCGAAAAGCAGCGCACAAGAAGGCGTCGGAGGAAATGCGGGAGAACGCCGCTGACAGGTTCACGGACGCGCTATGCATGCGGCTTGTCGGCGCTGACCACGGACGAGCCCGACCCGGATGATTTCGCACGCGCGGTAGCCGCCGAGGCCGCCGCCATCGATGCCGGCTTCGCCCTCGTGTTCTTTTCCCAGAGCCTTGTCGAGGCCGGGGCCCTGTCGCGGGCACTCTCGGTCCACGCGCCGGGGCTCCACCACGCCGGTTGTTCGACCGCCGGCGAGATTACGCCGCAGGGGCTCGAGGAAGGCCATATGCTGGCGATGCTGCTGCCCTCGGCATCCTTCACGGCGGTCAGCACCATGGTCGACAATTTGTCGACTTCGGGCATGGACAGGATCACCGAAGAGGTCGAGGCCCTGAGGCGCACGCTGCGCGCCCGGCTCGGCGGCGAGCAGACCAGGAACACCTTCGCGCTCTGCTTCATCGACGGGCTGTCCTATGCCGAGGAAGCGGTGAGTTCGGCCATCCACTGGGGTCTTGACGACATACCGCTGCTCGGCGGCTCGGCCGGCGACGATTTGAAATTCGAGACGACGCGTCTGATCTCGAACGGCAGGGTCGCTTCGGACAGCGCCATCATCGTGCTGGTCGCCACGGAAATTCCGTTCCACGTCTTCAAGACCGACAACTTCGTTCCCACCGACGAAAAGCTGGTGGTGACCGCGTCCGATCCGGATCACCGCATCGTGCGGGAGTTCAACGCCACCAATGCGGCCGAGGAATATGCCGCTTCGGTCGGCATCCTGCCGCAGACCCTGACACCGCTGAGCTTCGCCTCGCATCCCGTGGTGGTGAAGGTGGGCGGCGAATATTACTGCCGCTCGATCCAGAGGATGCACGCGGATGGCTCGCTGTCGTTCTTCTGCGCCATCGACGACGGTGTGGTGCTGTCGATCGCCCAACCCAAGGACATGGTGGAATCGACACGAGCGGCATTGCGCGAGGTCGAGGAAAGGCTGGGCGGTATCGATATGATCCTTGGCTTCGACTGCGTGCTGCGCCGGCTGGACGCACGCAACCGGCAGGTCTTTCGCGATATTTCGGAGCTCTACCGGGTCAACAATGTCGTCGGCTTCGGCACCTATGGCGAACAGTACCGGTCAATGCACTTGAACCAGACTTTCACCGGCATCGCTTTCGGTGACCGGCAAGCGGCTGAATAGGGCGGCGCAACAAAATGCCGCTCAGGGACATCAACGATCTCGACAGGCTGAAGAGGATCAACGCCGCCCTGGTCAGCCGCGTCGAGCGCTCGATGGACCAGCAAGGCAACGCCTTTTCGCTGTTCCAGACCGCGATCTCGCTGGAAAACCGGGTGCGTACGCGCACCGAGGAACTGCATTCGACCTTGCGCAGGCTGGAGCAGTCGAACATCGACCTCAGCGCCGCCAAGGAAAACGCCGAACTGGCGAACCTGTCCAAGACGAGATTTCTCGCCGCCGCCAGCCACGACGTGCTGCAGCCGCTGAACGCCGCCCACCTCTCCGTCTCGGCGCTTGCCGAGGTGCAGACCAGCGAGGAGGGAAAAAAGCTGGTGCGGCAGGTCGAGCGCTCGCTGGAAACCATGGAAGACCTGCTGCGCACCTTGCTAGACATTTCCAAGCTCGACGCGGGCGTGGTCCAGCCCGACATTGGCGACGTCAGCCTGGAGGCGTTGTTCTCGTCGCTGCGTTCGGATTTCGAGCCTGTGGCGCAGTTGAAGGGGCTGTCGCTGAAATTCCGACCGGTCAATGCGGTTGCTCGCTCGGACAGGACGCTGCTGCGCCGTATCCTGCAGAACATTCTCTCCAACGCGCTGGGTTATACACGCTCGGGCGGCGTCCTTGTCGGCACACGCCATCGCGGCGACACCATCCGCATCGATGTCGCCGACACCGGCTGCGGCATTCCGGAGGATCAGCGCGAAGCGGTGTTCGAGGAATTTCATCGCGGCACCTCGCCGGCCAGTGCCGAACTCGACGGCGGCGGTCTTGGCCTCGGGCTGGCCATCGTGCGCCGCATGGCAGGCGCGCTCGGCCACCCCGTGACGTTTTCATCCAGGGTCGGCCGCGGCACCATCTTCCACATCGATGTCCCCGTCGGCATCGGCGCCCCCGCCGACGCCATCGCCAGTGCCGCCAGCCTGGAGCGGCCGCGCGGCTACGGCCTGTTCGGCACCAAGGTGCTGCTGGTCGAAAACGATGCCGAGGTGCTGGAAGCCATGACCTTCCTGCTTGAGCGCTGGCAGTGCCTGGTACGCGCCGCGACCTCGACCGACGATGCGCTTGACCTGCTTGGCGATACCGACTGGGTGCCTGATATCGTCATCGCCGACCAGCATCTCGACGGCGGCGATCTCGGCACCGCGACAATATCGGAGGTCCGCGACTATCTCAGCCGCGCCGTGCCGGCGTTGATCGTCACCGCCGACAGTTCGGAAGCTGTCGCCAAGGCCGCCCGCGCCGGCGGCATCGAGTTGATGCGCAAGCCAGTGAAGCCCGCGCAACTGCGCGCGCTGCTGGCGCATTTGCTGGCTTAGGGGACAGTTAATGGCTCAAAATCCGGCCTGATCCCGAAACAGCTCCGCATTGTCCAGCTTCGACACCTCGATCACCGCTTGCGTGCGGCTATAGACGTTGAGCTTGCGCAATATCTCCGACACATGCGCCTTCACCGTCGTCTCGCCGACCTGCAGCTCGTAGGCGATCTGCTTGTTGAGCAGGCCCTGGCGCAGCATCTGCAGCACGCGCAATTGCTGCGGCGTCAGCTTGGAAAGCCGCTGCACCATGTCGGCGCGGTCGGTGCTGTCGGGATCCGGCGGCTGGCCTTCGTAATTCTCCGGTACATAGACGGCGCCGTCCATCACCGAGCGGATGGCGGCGGCGAGATCGCTCTTGCGCGCCGATTTCGGGATGAAGCCGGCGGCACCATAGGACAAGGCCTCTGAAATGATCCTCGGCTCCTCATGACCCGATACGATCACCACAGGCAGGCGCGGATAGCGGGTCCTGAGCTGCAGGAGCCCCTCGAAGCCGTGCACGTCGGGCATGCTGAGGTCGAGAAGCGCAAGGTCGAAAGGCTTGGCGTCGGCCAACAGATCCAGCGCCTCGGCAATCGACCGTGCCTCGACCGTATCGACCTCGGGATAAGCCATCTGCACGGCACTGTGCAGCGCCTCGCGAAACAGCGGATGGTCGTCGATGATGAGGAACCGGGCACGATCGGTAGGGGCTGTCATAGGGCTCGTTCCGGTTTACCGGGCACACCATAGTCTCCTGACTGTGGCCGGATTATTGGCAAATAGTCTATCGCCTGTTGACGGGATTCATCGCTGCAAAAAATGATGGGAAGCCTGAGTTCTTTATCCAGCCGCGGCAAAGCCCGTGCTTTATGAAAAACGACGCCTTGCCCGACCCCCGAAATCGGCCGAATGTGCCGTCATCAAACTCAGAGATCGCCATGACCGCTTTTGTCCTTGCCGTGCCGCCAACGCCTTCCGTCGCCATTGCCGGCTCCAGCGAACGCTTTGCCGTGCGGCGTATTTTCTGCGTTGGCCGCAACTACGCGGCGCATGCGCGCGAATTCGGCAATGACGAGCGTGATCCGCCCTTCTTCTTCACCAAACCGGCCGACGCGGTGGTCGATTCCGGCACTGAAATCCCCTACCCGCCGCTGACGCAAAACCTCCACTTCGAGATCGAACTGGTGGCGGCGATCGGTACATCGGGTTTTCGCATATCCCGCGACAAGGCACTGGATCATGTCTGGGGTTATGCCGTCGGCATCGACCTCACCCGCCGCGACCTGCAGGATGTCGCCAAGAAGGCTGCGCGGCCCTGGGACTGGTCGAAGGCATTCGACCGTTCCGCGCCTTGCGGTCCGCTGGTCCCGGCACAAAAAGCCGGGCACCCGGCGAAGGGGCGTATCTGGCTCGCCGTCGACGGCGCGGTCAAACAGGATGCCGACCTTGCCGAACTGATCTGGCCGATATCGGACATCGTTTCGATCTGCAGCGAAGGCGTGGAATTGCAGGCGGGCGACCTTATCTTCACCGGTACGCCCGCCGGGGTCGGCGCGGTCAAGCCGGGCGAGACGATATCAGGCGGGGTCGAGGGCATCGGCACGATCGACGTGACCATCGGCCAGCCGCGGTCATGAGTGAAAAGTCATGAGCAATATCGTCCTGCACAACTACTATCGCTCTTCCACCTCCTATCGGGTGCGGATCGCGCTGGAGATGAAGGGGCTGAGCTATGACTATGTGCCGCATCACCTGCGCCATGGCGAGCATCTGGAAGCGGCCTATCTCGCGGTCAACCCTCAAGGGTTGGTCCCCGCGCTGATCTGCAACGACGGCACGCTGCTGACGCAGTCGCTGGCGATCATCGAATTCCTCGACGAGACCACGCCGGAACCACCGCTGCTGCCAAAAGACCCGCTTGGCCGGGCGCGGGTCAGGATGCTGGCGCAGATGATCGCCTGCGACATCCATCCGGTGAACAATCTGCGCGTGCTGACTTCGCTGCGCACCCTGTTCGGCGCCGGCGACCAGGATGTCGCCAACTGGTTCCGGCATTGGGTCAATGAAGGTTTTGGCCCACTCGAGACATTGCTGACGGCTTCGCCCGAAACCGGCACATTCTGTCATGGCGACACGCCGGGGCTGGCAGACATCTGCCTTGTCGCCCAGGTCACCAGCAACGCCCGTTTCGGCGTCGATATGACGCCCTACCCGACGATTTCGCGCATCAACGCCGCCTGCATGGCGCTACCCGCCTTCCAGAAAGCCGCGCCCCAGAACCAGATCGACGCCGAGTAAATTCACCGGCCGACGCGCAGCGTCAGCGCCCAGAACAGCAGCGCTAGCAAGCCGATGCCAACGCCGAGCAGCGAGACACCGCTCCAGCCGGCCACGCCATAGGCCATGGTCGCGACGATCGAGCCCAGCGCGCTGCCGAGCGAATAGAAGATCATGTAGCCACCGACCAGCCGGCTGCGGGCATCCGGTCGACGCGCGAAGATCAGGCTCTGGTTGGTGACGTGTGTGGCCTGGATCGCCAGATCCAGCATGACGATGCCGGCGACCAGTAGCCACAGCGACATGCCCATGAAGGCGATCGGCAACCAAGCCGCTGTCATCAGCAGCAGGCTGAGCCCGGTGACCAGTTGCCCGCGTCCCCGATCCACCAGACCGCCGGTCCATCGCGCCCCCAGCGCGCCGGCGACGCCGGCGAGCCCGAAAAGTCCGATTGCGGTGTGCGACAGCGAGAACGGTGGCGCGCTGAGTGGCAGCACCAGCGGCGCCCACAGCACGTTGAAGCTGGCGAAGATCAGCAGGGCGAGAACCGCGCGCACACGCAGCAGTGGCTCCTTCACGAACAAGAGCACCACCGAGGCCAGCAGGCGCGGATAGGATGTGCTTGGCCTCTCCGCCTCATGGCGCGGCAGGATGAGGTAGAGAAGCACCGCCATGAATAGGGTGAGCGCGGCCGAGACGACATAGACCCAGCGCCAGCCGGCGAAATCGGCGACGACGCCGGCGACGAAGCGGGCAAGCAGGATCCCTGTTATGACGCCGCTGGTGACGGTGCCGACCGCCCGCCCCCGTTGCGATGGCGCGGCGAGATCGGCCGCGTAGGCCACCAGCACCTGCACCACCACGGCAAGCAGTCCGACAACGGCGAGACTCGCCAGCAGCATTGCCGCGTTCGGCGCGACCCCGACGGCTATCAGCGCCACCGCCGAAAGCACCGCCTGCCCCGCAATCAGCTTGCGGCGATCGAACAGGTCGCCAAGCGGCACGATGAACAACAGGCCGAGCGCATAGCCGATCTGGGTGACCATCACCACGATGCCGATCGAGGCCGGCGCAATGGCGAAATCATGGGCCATGGCGTCGAGCAGCGGATGGGCGAAATAGACATTAGCGACGCTCAGGCCGCAGGCAACGGCGAAAATCAGCGTGGTCATCCCGGACAATCCCGGCGATGACGCCGGCGTCACCTGCTCGCGCTCCTCGGTTCGCTCCGCCTTCGTCGCGGCGCCGTTCATCACCTCTATATTCATGTCGCTCTCCGCAAACGGTTTCAAATTGAAACCGCTTGCTGGATAGACAGAACAGTTTTATGTTGCAACCAAAATGACCGATCTGGACCAACCATTGCCATGGTGAAACGAACGAGCCACCAGAGTGCGGACTGCCTGATCGCACGACCGCTCGACGCGATTGGCGACTGGTGGTCACTGCTCATCGTGCGCGACGCGTTCGACGGATTGCGGCGCTTCGGCGAGTTTCAGAAGAGCCTCGGCGTCGCCAAGAACATCCTGTCGGCGCGGCTGCGCAATCTGGTCACGCACGGCATCCTGGAAACAGTTCCTGCGCCCGACGGCAGCGCGCACCATGAATATGTGCTGACGCAAAAAGGACGCGGCCTGTTCTACGTGCTGGTCGCGTTGCGCCAATGGGGCGAGACCTATTTCTCCGGCCCCGGCGAGCCCTACACATTCATGGTGGATACCGAGAGCGGCAGGCCGATAAAGCGCCTTGAAGTGCATGCCGAAGACGGTCGTCTGCTAGCCCCCGGCGACACCAGGCTTGCCGATTTCCGCAACCAGGAAAACAGGTAAACGTCGTTCCTTGGTTCGGCGGAGCGGCCATCCTGGTGGAATCGATTTCCGCTTGACCGGACAAGGAATCGGCTATCTTTCCGGTGACACATGCCGTCTCAAGGGTGGAGTGACCGATGAAAGCCGTCGTCTTCGAAAAATTCGGCGAAGCGCCGACGATCCAGACCGTGCCCGATCCGAAGCCGGCTGCCGATGGCGTCGTCATCAAGGTCGAGGCGACCGGGCTGTGCCGCAGCGACTGGCATGGCTGGATGGGCCATGATGACGGCATCACCCTGCCGCACGTGCCGGGACATGAACTGGCCGGCGTGGTTGTGGCGGCCGGCAAACAGGTCACCCGCTGGAAGGCGGGCGAGCGCGTCACCGTGCCGTTCGCCGTCGGCTGCGGCCGCTGCTTCGAATGCAACTCCGGCAATCACCAGGTCTGCGAGCATCAGACACAGCCTGGCTTCACCGGCTGGGGCTCGTTCGCCGAATATGTCGCTATCGAGCACGCCGACACCAATCTGGTGCGCCTTCCCGACGAAATGGAATTCGCCACCGCCGCCAGCCTCGGCTGCCGCTTCGTCACCTCTTTTCGCGCCATCGTCGACCAGGGCCGGGTGACGCCGGGCGAGTGGGTGGCGGTGCATGGCTGCGGCGGCGTCGGCCTGTCGGCGATCATGATCGCCAGCTCGATGGGCGCCAATGTCATCGCCATCGACCTCACCGACGAGAAACTGGACTTCGCCAAAAAGATCGGCGCCGTGGCGACCATCAACGCGTCCACGACGCCGAACGTCGTCAAGGCCGTCAAGCAGATCACCAATGGCGGCGCCCACATGTCGATGGACGCGCTCGGTCACCCCACGACGTCCTTCAACTCGATAGCCAACCTGCGCCGGCGTGGACGTCACGTGCAGGTCGGCCTGATGCTGGGCGAGCACGCCCGCCCCCAGGTGCCGATGGACAAGGTGATCGCCTTCGAGCTCGAAATCCTCGGCAGCCACGGCATGCAGGCCTATCGCTACCCCGCGATGATGGAGATGATCCGCCACGGCAAGCTGAAGCCCGAACTGCTGGTCGGCAAGAAGATCAGCCTCGACGAGGCGCCCGCGGCCTTGATGGCGATGGGCGGTTTCGAGGGCATCGGCATTGGCCTGGTGACGAAGTTCTAGCGAGGGTCGGCATCATCACTATGCAGCCGCACGCCGCGGCAAATCCTGCTTGGCGAATTTCTTCGCGCCGAACACACATGTCACCACGCCGAGCGTGACGACGATCATCATCGGACTGACCTGTTCACGCAGCAGTGTCGCCGCTAATGCGAGCCCGAAAAACGGCTGCAGCAGCTGCAACTGCCCCACTGCTGCAATGCCGCCTTGCGCCAGGCCGCGATACCAGAAGACGAAGCCGATCAGCATGCTGAACAGCGAGACATAGCCAAGACCGATCCAGGCATTGGAGCCAACGCTGGCGAAGGACGACGGCAGGGTAGCAACCGTCAGCACCAGCATGACCGGCAGGGACAGCACCAGCGCCCAGCAGATCACTTGCCAGCCGCCCAACCTGCGCGACAGCGCGGCGCCTTCCGCGTAGCCAAGGCCGCAGACGATGATGGCCGCAAGCATCAGCCCATCGCCGACCGGCGAAGCCGTCACGCCTTGCGCAAGCGCGAAGCCCGCCACCAGCGCACTGCCGAGGCATGAGAACAGCCAGAAGGCCGGCCTTGGCCGTTCACCGCCACGCAACACGCCGAAGATCGCGGTCGCCAGCGGCAGCAAGCCGACAAAGATGATGGAATGGGCCGAAGTGACATGCTTCAGCGCGAGCGCCGTCAGCAAGGGGAAGCCGACGACCACGCCAAGCGCAACGATGATGAGCGACAGCAAGTCATGACGCGCGGGGCGCTTCTCGCGGAACACAAGCAGCAAGGCGAGACCGAGCAGGCCGGCTATGAGCGCGCGGGCCGATGTCAGGAATATCGGATCGAGATCCATCACCGCCACGCGCGTCGCCGGCAACGAGCCGCTAAAAATCAGCACGCCGATAAATCCGTTCACCCAGCCGCTCGCCGTCTTGTCCATTGCAGGCTCCATTGCTTTCGCCCTCTATCGTGCGAACGCCCGTGGTGCGGCCAGAGACAATGGGGTACAATTCGATGAAACTGTAATGGCGAATTGAGCAGTACGGATGACAGACCTTGCTTTGGAACCCGACGGCGCACGCACCCTTGTGGAGAGTGTGATGGCGACCATCCGTCAGCGGATCGCCGCGCGCAGCCTGACACCGGGAACCCGGTTACCGTCTATCCGTGCCTTCGCGAAGTCCATGCAGGTATCCAAATCCACCGTCGTCGAAGCCTATGAGCGGCTCGCCGCCGAAGGCGCGATCCGCTCCCGGCCGGGTTCCGGTTTTTATGCCGCCGGCTCGCTGGCGCCGCTGTCTTTGGCCGAGATCGGCCCCCGGCTCGATCGTGCCGTCGATCCGCTCTGGGTTTCGCGCCAGTCGCTGGAGGCTGGCGAGGAAGTCCTGAAACCCGGCTGCGGCTGGCTGCCGGCTTCATGGATGCCACAGGCCGGGCTCCGCAGGGCATTGCGCACGGTCGCGCGTGCCGACGATGTCGCGCTTGCCGACTACGGCACGCCGCTCGGGCTGCCGCCGCTGCGGCAATTGCTGGCGCGGCGCCTGGCCGGGCATGGCATCGAAGCTTCGCCCGAACAGATCATGCTGACGGAATCGGGCACCCAGGCCATCGACCTGCTCTGCCGGTTCCTGATCGAGCCCGGCGACACCGTGCTGGTCGACGATCCCTGCTATTTCAATTTCCACGCTTTGCTGCGTGCCCATCGCGCCAAGGTCGTCAGCGTCCCCTACACGCAATCGGGGCCTGATATCGAGCTATTCGCCCAGGCGCTCGCCGAACACCGGCCGCGCCTCTACATCACCAACTCCGCCATTCACAATCCGACGGGGGCGATCCTGTCTCCGGTGACGGCCCATCGTCTGCTCAAACTGGCCGACCAGTCGGGCCTGACCATCGTCGAGGACGACATCTTCGCCGATTTCGAACATGCCCCTGCCCCCAGGCTGGCGGCGTTCGACGGCCTTAGCCGCGTTGTCCAGATCGGCAGTTTCTCCAAGACGCTGTCGGCGTCGGTCCGCTGCGGCTTCATCGCCGCCCCCCGCGACTGGATCGAGGGCCTGGCCGACCTCAAGATCGCCACGACTTTCGGCGGCGGACGGCTGGCGGCCGAACTTGTGCTGACGTTGCTGAAGGACGGCAGCTACCGCAAGCACATGGATTTGCTGCGCGCGCGCCTCTCGCGTGCCATGGGCGAGACCAGCGCCCGGCTGAAGGCGATCGGCATCACGCCCTGGATCGACCAACCGGCCGGGCTGTTCCTGTGGTGCGGCCTGCCGGACCGGGTAGACGCGGCCGACGTCGCCCGCCGCGCGCTCGCCGACAACATCGTTCTGGCACCCGGCAATGCGTTCAGCCTGTCGCAGTCAGCCAGCCGCTTCCTGCGCTTCAACGTTGCCCAATGCGCGGACGAGCGGATTTTCAAGACGCTCGAAACGGCAATGTCTCGCTGATCGGTCAGCGACCCGCACAGACTTCCCGCACGCAGTCCCGCAGCCAGCGTTGCGCCGGATCCGCCTCGAGGCGCGGATGCCAGAGCATCGAGATGGTGACGTCCAGGGTGGCGACCGGCAGCGCAAAACTGTGCATGCCGGCACGCGCTCCTGCCGTATGCCGCTCGGGCACGCTGGCGATCAGATCCGAGGCCCGGGCCATGGCAAGTGCCGCCGAAAAACCTGAGACCATGCACACGACCCTCCGCTGCAAGCCAATCATGCCCAGGGCCTCGTCGATCGGTCCCTTCTCGCGGCCGCGTCGCGAGACGCTGATGTGCCGGCCAGCCGCATAACGCTCGGGCGTCACCTTGCCCTCGGCCAGGGGATGGCCGGCCCGCACGGCACCGACAAAGCGGTCGCGAAACAGGGCCTGGATGCGCACCTCGGGTCCGGTCTCGCCGGCAACGCCGATTTCCAGGTCGATCGCCGCTTCGCGCAGCGACATCGCATCCTTGTCGGACTTCGGTGCGAAACGCAGCCGCACCCCTGGCGCATCGGCCTCGGTGCGGGCGACGAGGCGAGGCCCGAACTCCTCGACGAAGCTTTCGTTGGTGCGCAATGTGAAGATCCGGTCCAGGCTCCGGGGATCAAGCAACTCGGTCGGGCGCAGGAGCACCTCCGCGTCTTGGACGACACGGCCGACCTGTCGCCGCAATTTCTCCGCACGCGGCGTCGCCACCAGGCCGCGCCCGGCGCGCACCAGCAGAGGATCGCCCGTTGCCTCGCGCAGCCGCGCCAGCGTCCGGCTCATCGCCGAGGGGCTGAGCCGCAGCCGGCGCGCCGCGCGCGCCACGCTGCCTTCGGCCAGCAGGACGTCGAGGGCAAAGAGGAGATTGAGATCGGGCGATGTCATGGATCGATCATAGCATATGATATGGCGTCCGATGCACGAATAAGATGCAAATGCTGCGCCTTCCGCCGCATCAGACACAAGACTAGATCTCCGACAGCTCCGGTTCCGGAGCAGACAGAAAGGAGATCGCCTTGGCAGTCGTTGAGCAAAATCGGGAACTGATATCGGTGCCGCGACAGGCCCAGTCCGCTGGCCTGGCGCTGGTGAGCCTGTCGCTCGCCACGCTGCTATCGTCACTGGGAACCAGCATTGCCAGCGTCGGCCTGCCTTCGCTGATGCAAGCCTTCGATGCATCGTTCCAGGCCGTGCAATGGGTGGTTCTCGCCTATCTGCTCGCCATCACGACGCTGATCGTCGGCGCCGGACGGCTGGCCGACATGTTCGGGCGTCGGCCTTTGCTGCTTTGTGGCATCGCGCTGTTCACGCTGGCATCGGTGCTCTGCGGCCTGGCACCAACACTCTGGCTGCTGATCGCGGCGCGCGCCATGCAGGGACTTGGCGCCGCGCTGATGATGGCGCTGACACTGGCCTTCGTCGCGGAAACCGTAAGCAAGGAGCGAACCGGCAGCGCCATGGGCCTGCTCGGCGCCATGTCCGCGATCGGCACGACGCTCGGGCCTTCGCTTGGCGGCTTGTTGATCGCCGGCCTCGGCTGGCAGGCAATCTTTCTTGTCAATGGGCTGCTGGGCCTTCTGACCTTCGCTCTCGCCTGGCGTGCCTTGCCGGCGCGCGGCGGAACAATGGAGACCGGTCGAGGCACGTTTGACGTCACAGGCACCGCCCTGCTGGCCCTTACCTTGGGCGCCTATGCCCTGGCATTGACTCTTGGCCGAGGCAATTTCGGCGTGCTCAATCTGGGCCTGCTGGTCGCGGCCGGTATCGGCGTCATCGTGTTCGCCATCGCTCAGGCGAAAGCGAAGGCGCCCCTCGTCCAACTCGCCCGCTTCCGCGACCCGCGGCTGAGCGCCGGCCTCGCCATGAGCCTGATCGTCGCCACGGTGATGATGGCAACCCTAGTGGTTGCTCCGTTCTACCTGTCGCGCGGGCTGGGATTGGATGCCGCGATGGTTGGAATGGCGCTTTCGACCGGGCCGTTTGTCTCGACCCTGTCGGCGTTGCTGGCCGGCCGGCTGACCGATCGCTTCGGTGCCCATCGGATGATGGTCGCCGGCCTGCTCTGCCTCGCCACGGGAACGTTCCTCCTGTCGCTCGCCCTGACCAAGCTCGGCATCGCCAGCTACGTCGCTCCAATCACCGTCACCTGCTTCGGCTATGCCCTGTTCCAGACCGCCAACAATGCAGCCGTCATGGGCGGTGTAAGCGCAAACGAACGTGGCGTCGTTTCCGGTCTGCTCAACCTGTCGCGCAATCTTGGTCTCATCACTGGCGCATCGCTAATGGGTGCCATATTCGCGATCGCATCGAGTAATGCACAGCAAGGGATCGGGCAGCAGCTCTTGAGTTCCGCGGCGGCGGCCCAAGGCATGCAGATCACCTTCCGGGCAGCCACGGCCCTGGCCCTGGCCGCGCTGGTCCTTGCGGTGCTCTCCGCCCGCGCCGACCGCCGAGCGGAACCCAACCGGCGTTGAACCGCAATCGTTTGACTGCTCGCCTTCGCCGCCCCTCCTTCACGACCTTCATCCTGCCCATGTGGGTGATGGCCATGGGCATCGTCTTTGCCGGAACTGTTACGGCCAATGAAATGACGCGAGGGGCCTGGCGGACCGCCGTTCAGGCCCCTGCCCGTTTGCGGCGTTCGTAAAGCATGACGAGCGTTTCAGCCATCAGCGCCGGCTTTTCCTCGCCTTCGATCTCGACCGTGTTGGCTGCCTTCATAAGATACTGGCCTGGGCCACGGTCTTCCATGGAAAGCAGCGTCGTGCGCAGGCGGATGCGCGCGCCGACCCTGACCGGCGCCAGGAAACGCACCTTGTCGAAACCATAGTTGAAGGCGGCCTGCGTATTCTCGGGCACGATCCCCATTTCGAGGGCCAGCGCGCCGATGATCGACAACGTCAGATAGCCATGCGCGATCGTGGTGCGGAACGGGCTTTGCCGCCGCGCCCGTTCAGGATCGACGTGGATCCATTGATGGTCGCCGGTGCATTCGGCGAACTGGTTGATGCGGTTCTGGTCGACCGTGGTCCATTCCGAGACGCCGAGTTCCTGTCCGGACATCGTTCTCAGCTGTTCGTAGGTTGGCGGCGTTTTAGGCCGTACTTCCGTCATTCCTGCTTTCCCGATCGCTTCCAGAGCTTCCGGACCACGAACCGGCGGCCTCTGTCAATTCGTTCCGCGCAAAACCGTTCCGCCGGATTCGAACACACTCGTGCCATGCCTTGCCACGCAATGGCAGGCCCGAATCTGACTTTTTGACCTTCCAGCTTGCCGGGAGCTTATGCCGTGGCGCTAATGCAACTATGTGCAAGGTTGCGGAATCGCGAACCGGCGTGCCGGATAGAGGGCGAAACGACAGCCGATGGGATTCACTTCTGCCCGTAGCCGGCGCGGACCTCCTCCATCGCTGGAGAAGGCGGCGCGGACCAGTGCGGCGGGAGCGACCTCGCTGTTGTCGAGGCAGCGCGAAATGCTGCAGGACACGTTGCGGGAGGTCGCCGACATGGCGCAGAGCTACCGCGCACCGGGCAATCCGCAGGAACTGATGGCCAAGCAGACGGAGTTTGCCAGAAAATCCTTCGAGGCCGCGCTCAAGAACGCTGGTGAAGTGGCTGAACTGGCCAGGAAATCAGGCACCGAATCGATCGACATACTGCGCGCGCGCATCAAGGAGGCGCTTCGAGGTTCTTGCGATGATGGGCAAGGATCGCCTCGACATCGACGTTGGGCACCTTCAGGTCACGGCCCGAATCTGCCGAACATCTCCATGAAGGAATCGGATTCTGCTTGTCTGGCCATGACTGTCTTCTCCCCTTTGCCGCGGTTGCGGACGCCCTCGACGGGAGAATAGCACTCGAACGCCGTGTGTCCATTTCGAACGCACACCTGGCGATCGATACGGATCAATTGACCGGGAGCAGCAACTCGATCGTATAGAGCACGATGCCAGCCAGCCCGCCGATGATCATGCCGTTGAAGCGGATATATTGCAGGTCCCTGCCGATGTTCATCTCGATCAGGCGTGTCAGTTGCGCCAGGTCCCAGCGCTTGACCTGGTCGGCGATGAATTTCGACACGCCGCTCTTCTGGCTTTCCACGAAGGAGGCCAACGCCACCACGAATCCTTGGTTCATGTCGGCTCGAATCTGGGCATCGCCGGCGAGATGGCGGCCGACTTCGACGAACATGTTGGCGAGATGCTCCCGGACCAGCGAATTCGGCGCCTTGGCATCCTGCTCGATGAACAGGCTGAGGCTCTCCCACATGTCGCCGGCCAGCGCCCTGACTTCGGGTCTGGCGAGAAAATCGCGCTTCATTTTCTCCGCTCGCTTGGCATATTGCTTGGACGTGCGCAGCCGGTCGACGAAACTTTGCGCGAAACGGTCGAATTCGGCGCGCATCGGATGGTCGGGATCGGCACGCACTTCGTCCAGCAGGGAGCCCGCCGAGGCGACGATCTTCTTCAGGAGGTAGGCATCGGCGCGAAACAGGTTGAACAGCGACGGCAGTTCCTCGCGGATCTTGTCGCGCATCGTCGCCAGCGCCTGTTCGTCGTTGAGGAACCGGCCGATGACCTTGATGAACTCGTCGAACAATTTCTGGTGGCGGCGATCGTCGGTGAGCGCCGACAAGAGTTCGGCGGCCAGCGGCGCCAGCGGCACCTTTTCGATCTGCTCCAGCATGCGGCTGGTGACGAAACCGCGCAGGCCCGATTGTTCGACGGCCGCAAGCGTACGCGGCACCAGCCGCACGACGAAGCGCGACAGGCCGGCGGCGCGTTCGGCATCGGCGAGCCAATCGGCGACGAGCGCCGAAAAATCGACCTCGGCGAGTTTTTCACGCACCGGCTCCGTTGCCAGGAAATTAACCTCGATGAAACGGCCGAGATTGTCGGCTATCCGATCCTTGTTTTCCGGGATGATGGCGGTGTGCGGGATGGGTAGCCCGAGCGGCCGTTTGAACAGCGCCACCACCGCGTACCAGTCGGCAAGGCCGCCGATGGTTGCCGCCTCGGCGAAGGCGGCGACGAAGCCGAGCCACGGGTAGCTGGCCTGGAAGGACTTGGCCAAGACAAAGACCAGCACGCAGAGTGCCAGCGCCGCCATGGCGACGAACTTTGTCCGCCGCAGCGCCGAAAGCTTGGCGCCCGCGTCGGTGTCGAAACGGACAGGCGCCAGCGACTGGGCCGATTGAGACATATGAGCCGCTCCTCGTCGATCCCAGGCTATTTAGTGCGTCGGTCGTCAAAATGCCCGCGACAGCCGATTTTCTCAGCGTTTCGCCTGGCCACGCACATAAAGTTGACGAGAATATTCAGCTATGATGCGAAGCCAGTCTGGAATTATTCCAAGGTATAGGCCATATTCGACCGAGGCCAGCGCGGCGACTCCGAAAATCCGGGTGAAGCCGCGCCGGCAAAGTTCCAGACTCTGGCATGGTTGCACCGCGCCAGCGCTTTGTGAGGATGAAATGCGGCTTACCCGCCAGACCAACTATGCCATGCGCATCCTGATGTATTGTGCCGCCAACAATGAACGGTTGAGCCGCATCCCGGAGATCGCGACCGCCTATTCGGTGTCGGAACTGTTCCTGTTCAAGATCCTGCAGCCTTTGGTCGAGAACGGGCTGGTCGAGACTGTCCGCGGCCGGAACGGAGGGGTACGGCTCGGCCGCGCCGCCGAAGCGATAAGCCTGTTCGATGTTGTGCGCGTGACCGAGGAAAGCTTTGCCATGGCGGAGTGCTTCGAGAATGACGCGGCCGAATGCCCGCTGGTCGACAGCTGCGCATTGAACTCGGCGCTGCGCGAAGCGCTCAACGCCTTCTTCGCCGTGCTTGCCCGCTACACGATCGCCGATCTGGTGGCGGCGCGGCCGAATGTGCGCAACCTGCTCGGTATCGACATGCTGATGGAGCGCCGCGCCCCGGCAGCTTGATCTGCGCAGGCCGGGCTGTAGACCGCCGGATCTAGGCTGCGGATTGCGGCAGCACGAATGGCATGTTGCCGGCCGGCAGCACGCCGACCTTGAGCCGGCAGTCGAACACCTTCTCGATCAGATCGTCACTCAGCACGTCGCGCGGCGATCCGGTCGCGGCCAGCCGGCCGCGATGCATCACGAAGATGCGGTCGGCGAACATCGCCGTCAGATTGAGGTCGTGCAGGATCGCGACCACGCCGCCGCCTCTTCTGGCGAAGTCGCGGGCGATGTTCATGATGATCAGCTGATGCTTGATGTCGAGGCTGGAAACCGGTTCGTCGAGGAAGAGATAGCGCGGCACTCCGTAAAGCACCGGCGCCCAGACCTGGCACAGCACGCGGGCAAGCTGGACACGCTGCTGCTCACCACCGGAAAGCTCCTGGTAGAAACGACCGGCAAAACCGTCGAGATCGACCCGCGCAAGCGCCCGCTCCGGCAGGCGTTCGTCCTCGCCGGGCAGCACGCCCGAGCGTCCACCGACAAGGCCAAGCCTGACGATCTCGCGCACGGTGAAGGGAAAGGACAGGGTCGTTGCCTGAGGCAGCACCGCTCGCACTGTCGCCGCCTCGACCGGCTTCATCGTCGACAGCTCGCGACCGTTGATAAGGATCCGTCCGGTATGGACGAGATCCCCCGACATCGACTTGAGAAAGGTCGTCTTGCCCGATCCGTTGGGGCCGACGATGGCCGAGATTTCACCTGGCCTGACTTCGAAATCGACGTTGGCGACAATGCGCTTCTTGCCGATCGCCACAGAAACGTCGCGGGCTTCGATCATGAAACACTCCTACAGGGTCTCAAATCTCACAAATCGATCACGCCACGCTTGCGCAGCAGGATCCAAAGGAAGAACGGCGCGCCAGCGACGGCGGTGACGATGCCGATCGGCAACTCTGCCGGCGCCACGATGGTGCGGGCGACGGCATCGGCGAGCAGCAACAGCGAGGCGCCGAGCAGCGCCGAGGCCGGCAGCAGGTAACGATTGTCCGGGCCAATCAGCAGGCGCAGCAGGTGCGGCACGACGATGCCGACGAAACCGATGCCGCCGCTGACGGCGACGGACGCCCCGACCGCCGCCGAGACACCAATGATGGCTGTGTATTTCAGCCGCTGCACCGGAATGCCGAGATGGCCGGCGGTGGCCTCGCCGAGCGCCAGCGCGTTGAGACCCCGGGCAAGGAACGGCATCGCCGCGAGTGCCAGGACGATGATGGGCCCGACGGAAGCGATCTTGGCCCATGTCGCACCACCGAGCGATCCCAGTGACCAGAAGGTCAGATCGCGCAACTGGCGATCGTCGGCCATGAAGATGAGGATTCCGGTCAGCGCCATGGCGAGTGCCGCCAGGGCGATGCCCGCGAGCAGCATGGTGGCGACAGAGGTTTGCCCGCGTCGCGTCGCGATCTGATAAAGCACCAATGTGGTGGCGAGGCCGCCGAGGAACGCCGCAAGCGGCAGCGCAAGCGTTCCGAGCAATGCGGTCACCGGTGCCAGCATGGTCCCGCCCAGCACGATGATGGCCACCGCACCGAGGCTGGAGCCAGCTGAAACGCCGATCAGTCCGGGATCGGCGAGCGGATTGCGGAACAGTCCCTGCATGACGGCTCCAGAAACCGCGAGCGCCGCACCCACCAGCATGCCGAGGATGACGCGCGGCAGCCGGATGTCATGGACGATCAGGCTGTCACGAGCGTTTAGTGCCGCATCGCCGGGGACGGTGCCAAAGAGCCAATCCCTAATGACGTTCAAGGCGGATGCGTCCGACGCCCCGGATGTGAGCGAAAGCAAGACGGCGCCGGCCAGGCCCAGGCACAGCATAAGAATGACGGCACGGGCGCGGCCGGAACGATCCCCTTCGGATGCACCCATCGCCTTCACCGGACCGGCGATCGACTGGTCGGCCATGATGCTCAGTCCGTGACCTGTGCGCCATAGAGCGACACGGCGAGATCGTGGATCGCGTCGGCAGTGCGCGGTCCGAAGCCCAGTAGATAGGCGCCGTCGATGCGGATCAGCTTGCGCGCCGTTCCGGCTGGCGTCGAGGCGATGGATGGATTGTCGAACAATTCGTCGTCCGAGACTGGCGGCCCGGCATTGGTCATCATCAAGATCACGTCCGGCCTGGCGGTGATGATCGCTTCGTCGGACATTTGCTTGTAGCCGGAAAAGCCTTCCACCGCATTGACCCCGCCCGCCAGCTTGACCATGCCATCGGCCGCGGTTTCGCTGCCGGCCGCCCGGATCTTGCCACCCTGTATCGAGAGAACGAACAGGACGCGCTTGCGCTCCTTGATCGAGGCTGTCTGCTTTTCGGCGGCCGTGAGTTTGGCATCGAGCGCCTTGGCCAGCACCTCGGCCTTGGCCTCGACCCCGAGCGCCTTGCCGACGATGCGGACCTTCTGGAGGATGCCTTCGCGGCTGTACAGTTCGGGCACTTCGATGAATGGAATGCTCGTCTTCTTTAGCACGTCGACGGCTTCCTTGGGGCCGCTGCCGTACAATGCCAGTATGCCTGTCGGATTGACCGACAAGACGCCTTCCGGCGACAGCTGGCGCATGTAACCGACATCAGGCAGGTCGAGCGCGGCTTTTGGAAAATTGCTGGTGGAATCGCGAGCCACCAGATGCTTTTCCTCTCCAAGCGCATAGACGATCTCGGTGATGGACCCGCCGATGGCGGCGATCTTCGAAGGATCGGCGAAGACCGAAACGCCTTCGTTGGCGCCGGCCGGCTGCATTGCGGCGAAAGCCAGGGCAAGGCCGATCGCGGAACCGATCATCGATCCGCACAGGGCGGACAGTCTCGACGCAAAACTCATTACACTGTCCTCAGGCTGCCGTCGGGCTTGGAATGCGCGGCAGGTGCTCGGCCAGGAAGCGCCAGTCGTCGCGCTCGCTTTCGCCTTCGTGGCGCTTGCCGAAGAACTGGATGATCATGTCGCCATTGGCGGCATAGACCTCGAGCGAGGTGACGTGGCCGTCCCTGGTCGGCTTGCGCACCGCCCATACCTCATGGATGTGGTCGGTTCGCAGATGCAGATGAAAGGTCTCGTCCAGCACGTTGATCCACGGCCCCATCGGCTTGATCGACTTGACCGGGCCGGAATGGATCTGGATGCAGCCGCGGTTGCCCACGAAGCACATGATCGGCATCTCGCTTTCGGCGGCGTGATGGAACATGGCGCGCACCGCGTCATTGTCGAGCAGCCAGGCGTAATCCTGGCCGACCATGCGCACCGCCTGGCGGCGGCTGAGCTTCAACGTCTTCAGCATGCCGAAGAACTGGTGCACGTCCGTCAGCCGGCTCCAGCGGTCACGCAGATCGTCCAGGCTCGCAGTCGATGTCCCGGCCTCGCTTTCCTCGTCGAGAACGGGTCCTGAAATCTCGATCGTCGGCCCCTGGTTCGGTGATTCCAGCGAGGCGACCAGCTTCTGGTAGGCATAGAGGCTGGAGGCGGGGCGCAGATGCACCTTGTGCACGGCCTCGCCGGAAGCATCGAAGAATTGCAGGCTGCGGCGGATGTCGTCGCCGTCCCGCTTTTCCAGGGCGAAGCCATGCGCCCAGATTTTCGGGAAGATGCGCAGGTCGATGTTCTCGCCAAGCACCATCGCATTGTGATTGCCGGTGACGACCTTGTCGTAAACGCCGATCTTTTCGTGCACGGCGCTTTCGTTGCGGGTCAGCGCCATCACCTCGCCAACGGCCTCTAGACCGGTCAGAAGGTCATTGACGCGCGGCTCGATGCGAATGACGCCATCACCGCAATGCGCGGCCACCAGCTCGGCCTCCGAAATGCCGAGCTGGCCGGCCAGATCACGCTCGCGCGCTTTCGGATTCTCGGTCCGTGCCCGCCGGATTTCATGCGGAGCGGGTTTTACGCACTGGTCCATGTCCTTACCCCTGATGCCTTGCCTTACTTGTTGAGAATGAGCTTGCCCTGGCGGGTGATCTTCAGCCGGTAGAGCGCCCCATGATGTTCGATGCCGATCTCGTGCTCGCCCTGGAATAGGGTGTTGCTGGACAGCGTTCGCACCGCCAGCGGAATCCGATCGAAACGGGCGGAGGCATCGTCGGAACGGCGGACGCGATAGCGAAAATCGTTGGGATTATGCGTGTTCATCTGGGTCGATCCCTTTCCTGTGCCGGGCATCTGGCTAGGCGTTGCGAAATTGCCGATTCATTTCTTGACTCGAATAATCATGTTTACTAGTCAGTGCAATACCGGACTAAATGAGTCAACATTTAAGATGCCGGATACGATCAAAAATGCCAGCAAGCCCCAGGCCAGCCAGCATGGAACCTGGGATTTGGAGTTGGGGCATGGGGTCGATGAATTGGGAACGGCGCGGCCGGGCGACGGCGAACGGCGCGGCGGCTTTACTCGCAGGCGTGGCGGCGATCGCCTTGTCCGCGCTATCGGCGCACGCCCAGCAGGCAATGCAGCCGGCGGGCAAGCAACCGGATCAATCGAAGAAGACTGACCAGGAAAAAGCAACTCCCGCGGGCGCGACGCTGCTCGACAAGATCCTGGTGCTCAGCCGCACCGGCGAAACGGCGATCGAATCGCTGGCCTCGGCCAGCCATGTCGACCAGGAACAGCTCGACCGCCGCATGGCGACGACGCCAAACGAGATGCTTTTCGGTGTGCCCGGCGTCGCCGCCCAGGCGGACGCCAGGCGCGTCAGCACCAGCATCAACATCCGAGGCCTGCAGGATTTCGGCCGCGTCGCTGTCATCGTCGATGGCGCGCGCCAGAATTTCCAGCGTTCCGACCACGGCACGCAGTCGACCTTCTACATCGATCCCGAGCTCGTCAAATCCGTCGACGTGATCCGTGGCCCGGTCGCCAACACCTATGGCTCGGGCGCCATTGGCGGTGTCGTCTTCTTCGACACCAAGGATGCCCAGGATTTCCTCAAGCCTGACGAGACCTGGGCCGGTTCCGTCACCGGACGCTACGAGAGCAACGGCAAGGGCTGGACATCAAGCGCATCCGGCGCTTATCGCGTCAGTGAGAACTGGGAGGTGCTGGGCAACATCGTCTACCGCGACTACGACAACTACAAGGACGGCGACGGCGACACCGTCAACGGCACTGGTTTCGACGTGCTGAGCGGCCTGCTCAAGACCACCATCCGGCCGACCGAGAACAGTGAGCTGAAGCTTGGCTGGGTCGGATCGAGCGACGGCTGGGACGAGACCAGCGGCGGCGTGCCTGTGAATGATATCGACCTGAAGTCGAACACGTTCACGGCCCGCTACAACATCACGGACGAAGACAAGAGCTGGCTCGATCTCCACATCAACACCTCCTACAACAAGACCAATCTCGGCCTGACCAGTCTTGTCCCGCAGAACCGCTTCGATCCGGTCTCCGGTCTTCCCGTGGTGCTGCCGGCAGGATCACAATCGACATTCGATGTCGGCACGGCCGGTATCGATATCTGGAACACGTCACGGTTCGAAACGGGCGGCATCGCGCATGAACTGACCTATGGCGGCGACTGGGTCGGCGACAATGTCAAGACGGGCGGCGCGGCCGGCGGCGACAGTTTCTACACGCCTTCGGGCAAGCGGAATGTGTCGGGCGCCTACGTCCAGGACAAACTCACCTGGGACTGGCTCGAGGTCATCGCCGGACTGCGCTACGACAGCTACAGCCTGAAGGACGCCACGCATGATATCTCCGGCGACAGGCTGTCGCCGCGCGTCACGGTCGGTGTCTCGCCGTTCGAGAGCGCCGGCCTTGCCGGCCTGCAATTCTACGGCACCTATGCGGAAGGCTATCGCTCGCCCTCGATCACGGAGACTCTGATCAGCGGCAACCATCCGGCAGGCGTCAGCTTCCCGTTCCTGCCCAATCCAAATCTGCGGCCTGAAACCGGCAAGACGACCGAATTCGGCGTCAACTACAAGCAGAACGACATCTTCGAGGCTGGCGACGCCTTGCGCCTGAAGGCAGCCTATTTCAACAACGATGTCGACGACTATATCGACGGCGTGACGCTGTCCCCGTTCGCCCCAGGCAGCGGCTGCCCCTTCGGCCCCGGCATCCCGATCTGCTTCCAGTATCAGAATTTCGCCAAGGCCAGGATCAACGGTGTCGAGCTGGAAGGTGTCTACGACGCGGCGTGGGGCTATGCCGGCCTCTCGGCTTCGATCACAAATGGCCACACAGTTTCCTACAAGGGCGTGGAGGCCGACCTCGCCACCACTCCCTCCTCTCAGGTCACCGCTCAGCTCGGTTTGCGTTTCCTCGAGGACAAGCTGACCGTCGGGGGCGAAGTGCAGTACAACGGCAAGCCCAAGGGCAATGCGGTGGCCACCGACTATACGCTGGTCAACGCCTTTGCCAGCTATCAGGCGACCGACGATCTGAAGGTCGATTTCCGCGCCGACAACCTGTTCGACGTCAAATACGCCAACCCGCTGAATGGCGGCACGACGGTCGCCGTCTATGAACCCGGCATCACGCTGAAACTGGCGGCAACCATGCGATTTGGAGGCTGATCCATCATGACGAGCTTGACGACATCGCTTCGTCTGCTGACCTCGGCGCTGGCGATGTCGCTTGCGATGGTTCCGGCGTGGGCTAAGCAGTCCGCGCCGGTCCTGACCCTCGAACTCAATGCAGCGCAGCCTTCCGACAAGGGCTGCCGCCTGACCTTCCTGGTCAGCAACAATCTCGGCGCCGACCTCACCAAGGCGGCGTTCGAGATCGCCCTGTTCAACGAGGCCGGTATCGTCGACCGGCTGACCGTGCTCGACTTCAAGGACCTGCCGGCCGGCAAGACCAAGGTGACGCGCTTTGACCTGGCCGGCACTGACTGCACCAAGGTCAGCCGCGTGCTGATCAACAGCGCCACGGAATGCGCCGGCACGGGCGTCGAGCCGGCCGCCTGCATGCGCAAGCTGAAGACGGACACCAGGACCGGCATCGCTTTCGGAGTCTGAGGGCGGCGGTGGGACTGGAACTTGACTTGGCACGACATATGGTGGCCCGGCCCCTGGCCGGCCTTCCGCTGTTTGAGCCAGTCCATCTTGATTTGACAATGACGCCTGGGCCGCTGCATTTTCCGCCGCGCGACATGCAGGAAATCAGTCCCCTCCGCGACGCCGGCGACGAGTTGGCCATCGTGCCGGCCGAGCCGCTTGCCCAGACACGGCCGCCGGCCGGCAACGGCAAGTGGGCAACGGCGATCGCCATCTCCGGCCTGCTCCATGCCGCGGTAGCGGCGGCTTTTCTGGTCTCACCTGCCGGCACGCTTGTTTCCAGGGAGACGGAGCAATCGGAAGGCGGCGATCACACAGGCGACAAGGTAGCCGGCAGTGCGCTGGACAAGGACCCGACGGCAATGAATGTCACGTTGGTGCCGAGCCAGCCGCCGGCCACCCCCCCCTCAGGCAAAGGCAGCCAGGCCGGCGCCGCCGACGGAACCTTCGCGGCCCGCGCCGGAAGCTGTGACACAGGATCGCGAGCCCGCCCGGGACGCCGCGAAGCAGGCTTCGGAGCCCTCGCAGGAACCGGCCAAACAGCCAATGGTGACACCCGACATACTGGTGACGGCAAAACCCCGCCCGGACGACCAGAGCGTGGCCGCCAGGAACGAAACGCAGGCGCAGCCGAGCGTCCAGGCCGAAACCGTCGAGATGCCTGTCGCCGCTCCCGATCACCCGCCGACCCCCTATGCAAGGCCGACTCCGGCGGCCGCGCCTGCGACAGCTGCAGCGGCGGATGAACGGAGCGGTACGGCCGACGGCCAGGATCGGCCGGCGCAAGCGGCCAGCATGGGCAAGAGGCAGAAAGAGGCCGGCAGCGCCGCGGAAGACAGCTACCGCGGCGACGTCTTTCGAAAGCTCGGCAGCGTCAATCGAACTCTCCCGCCTTCGCTGCAACTGGCCGCGCGAAACAATGCGGTTGTGGCATTCGCCATAGGCAAGAAGGGCAACATAGATCAGTTGCGTATTCTGGAAAGCTCGGGATCGAAGACTTTCGATGAGGCCGCGCTTGGCATCGTGCGCAAGGCTGCTCCCTTCCCTCCAATTCCGCCACAGGCCGCGAATCCGGGTTTGGAATTCGAGGTCGGGATCGGCCCGTTCTAAGATGTGAGCAGCACAAACGTTGCGGCGCCAACCATCAACATCCGCACGAAAGGGACCCCATGTATATCGCCATGAACCGCTTCAAGGTGCAGACCGGCTCCGAGGCCGATTTCGAAGCCGTGTGGAAGAACCGCGATTCCAGCCTTGCCGAGATGAAAGGCTTCCGGGAATTCCATCTGTTGCGCGGCCCGGCCAACGAGACCGAAGGCTACACGCTGTTTGCCTCGCATACGGTCTGGGCGAGCCACGCCGACTTCGTCGCCTGGACCAAATCGGAGAACTTTCGCGCCGCCCACCGCAATGTCGGCACGACAAAGGTCCATTATCTCGGCCACCCGCAATTCGAGGGTTTTTCCGTCGTCGAAGGCGCATAAGTACCGACTAATCTATGCGGCGGCCAACAGGCTGGCATTGCCGCCGGCCGCCGTGGTGTCGACGCAGACGGCCCGCTCATGCGCATAGGCCGCGGGATTGAGCACCTCGCTGACCAGCGGCACGATCGGCCCGCTGCGCTCGGCGATGACCTTGCGCACGATGCGCGCCGCCTCGGGCGTGCCTGAAAAAGCAACGACATCGACGCGCAGCGAGCGCGCCTCGACCGGATCGGGGCGGCCATCGATGGCCGCCAGCGGCAGGCCTTTGCCGGTCAGCGCCGACAGTGCCGCCGGGGCACCTGGCGCCACGGCCAGCACTGCATTGCCGGCGGCGAGCGCCTGGATGGTCTGCGCCAGCAGCGTGTCGGCGTCCGGCCCCAGGCACAGCACCCGGCCGCGCGGCGACAGTGACAGCGTGTTGGCCTCGCCGGTCGGGCCGGGCAAATCGACCTGACCGAAATCGATTGCAGCGGCGGCACCGATCGCCGCCGCGCCCTTGCCGCGCAGATGTTTCCTCAGGATGGCGATCCGGTCCGGCCGCGTCGACCAGCCGCCCAGCGACGGATCGGGCAGATTGTCGGCCAGTTCGGTGGCGGTGACCTTGTGCCCGTCGGCCAGGTGCGTGCCAGCTTCCGGCCCCTTGCGGAAGCGCCTGAGATAATGCGGGCCGCCGGCCTTCGGCCCGGTGCCGGAGAGGCCCTCGCCGCCAAACGGCTGCGAACCGACGACGGCGCCGATCTGGTTGCGGTTGACGTAGATGTTGCCGGCATGAATGCCGTCGACGAAATGCTGGACGCGGCCCTCGATGCGGGTGTGCAGGCCGAAGGTCAGGCCATAGCCCTTGCGGTTGATGGCGGTGATGACGCTGTCGATCTGGTCGGCATCGAAACTGGCGACATGCAGCACAGGCCCGAACACCTCGCGCTCCATGTCCTCGATGCCCTTGACCCGCAAGACATGCGGCGCGACGAAGCGCCCATCCTTGGGGGCCTCGAGCTTGGCGATCAGCCGGCCCTCAAGACCCTTCTTCGTGCAATAGTCGCGGATCGAGGCCTGCGCCTCATCATCGATGACCGGGCCGACATCAGTCGAGATCAGCCAGGGATCGCCGATATTGAGCGCCTCCATGGCGCCTTTCAGCATCTCCAGCATCTTCTTCTCGACGTCCTTCTGCACATAGAGCACGCGCAGCGCCGAGCAGCGCTGGCCCGCACTCTGGAAGGCCGACGCCAGGATATCGCGCACCGCCTGTTCGGGCAGCGCTGTGGAATCGACGATCATGGCGTTGAGACCACCGGTCTCGGCGATCAGCATGGCGTCCGGCACGGCGGTCTCGGCCAGTTGTTTCTCGATCAGCTTGGCGACTTCGGTCGAGCCGGTGAAGCAGACGCCGGCAATGCGCGGGTCCGCCGTCAACGGGCCGCCCACCGATGGGCCGTCGCCGGGCAGGAGTTGGATGACGTCTTCCGGCACGCCAGCCTCGCGGAGCATCTCGACAGCGCGGAATGCGATCAGCGGCGTCTGCTCGGCCGGCTTGGCGATCACCGAGTTGCCGGTGACGAGTGCCGCCGCGATCTGGCCGGTGAAGATGGCGAGCGGGAAATTCCATGGCGAGATGCAGACAATGGCGCCGCGCGCTTGCGTGCCCGCCTCGGCGTTTGCCGCCTCGGCGGCGTAGTAGCGTAGGAAGTCGACGGCCTCGCGCACCTCGGCGACGCCGTCGGCCAACGACTTGCCAGCTTCGCGGGTGGCGAGCGCGAAGAACTCGACCGCATTGGCCTCGTAAAGGTCGGCCGCCCGGTTGAGGATCGCGGCACGCTCGGCAACCGGCCGTTTTGCCCAGGCCGGCTGCGCCTCGACAGCGATGCGCACCGCGGTCGCAACCTGCTTGGCGGCGGCCTCGTGAACCGTGCCGACGACCTCGGAAGGCTGTGCCGGATTGACGATCGGACGCTGCTTGCCGTAGCCGGCGGCGCGCGTGATCGGCTTGGCGTGCCAGCGATCCGGCCCGGCAAAAGCCGCTTTGGCCTTGTCGATATCAGCCAGCGTCACCGTATCCGTAATGTCGAATCCTTTCGAGTTGCGGCGCCCGATCCCAAAGATCTGGGATGGCCTGGCAATCGCCGGATTGGCGGCGGGACTCTGGCTTTCGACCGTTTCCAGCGGATCACGCGCGATGTCCTCCGGCTCGATGTCCTCGTCGGTCAATTGGTGCACGAAGGAGGAATTGGCGCCGTTCTCCAGCAGGCGACGGACCAGATAGGCAAGCAGGTCCGAATGTGCGCCGACGGGAGCGTAAATGCGGCAACGCGTGCCCTCTGACCGGCGCACGGTTTCGTGCAAGGCCTCGCCCATCCCATGCAGGCGCTGGAATTCGAAGGTATCGCGGTTGTCAGCCATCGACAGGATGGCGGCGACGGTGTGGGCATTGTGGGTGGCGAATTGCGGATAGATCCGGTCGGTCATGCCAAGCAGTTTTCTCGCGCACGCAATGTAGGAAACGTCGGTGTTGGCCTTGCGCGTGAACACGGGATAGCCTGAAAGGCCGAGCGTCTGCGCCCGCTTGATCTCGGTGTCCCAATAGGCGCCCTTGACCAGCCGCACCATGATGTTGCGATTGTACTTTTTCGCCAGTGCATAGAGCCAGTCGATGGTGAAAGCCGCGCGCGGACCGTAGGCCTGCACGACGACGCCGAACCCGTTCCAGCCGGCGAGTTCCGGCTCGGCCAGCACCCGTTCGATGACGTCGAGCGACAGGTCGAGACGATCGGCCTCCTCGGCATCGATGTTGAGGCCCATGCGCGAATGCCTGGCCGCGAGTGCCAGCGACAGCAGCCGCTCGGCCATCACAGGCAGCATTTCCTCCTTCTGCGCCACCTCGTAGCGCGGATGCAACGCTGAGAGCTTGACCGAGATTCCATGGTTGAAGCGGATATCAGGGCCGTTGGAGCCGGCATCGAGCGAGGAAATGGCGTCGGCATAGGCCTTGTGATAGCGCAGCGCATCCGCCTCGGTGCGGGCCGCCTCGCCCAGCATGTCGAAGGAATAGAGATAACCCTTCTGCGTCATCGGCCGGCCGCGCTTGACGGCCTCGGCGATGGTGCGACCCAGCACGAACTGTTCGCCCATCTCGCGCATGGCGGCGGCCACCGCCTTGCGGATGACCGGCTCGCCCAGCCTGCGCACCATCGAACGCAGCGTGCCTTCGATGCCGCCCTCGCCTTCGTCGAGCACGCGGCCGGTCAGCATCAGCGCCCAGGTCGAGGCGTTGACGAAGATGGAACTCGAACCGCCCGAATGCGCCGACCAGTCGTGCGGCGCGATCTTGTCGGCGATGAGGTCGTCCATCGTCTCGGTGTCGGGCACGCGCAGCAGCGCCTCGGCCAGGCACATCAGCGCCACGCCTTCCTTGGTGGACAGACCGTAGGCGGAGAGAAAGACTTCCATCAGCCGGGGATCGGTGGAGCCCCGCACCGCCCGCACTAGGTCGGCCGCGCGGGCCGAGATTGACTTGCGGTCGCCGGCCGAAAGTCCGGTCGCCTCGGCCAACCGCCTTACCGCCTCGTCTTCGTCGGGCAAATAATTGGCGCGGATCTGCTGGCGGATGGCGTCGAGCGGCATGGCGGTCCTATGAGCAAGCATAAGGGAACGGGCCGGCGGTCACCGGACCGAATGGCGCAAGCTAGCACAGGGTGCGGATTTCAGTCGATCCAAAGAAATCGACACCGCAGGTCATTTGATCTATCATTACGGCACAAACTCAACAGATTGACCGCATTTTCCATGATAGAAGACCAATTGGACCGCATCGACAGGAACATCCTGTCGGCGCTGGCAGGCAATGGCCGGCTTTCCATGTCGGAACTGGCGGCCAAGGTCGGTCTGTCGAAGACACCGGTGCAGGCGCGGGTGAAGCGGCTGGAGAAGGATGGCTACATCAGGGGCTACCAGGCGATCATCGACCGCGAGCGCATGGGTGAAGGCCATGTCGCCTTCGTCCAGGTGAAATTGTCGGACACCCGTTCCGCGGCGCTCGATGCCTTCAACCGGTCCGTACAGGCCGTGCCGGAGATCGAGCAGTGCCACATGATGGCATCGAGCTTCGATTATCTCCTGAAGGTCCGCACCAGGGATATCGCCGCCTACCGGCGCGTACTCGGCGAGCGCATCTCGGCCCTGCCCCACGTCGCCCAGACCTCGACCTTCGTGGCGATGGAGACGGTGAAGGACCGATGACCATGATCCGAAAAGTGGAAGCCGGTTTTCGGACAAGATCACGGTCAACCAGAAGGGCTATTCCGACAGCGTCTTCAAAAACGCCACGAGTGCGGCGCGCTCGCGGTCCGACAACTCCAGCGGGTGGACTTCGGATACCCCTTCGACGCTCGGCGCAGCCTTGGCATAGTGAGCCACCACCTCGTCGAGCGATGAAAACTGCCCGGCATGCATGTAGGGCGGCCGTGTCGCAGCACCGCGCAGCGACGGCGTCTTGTAGGCGCGCACCAGTTCCGGCGCATCCTTGACCATGAAGCGCAGCTCGCCGCAGGCATTGGCCTCGCCATCGCGATAAGCGCCGAAGCAGTTGAACGGGTCGGCCTCGACCTGCGCCACCGCCTCGACCCGCCCGCGATCCGCCGGCAGGCCGGCAACTGGCGGCACGCCCGTATTGTGAAAACCGTTGTCGGTGAAACGCGGGCCATTGTGGCAGGTCACGCAATTGGCCTTGCCGATGAACAGTTTCAGCCCAAGGATTTCTTCCCGCGAAAAGGCCGCATCGCCTTTCGGCTCGGCGCCTGTGGCAAGGTCCAGCGCAAAGCGGTCGAATCGCGTCGGCGTCGGCTCGATCGAGCGTTCGAAAGCGGCAATCGCCTTGCCTATATTGGCATAGACGCTGTTGATGGCGTCACGCTGCGCATCGCTCATCGCGTTCCAGGCGGCTTTTTCGGTATCGCTTCCAAGCGGGCTGGCATTCAACGGAACGCCGGAAAAATCGGGCAATGGCCCGAAGATGCGCTCATAGCGTTCGCCAAAGCGCGCCTTCATGTAATGCGCGTAGGCGGTGCGGTTTCCCGCCTGTTCCAGCGGGTTTTCGAGCGGCGTCAGCGCCTGCGCCCACAGGCTGTCGCGACGTCCGTCCCAGAAGAACCAGGGGTCACGTGCCACACCCGCCAGCGGCATAGTGCGCCGGTTGGTCCGGCCGACACCCACCGCCTGCGGCAGGTCGTCCTGGAATTGGCGGTCGATCTTGTGGCAGGTCGAGCAGGACACCGTGCCGTCGCGGCTCATCCCAACATCGAAGAACAGCGTCGAGCCGAGCGCCGCGGCGGCCGGCACATCGGCGAAGCGGTTGGTGGTGTCAGGCTTCAGCGCCGGCAGGGTATTCAGCGCGAGCGAGGCAATCGTCTTCTTCTCGGCATCGGAAAAATCCGGCTTGCCGCAACCGCCAAGGAGCACGGCCACGGTCAGTGCCAAAAAGCAGAAAAGGCGCCTCATCGACCGCTCACAGCACCACGTTGAACAGCACAGTGTCGGAGCCCGCGCCGGATGATATGGCGAAACGCAGCTGCCACCAGCCGCTCATGGTGAATTTGAGCCCCTCGATGCGGTAGCGTCCCTCGCCGAGATAGTCGGTCGCCTGCGGACTGGTCGGCAGACCGTGATTGTGCTGCGGCATGCCGCCGGAGATGGCGATCGCGGCTCGCTCCACCGAAGCCCCTGTCTTTGTCTTCAGCGTCAGCACCCAGGATTCCAGCTCGCCCTGCCGCACCACGCCGCGTTCCGGCACGAAACTCGCTACGTACAATCCGTTGTCGGTTTTCTTCGTCCTCGAGACATCCGGACCGACAGGCTGTGCCGAATGCGGCGCGGTCAGATAGACGACCGCGAGAACGCCGACCAGCAAAGCAGCCAGACCAAGACCTGCCAGGAGATAACGCCATAACGATGCCAAACCGGTTCCTCTTCTGCGGATAACGTTCTGCCGGACGGATCGCATCCCGCCAGCCTGTGGGAAAACGCTGTGGCGGAAAAAAGCCTGCTTGCCAAGCATGGCGCTGCGTCCGGCAAAAAGCTACAGCACGCAAATCACTGGAGGATCGCAGATGGTGGGAAACGGCGTCGCCTCGATTGGCGAATGCATGCTGGAACTGTCGGGCCAGACCGGCCCGAACTGGCGCATGGGTTTTGCCGGCGACACGTTCAACACGCTGTGGGCGTTGCATGCGCTGAGCGCTGACCTGCCGGCAACCTATGTCTCTGCCTTCGGCGACGACCCCTTCTCCCAAGGCCAGATCGCTTTCTTCGCTGAAAACGGCATCGGCATCGGCTCCAGTCCGGTCATACCGGGCGCGCGCCCCGGCCTCTATGCGATCACGCTGACCGGTGCCGAGCGCTCCTTCACCTACTGGCGTGGCGACGCCGCCGCGCGGCAGCTAGCTTCGGATCCGGCGGCACTATCGAAAAGCATGCAAAATCAATCGCTTGTGTACTTTTCCGGAATCACTTTGGCAATTCTCGACGATGCCTCGCGCAAGACGCTGCTGGCGGCCGTGGGCAAGGCGCGCGCGGCGGGCTCGACGATCGCCTTCGATCCCAACTACCGGCCACGACTGTGGCGCGGCCGCGACGAAGCGCAGGCAGCGATCGTCGAAGCGCTTGCCGTCACCGACATCGCGCTGCCGACCTTCCCTGACGAGCAGATGCTGTTCGGCGATGACACCCCGCGGGCGACCGCCGAGCGGCTCAGGCAATGGGTTGGCGAAGTTGTCGTCAAGAATGGCGAGCAGCCGGCACTGATTGCCGAAAACGGATCATTGCAGGACGTGCCTGCAATCCATGTCGCGGCCCCCGCCGACACCACCGGCGCCGGCGATTCCTTCAATGGCGGCTATCTCGCCGCCCGTCTTGCCGGCCACAACCCGCAGGAGGCCGCCCGCAGAGCCCATCGCGTTGCCGCTGCCGTCGTGCAGGTGCGCGGCGCGCTGGCACCGTTCGAGACGCTGAGGGCGGCGTTCGGCAAGCCCTGAAAAAGCTAACCTTGCCGGAACCGGTATTCGGTCACGTGGTGATAGATCGCGCCAGGCCATAGCGTCGCCTGCGGGAAATAGGGCCGGTTCGGCGCGTCAGGCCATATTTGCGGCTCCAGGCAGAAGCCGCTGAAGGCCTTGTAATTCCGCCCTTCCAGGCCGGTGCGTGGCGTCACATATTGCCCGGTGTAGAGCTGGACACCGGGCTCCGTTGTCCAGACTTCCATCTCGACGCCGGAATTCGCCCCTTGCACCCACGCGGCCTGCTTGAGCGGCCCGCGCGCCGCGGCCAGGCAGAAATTCTGGTCGTAGGGCAGTTGTTCGCCCTCGGTCTCCATGCGCAATGGCCGCGCCTGGCGAAAATCGAAAGGCGTGCCGTCGACCGGCTTCACCACGCCGGTCGGGATCATGTCGCCGTCGACAGGCAGATAGGCACCGGCGTTCAGCATCATCCTGTGGTCGAGAATGTCGCCCGTGCCGCCATCATCGAGGTTGAAATAGGAATGCTGGGTGAGATTGCACGGCGTCGGCTCCTCGCAGGTCGCCGTCAGTTCGACGCTCAGCGTGCCGGGAATTTTCAGCCGGTAGGTGCAAGTAACGTCGAGCGCGCCGGGAAAGCCCATCGCACCGTCGGGATCATGCAGCGTCAGAGTGACGAAATCCCTGCCGTGCAGCGAAACTGTCCATGGTCGGTGGGAGTAGCCTTGCGAGCCGCCATGCAGCGTATGCTTGTCGAGGAAGTTGCGCTCGGTCTGGTAGCGGTTGCCGCCAATTGTGAAGCGGCCTTCGCCGATGCGGTTGGCGTAGCGCCCGACCACGGCCCCGAAGAAGCCAGTGTCGGTCTCATAGGCCTCCAGATTGTTGTAGCCGAGGACCAGCGGCGCGTCGTGCCCGGTCAGGCGCAGGTCCTGGACGATGGCGCCAAGCCCGATGATGTTGGCGGTGAGGCCGCCGCCCCTGATCGTAAAGCGGCGGATCGGTTCGCCTGCCTGTGTCGTGCCGAAAACCTCGCCGTCCTTCATCGTCATGCCCGCAAATGCCAGTGGATCCAAAGGACTTCGGCTGGTTGTTCAGCCCGGGGCAGGTTTACCAGCCTGCCCCACGCACTAGCCTATCAGAGCCCGAGGCCGCCGATGCACACATATTTGGTATCGAGGTAATCCTCGATGCCCTGATGTCCGCCTTCTTTGCCGAGGCCCGATTCCTTGACGCCGCCAAACGGTGCTTCAGGTGTGGTGATCAGCCCTTCATTGACGCCGACCATGCCGTATTTCAGGCCTTCCATGACCCGGAAGGCGCGGCCGAGATCGCCGGTGTAGAAATAGCAGGCAAGGCCGAATTCGGTGTCGTTGGCGAGCGCGATGGCTTCTTCCTCGGTTTCGAACTTGAACACCGGTGCGACCGGGCCAAAGATCTCTTCCTTCATGAAGCGCATTTTCGGCGTCGCATTGGCGATGACCGTCGGCTGGAAGAACGAACCGCCCAGTGCATGGCGATGACCGCCGGCGACGACCTTGCCGCCCTTTGAGGTGGCATCGGCGATCAGTTCCTCGACCTTCTCGACCGCCTTCTCGTCGATCAGCGGCCCCTGCTGGACGCCCTCTTCGAGGCCGGAACCGACCTTCAGTCCGTTGCTGGCCGCGGCGAGCTTTTCGACGAACTTGTCGTACACACCAGCCTGGACGAGGAAGCGGTTGGTGCAGACGCAGGTCTGGCCTGAATTGCGATATTTGGCGGTGATCGCGCCGGCAACGGCACGCTCGATATCGGCGTCGTCGAAGACGATGAACGGCGCGTTGCCGCCGAGTTCCATCGACACCTTCTTGACCGTGACCGACGACTTCTGGATGAGAAGCTTGCCGACCTCCGTCGAGCCGGTGAAGGTGATTTTCGACACCAGCGGATTGGCGCAGATCTCGTCGCCGATCTCGCTCGCCGAACCGGTCAGGATGTTGACGACGCCCTTGGGGAAGCCGACTTCCTCGGCCAGCGCACCCCAGGCAAGGCCGGAATACGGCGTCTGCGAGGCCGGCTTGACGACGGCGGTGCAGCCGGCGGCAAGTGCGGGACCAAGTTTGCGGGCCAGCATCGAGGACGGGAAATTCCACGGCGTGATGGCGGCAATGACACCGACCGGTTCCTTGGTCACCAGGATGCGGCGGTCCGCCCATGGCGAGGGTACGACGTCGCCATAGGTGCGCCGGCCTTCTTCGGCGAACCACAGGATATAGGCGGCGGCCGAACCGATCTCGCCCTTGGATTCGAACAGCGACTTGCCCTGCTCAATGGTGAGCAGTTCGGCCAGCACGTCCTGATTGTCCATCATCGCGTCATGCAGCTTGCGCAGCAGCTTGGAGCGCTCGAGCGCGGTGGTCTTGCGCCATGACTTGAAGGCGGCGTCGGCAGCCTCGATGGCACGGCGTGTCTCGGCCTTGCCCGACTTCGGCACGGTGCCGATCTTGAGGCCGGTAGCTGGATTGTTCACGTCGACCGTCTGGCCGCTGTCGGCCTGGACCCATTCGCCGTTGATGAGATTGGCCTGGCGCATGAAATGGCTGGTTTTCTGAAGCATGGTCTAGCCTCCGTTCGGCGCTCACGGGCCGCTATCTGGATGTCTTCGGTAAAGCGCAGGCAGGGCCGCACGCTGGAGCCATTGCTCTTAACCTAGGGAAAGCCCCGCAAGCAATCGCAAGATGGCATATAGGGGTTGGACCAGCGCAAGACGAGAGCGGGTTGGCGCAGCTGTCGCCAACCTCACCCGAAAACATGCAGGACAACCGTCAGCCAGAAAGCAGTAGTGATGACCGCGCAAGCAGTGGCGATGGTCATCTGGTTCGATGCTAGCGCCTGGCCGGTGTTGAACTGGACGGCGATGAGATAGGAATTGATGCCCGACGGCAGCGCCGCCACCACGACCGCCACCTTGGCCGTCAACGGCGGCAGGCCGAGCAGCCAGACGAAGGCAAGAACCAGCGCCGGCATCAGGAACAGCTTCAGCACCGAAAGTACCAGCGCTGGCCGGACATTGCCTGATATGCCGAAGCGGCGCAGGCTGAGCCCCATGGCAAACAGCGCCACCGGCCCGGCCGTGTTGGCCAGCGCATCGACCAGTCGCATGACGAGGGCCGGCAGCGGCACGCCGCTGATGCGCCATGCCAGCCCCAGCAGAATGCCGATGATCAGCGGATTGATGAACAGCCGTCTCAGGAAGCTGCGCAGGACCCGTAGCGGATGCACATGTTCGCCGCTGCCTCGGCCGAACATCTCGAACAGCACGATCGAGGCCATCATCATGATCGGCAGATGCACCGAGACCAGCAGCGACAGAACTTCGAAGCCGCTCGGACCGAATATGCCTAGGATGAAGGGAGCGCCGAGCAGCACGACATTGGAGTAGGCGGACGATACGCCGCCGACGACCCCGGCGCGCGCGTCGCGTCCGAATATCCGCGTGGTGACGAGATGGCCCGCCGCCCAGGTGATCGCCGCGGCGGTGAAATAGGCGCCCCATAGCGGCCATGGCGCGACGCCATGGAAATCAGCGTTGACCATGGTCTGGAACAGGAGCAGCGGCATGGCCACCGAGACCGCGAAGTCGGATATCCCCTCGCCGCTCGCCGGTCTCAAATAGCCTGTGAACCCAGCGAGATAGCCGAGCGCGACAAGACTGAAGACGAACAGGACGGTTTCGGTGAGTGGAGACATTTTTCAGGGATAGGCGAGCCACGGCCGCGGCGCAATCGCGCCCGAATTTGATCATCGTTGGCTGGCAGGGTTATAGAGGGTTTGGATCATCAGGGCGGAACGACAAATGACATTTGTCGACACCTCGAAACTGCGTCTTTTCCGGCGTGCGCGGGTGACGTTATTTGTCGCCATGCTTGTCTCCGTTGCCGCGTCGATGCTTCAGGCTGCCGAGGCAAAAGACCTCAAGGGCGTGGCGCTGATCATCGGCCAGTCGCAATACGAGCACATCGCCGCCCTCCCCAATCCAGCCAACGACGCCCGCGACATGGCCAAGATGCTGACCGACCTCGGCTTCGACGCCCGCAACGTCACCGATCGCGATGCGAGCAAGCTGAAGCGCGACCTCGAACGCTTCGTCGAGGACGCCGAGGGCGCCGACGTCGCCCTCATCTATTACTCCGGTCACGGCATCGAGGCCGGTGGCGAGAATTATCTGGTTCCTGTCGACGCAGACGTCTCGTCGCTCAAGGATGCCGATCAGGCACTGGTGCCGATTTCCGCCGTCATGGCCGAACTGAAGAAGACCGTGCCGGTGACGATCATGCTGCTCGACGCCTGCCGCACCAATCCGTTTCCATCGGACGCCGTGGTGCGGCGCGCACCGACCGCCTCCGCCGAGCCTATCGGCGCCGGGGGACTGGAGCCGGTGCGCGGCGCAAAGGCCCTCGGCAACGCGCCGGCGGCCGACGCGAGCCTCGGCACGGTGATCGGCTTCGCCGCGGAACCCGGCCGTCCGGCGCTCGATGGCGCCGCTGGCGAAAACAGCCCCTATGCGGCGGCCCTGCTGCGCCACCTCGCGGCGATGAAAGGCACCGAGTTCGGCTCGGTCATGCGCATGGTAACGGAAGAGGTCTATCTCGACACCAAGGCGAAGCAGCGCCCCTGGGTCAACGAAAGCCTGCGCCGGCTGCTCTATTTCGGTGTCGCACCGCCGGAGCCGACCGGCGACGACGGGCTGATCACCGGCGAGCGGCGGCAGTTGCTGCTGACCATTTCCGACCTGCCCGACCCCAAGCGGGCACAGGTGGAGCTGGCATCGCTGCAGGAAGGCGTCCCGCTCGACGCGCTTTACGGCGTGCTGAGGGCGCTCGGCACGGAGAAAATCCCTGAAGATCCGGCTGACCTGCGGAAAGTGCTCGATGCCCAGGCCGAGCGTCTGAGGAAGATGATGTCCGAGCGCGCGGCGTTGCGCACCGACGATCCGGAGATCAAACGCCTGGTCGCTTCCGCCGACAAGGCCATCGGCCAAGGCGCGATCGCCACGGCGCGAAAATTCCTCGATGATGCCGTGGGGCGGGTCGAAGCGACCAACGACGCGGTCGACCAGGCGGAGGAATTGATCAAGCAGAAGCGCGTCGCCGATGCCGCGATCTATGCCAAACGGGCCGACGCCTCGGCGCTGGTCTTCGACTACAAGTCGGCCGCCAACGACTATGCCAAGGCGTTCTCGCTGGCCGAGAAATGGGACGACAAGCTGCGCTGGAACTACAAGAACCAGGAGGCGGAAGCACTTAATTCCTATGGCTACGCCACCGGCGACCTGGATGCGCTGCGGCACGCGATCGAAGCTTATCGCGCCATCTTGAACTTCATTCCCAATGGCGAACAGAATCGCGACTGGGCCATCACCCGCAACAACATGGCGGTGGTGCTGCAGAACATCGGCGAGCGCGAGACCGAGACCGCGCATCTCGAAGAGGCCGCGCAGATCTTTCGCGATTCGCTTGCCGTGTTCGAACATGTGAAGGACGATCTCAACTGGGCCGCCGCCCAGAACAATCTCGGCAATGTGCTGCTGAAGATCGGCGAACGCGAAAGCGACCCGAAACGCTTGAACGAGGCGGTGGCGGCGATGCGCGCCACGCTGGACAAGCGCCCGCGCGACAAGGTTCCGCTCGACTGGGCGTCCTCGCAGAACAATCTTGGCCTCGCGCTCTATGCGCTCTCGGAACGCGAACCCGGCGGCGAGCATCTGGCCCAGGCGGAAGCGGCCTATCGGCTGGCGCTCGAGGAATATACGCGCCAGAAAACGCCGGTCGAATGGGCGATGGTCCAGAACAATCTCGGCAACACGCTTGTGACCCTCGGCATCCAGCTCAACGACAAGGCCAGGATCAACGAGGCCGCCGACGCCTTTCGCGCCGCGCTCGAAGTGCGAACCCGCGACACATTCCCGGTCTCCTGGGCCACCAGCCGGCTCAACCTCGGCAATGCGCTGAGTGGTGTCGCCCGTTTCGACATGGGCACCGGCACGCTCGAAGAGGCGGCGGCAGCCTATGACGATGCGCTGACGGTGTTTACCCGACAGCGCTTCCCGATGGACTGGGCGTCGGCGCAGAACAATCTCGGCTCGATCTACCAGACGATTGGCCAACGCACCCGCGACGCAGCCAGGCTGGAGCAGTCGGTTGCGGCATTCCAGGCGGCCCGCCAGGTCTATGTCAGGCGGAAATTCCCGCTTGATTGGGCGATGAGCTACTACAATCTCGGCAACACGCTGCAGCTTCTCGGCGGCGTGACGGACAAGCCCGAACACTATGGCGAGGCGGTCGACGCCTACCGCAACGCCTTGCGCGAATACAAGCGCGAGACCAACCCACGGCAATGGGCGCTGACCCAGGCCGGCCTCGGCTCGACGCTGCACTGGTTGAGCATGAGCAATGCCGGCCCCGCAACCTTGCGGGATTCGATCGCCGCGCGCCGTGCGGCGCTCGAAGTGCTGACCATCGAGACCGCGCCGGTCGACTGGGCGAACGCGCAGAACGGCATCGGCATGAGCCTGCTCAACCTCGGCAACATCGAACGGACCGGCAAATATCTCGACGAGGCCGAGGCGGCTTTCACGGCGACGCTGAAAGTGTTCACCAAGGAAAGTCAGCCCATGCAGTGGGCCTTCGAACAGAACAATCTTGGCGACATCCATTGGAACCGCGCCAGCTATGGCGGCGGCAAGCCGGAATATCTCAAGGCGATCGCGTTCTTCGAGAACGCCAAACAGGGCTTTACCGAAGCCGGCTACACAATCCCGATCCCGCTGACCGACCAGAAGATCGATTTGGTGAAGCAGCAGCTCGCCAAAAAGTGAGGCTTGAGACGCGACCGGCGCCCGGCTTGTCTTTGTGCCCGGTTTCCAATCCCTATATGCGAATGGTTGGAGCCCGATACGGACTCATGGAAGGGTGGCGATGATCCGGTTAGCCTTGGCGTTGTTCCTGCTTGTCGTCCCCGCCGCCGCGCACGCGACCGACGCCGGCTGGGCGCTGCTGCGCGATGGCGGCCATGTCGTGCTGCTGCGCCACGCCATGGTCACCGGCACCACCGACCCGGCCAATTTCGACATCGGCAATTGCGCCACCCAGGTCAATCTGTCGGCGCGCGGCAAGCAGCAGGCAAGCAAGATCGGCGCCCTGTTTGCCGCCCGCGCGGCTCCCATCGAGCGCATTCTGTCCAGCCGCTACTGTCGCTGCCTCGACACGGCGCGCACCGCCTTCGAGGCCGAGCCGGAACTGTTCGCACCGCTCGACCTCCTGAAGGGCGACGATGCACAGAAAGCAGCGCAGATCGCTGCCATCATGAAGGAAATCCGCGCTTATTCCGGCTCCGACAATCTGATCATGGTCACCCATCTGGAAGACATCGTGGCGCTGACCGGCATCTCGCCGCGCGAAGGCGAAGCCGTGGTGGTCGAACCGCAGGGCGACGGCCTTCGCGTGCTCGGCCGCGTCACCTTCTGAGGTCGCTGCGCCCGATCGCGGGGCGCGGCGACCAGTGTTGCCGAAATGTCACCGCTGAAAGAAGCCGCAAATTTGCCGCCACAATGTGGCTTGCGACAACCCGTCGCAGGGGCTATAGGCGCGCTCCCGGTCACGAGAACCGAAGTGAGCACAGCGGTTGGAGCTTTCGTCTCCGCCCGTGCAGGCGGCTTTGTCGACCTGTATACGGCGCCGCTTCGGGGGTTGGGATCGCGGATGTAGCTCAGAGGTAGAGCACCGGATTTGGGTCCGGAGGTCGCAGGTTCGAGTCCTGCTGTCTGCACCACGGATAGCTCAGTTTGGTAGAGCATCAGACTTATAATCTGACTGTCGAAGGTTCAAATCCTTCTCCATTGGCTGATAAGCCAACACCTTTGGGCGGTGTTATCCAAAACGGTCCGGGGACTGGAATGCTGAAGACCTGACGGACGGCCGAAACCCTCGGGCGACGGCCGGCTCGAAGGTCCGATGCCATCGGCTTGCGGCCAGGCTCGCGGTGATGGTCAAGGCGCAGCGTCGCCGGCAAAGGAGGCCAAGGCCTCCGGCGCCCGCTCCGCTGCCTCGCGATCCGCTCCCGAGGGCCCGCCACGGATTGATGCCACCGGTCCCCGGATCATTCGTGCCGGAATTGGAAGTGAAACGAGAAACGAAGGGAAGATCGACGCATGACGTGACGCCTCGCATGGGGCCATGCCCGACAGGAGTAAGACAATGACTATTCTCGATCAGGTTCTTGGGCGCGAGCGCGTCCTCGTAAAGGAAAATGAGCGTGCCCTCACTCTCTACAAGGGAGAGATCAAGGCTGTCCTGCTGCCGGGTGAGCACTGGCTCGCCAACCGGCGCGGCAGCCTTGAAGTCTCGCGGCACGATCTGAGGAACCCGGAATTCGTTTCGGCGTACGAGAAGGCGTTGTTCGACAAGCTCCCGGACGTGGCCGCGCGTCATTTCACCGTCGTCCGCACCGGGCGCACGGAGGTCGCCGTCATCGAGCGCGACGGCAATTTGCACAGCGTGCTGGCGCCGGACCGCAAGCTGGTGCTGTGGACCGATGCCGGACCGTGGAAGGTGACGATGGTCGACACCTCGGCCGATCTTGCCATCGATTCGGCGCTCATGCGCCGGCTCGGCCAGGCTCGGAAGGCGGAATTGATGTCCGTCCATCCGGTTCTGGATGGTCAGGCCGGGCTGCTGTTCGTCGACGGTGTCCTCATTCGGACGCTTGCCGCCGGCGTGCACGGCTTCTGGAACGTCGGACGGATGGTGCAGATCAAGGTCGTCGACCTCAAGCGCCAGTCGCTCGACGTCGCCGGGCAGGAAGTGCTGACCAGGGATCGCGTCACGATCCGCGTCAACATCGCGGCCGAATACCGGGTCGTCGATCCGGTCAAGGCGGTGAGCGCGGTGAAGGACTTCTCCGAGGCCCTCTACCGAGCCCTGCAGTACGCCTTCCGCAAGACGCTGGGCGCACTGACGCTTGACCAGATCCTTGAAAAGAAGGTGACGGTCGATGAGGAAGCCGCGGCCAAGGTCCGGGCCGACATGGCCGAGATCGGGGTCGAGGTCAGCGATATCGCGCTCAAGGATGTCATCCTGCCGGGCGAGATGCGCGAAATCCTCAACCAGGTGGTTTCGGCCGAAAAGCAGGCCGAGGCCAACGTCATCCGCCGCCGTGAGGAGACGAACGCCACGCGTTCCCTGCTCAACACGGCCAAGGTGATGGCAGAGAACCCGGTGATGCTGCGGCTGAAGGAGCTCGAGGCCCTGGAAGCCATCGCCGGCAAGGTCGAGCGGCTGACCGTCCACAACGGGACGGGCGGGCTGTTGAACGACCTGGTCAAGCTTCGCGAGAGCTGATGCATGTCCCCAAGTGGTTCCGGTTTTGGGATGACGACATGCATCGAACCAAGCATTGACCTTACGTCAATGGGAAGGGCCGCCGGGTTGACCGGCGGCCCTTCTTGCCTTTTCAACGCGCCCTCCCCATCTGCGCGCGGCTTATCAGGCCTTTTCCTGCCGGGAAAAACCGATTAGACAGCGCCCAAACAAGCTGCGGACAGATTCCGCCCGCAAAGAAGGAAAAGCCCTTGTCCACCACGAACTCCACCACGTTCGACAAAGTCGCCAAGATCATTGCCGACACCAGCGAGATCGATATCGACACCATCACGCCCGAGAGCCACACGATCGACGATCTCGGCATCGACAGCCTCGACTTCCTCGATATCGTCTTCGCCATCGACAAGGAATTCGGCATCAAGGTGCCGCTGGAAAAGTGGACCCAGGAAGTCAATGACGGCAAGGCCTCGACCGATGACTACTTCGTCATGAAGAACCTGTGCGCCAAGATCGACGCGCTGGTTGCCGCCAAGACTGCCTGACATCGGCCGGCGCGTGGCCTTGACGGGCCGCGCCGCCTGACCCACAAAGCCGCTCATGAGCAGCCCCCACGACGTCGTCATCACTGGTATCGGCATTGTCTCCTCCTTGGGAGAAGGCCCTGACGCACACTGGCAGAAGCTCGCGCAGCCGGGCTTGCAGCCGGTGCTCGAAGCCGCGCGGTTCGCGCCCTATACCGTCCATCCGCTGCCGGAGATCGACTGGAACCTGCAGATCGCCAAGCGCGGCGATCAGCGGCAGATGGAAACATGGCAGCGGCTCGGCACCTATGCCGCAGGCCTGGCGTTGGACGATGCCGGCATCAAGGGCAATGACGAGCTCTGCACGACCATGGACATGGTTGTGGCTGCCGGCGGCGGCGAGCGCGACGAGGCGGTCGATGCCGCCATCCTCGCCGCTTCGGAAAGCCGCAACGACCGCGACGTGCTTCTCAACGAGAAGCTGACCACCGAGTTGCGGCCGACCTTGTTTCTGGCCCAGCTCTCCAACCTGCTCGCCGGCAACATCTCCATTGTCCACAAGGTGACCGGCTCGTCGCGCACCTTCATGGGCGAGGAAGGCGCCGGCGTCGCCGCCGTCGAAACGGCCGCCGCGCGAATCCGCTCCGGCCAGTCGACGCACATCCTGGTCGGCGGCGCCTTCCAGACCGAACATTCCGACATGCTGCTAGGTTACGAGCTTGCCGGCTATTTGCATCGCGGCCCCTGGAAACCTGTGTGGCAAAGACAGGGTGCCGAGGGCGGCGGCATCGTCACTGGATCCGGCGGTGCCTTCCTGGTGCTGGAGCAGCGCGAACACGCCGTGAGCCGCGGGCGCAAGATCTATGCGGAGCTCGGACCGGTGGTTTCCGGCCGCGCCAGGCGCTCACGCGGTGAGCTCGGCGCCGAGATCGCAGCACTACTCAGCCAGGCTGCGCTGCCGGACGGCAAGCTGCTTGCCCTGTCGGGTGCCTCGGGCGCGCATGCCGCAACCACCGCCGAGAAAACGGCGCTCGATGCCAATCCTGCGATTGCCACGCGCGGCTTCTCGACGCTGACCGGGCATATGAAGGAAGCGCAGTTTCCGTTCGCCGTGGCGCTGGCGGCACTCGCCGTCGACCGCAAGGCCGCCTACCCTGTTTTCGATGCCACAGCCGAGAAGCCGTTCGAAGGCGTTCCCGCGACCGTCCTTGCAACGGCGATCGGCTATCACCAATTCGAGGGCATGGCGCTGGTCAACGCCGCGTAACGCGGCGCTGCGCGATCCATGCTGCAACGATAAACGCTCGAGGGCTCCAGATGGCCAATCTGAACGATCACATGGGCAGGCCAATTGTCGCCGTCACCGGCATCGGCGTGGTCACCTCGCTTGGTGTCGGCAAATCAGACAATTGGGCGGCGTTGACATCAGGCAAGTCGGGTATTCACCCGATCACCCGCTTTCCCATCGATCAACTGAACACCCGCATCTCCGGCATGGTCGATTTCCTGCCGTCGAGTTCGAAAGGTGCCAGCCCGCTCACCTATGAGCTAGCCGAGCTTGCCGGCCTCGAAGCGGTGACTGAAGCCGGTCTTAATTCCAGCGATTTCGGCGGACCGCTCTTCCTCGCATCGCCGCCGGTCGAACTCGACTGGGCCGAGCGCTTCTCGCTCTACAATTCCGACAAGGACAAGGACGACACCGCCGCCGAAAGACTGCTTCGGGTGGCGCGTAGCTTGAAAGAGCTGGATATTTTCGAGACCACCCAGTTCGGCTCGATCGCCGACCGCCTTGCCGACCGCCTTGGCACACGCGGTCTGCCGATCACCCTGTCGACGGCTTGCGCTTCGGGAGCGACCGCGATCCAGCTCGGTGTCGAGGCGATCCGGCGCGGCGAATGCGACCGTGCGCTATCGATCGGCGCTGACGGTTCTGCCACCGCCGAGGCTTTGATCCGTTTCTCATTGCTCTCGGCGCTCTCCACGCACAACGACATTCCCGAAAAGGCATCGAAGCCCTTCTCCAGGGATCGCGACGGCTTCGTGTTGGCCGAGGGATCCGGGGCGCTGGTGTTGGAATCGCTTGAAGCGGCATTGGCTCGCGGCGCGACTATTCTCGGAGTCCTGGGCGGTTGCGGCGAGAAGGCCGACGACTTTCACCGCACCCGCTCGAAGCCGGACGCTTCGCCGGCCATTGCCGCGGTTCGCGCCGCCCTCGCCGATGCGGGCCTGAGTGAAGACGAGATCGACTATGTCAACGCTCACGGCACGTCGACCCCCGAGAACGACAAGATGGAGCATCTGGCGCTGTCGACCGTGTTCGGAGAGCGGATTGGCTCGATGCCGGTCTCGTCGAACAAGTCGATGATCGGCCACACACTGTCCGCGGCCGGCGCTGTCGAAGCGGCGTTTTCGCTGATGACGATGCGCGAAAGCGTCATTCCGCCGACCATCAACTATGACAATCCCGACCCCGCGATCGCGCTCGACGTCGTGCCAAACAAGAAGCGCGACGCGCAGGTTCGCACCGTTCTGTCGAACTCCTTCGGCTTCGGCGGCCAGAACACTTGCCTTGTCATGGCGCGGGAACCGGTCTAAGCGAGCCCTTTCCGCTTAACAGAACCGACAGGCTCCATGCGCGCACTGCAACTTATCGAGGACCGCCGCCTTGAAACGGTGGACCTGCCGCCCCCACCGCCACCCGCGCTCGGCGAAGTGACGCTGCGCATCAGGGCAGTGGCGCTGAACCACATCGACGTCTGGGGCTGGCGCGGCATGGCCTTCGCCAAGCGCAAGCTGCCCCTGGTCGTCGGTGCCGAGGCTTCCGGCGAGGTCGAGGCGGTCGGCCCCGGCGTTTCCAGCCTGCTGCCCGGGCAATTGGTATCGATCTACGGCGCACGCACCTGCGGCCTGTGCCGGGCCTGCCGCGAAGGCCGCGACAATCTTTGCGAGCATGTTTCGGGCGTTCACGGCTTCCATCTCGACGGCTTCGCGCAGGAGAAGATCAACCTGCCGGCGCGCCTGCTGGTCCCCGCCCCGCCCGGCGTGACCGACATTGGCGCGGCGGTAGCGCCCGTCACCTTTGGTACGGTCGAGCACATGCTGTTCGACAACGCCAGGCTGCAGCCCGGCGAGACGATCCTTGTCCATGCCGGCGGATCCGGCATCGGCTCGGCGGCGATCCAGTTGGCCAAGCGGATGGGCTGCACGATCATCACCACGGTCGGTTCGAATGACAAGATCGACAGGGCCAAGGCGCTCGGCGCCGACCATGTCATCAACTACCGCGACGACCGCTTCGAGGGCGTCGTGCGCAAGCTGACCAGGAAGAAAGGCGTCGATGTCGTGTTCGAACATGTCGGCGCCGACACCTTTGCCGGCTCGATGCTGTGCCTGAAACGCGGCGGCCGCCTGGTGACCTGCGGCTCGACCTCGGGCGTGTCGACGCAGATCAACCTGATGCAGCTTTTCCAGCAGCAGTTGAAACTGCTCGGATCCTTCGGTTGCCGCATGGAGAACATGGCCAACGCCATGCAGAAGATGGCGGCGGGACAGGTCGCGCCGGTCATCGACACCGAGGTCGGCTTCGACGATATCGATGCCGCGCTGAAGCGCATGGAAGGCCGCGACGTCTTCGGCAAGATCATCCTGCGCGTCGCCTAGAGCCTCGATTTCCGTGCTCAAGAAGCTTCGCCGGGATCTGAAATTTCGCTATGGCAGGCAACTGCGCCAGGTGAATTACTGGCTTGTCGCGCGGGCCGCGATGATCATCATGTCGCTGCTGCGCCTGCTGCCGGTGGACAGCGCGCTGAATTTTGCCGACCGCGTCGCTCGCCTCATCGGTCCGAGGGTCGGACGCCACCAGGTCGCCCTCGACAATCTGCGCAAGGCCTATCCGGAAAAGAGTGATGGCGAAATCCAGGCCATCGCCTCCGACATGTGGGGCAACATGGCCCGCCTTGCCGCCGAATACATCTTCCTCGACGCCCTGTTCGACTATGATCCCGCCGCCGGCAAGCCCGGCCGCGTCGAGGTCAAGGGAACGGAGCATTTCGTCGAGATCGCGGCCGAGAAGCAGCCGCACATCGTCTTCACCGGCCATCTCGGCAATTTCGAGCTGCTGCCGGTGGCGGCCGCGACCTTCGGCATGAACATCACGGCGCTGTTTCGCCCGCCCAACAACCCCTACCTCGCCGACTACATCCTTTCGACAAGGCGCTCGACCATGGGCGGCTTGCTGCCGTCGATGGCCGGAGCCTCGTTCGCGCTGGCCGGGGTGTTGGAGAATGGCGGCAATATCGGCGTTCTCGTCGACCAGAAATTCTCCAACGGCCTGGACACGACCTTCTTCGGCCGTCCCTGCCAGAGCAACCGCGTGCTCGGCACCCTTGCCCGTCACTATGACTGCGATGTCTACCCGGCGCGCTGCGTCAGGTTGCCGGGCAACCGCTTCCGGCTCGAGATCGAGGACAAGCTGGTCTTGCCGCGCACCGCCGACGGCAGCGTCGACGTCCACGCCACCACCCAGATGCTGAACGACGTCGTCGAGCGCTGGGTCCGCGAGGACCCCGGCCAGTGGATGTGGTTCCACAAAAGGTGGGAGATCAGCAACTGGCGGCGAAAAAAGCGCACCAAGGTGGCTCCCGTCGCAAACGGCTGAGCGAGCCGCCGGCGGGAACGTGTGTTCCTCCGCCGACAGACAAAGCCAATATCAGCGAATCGCCAACCGCCTAGTTCGTGACGACAATGCGCGTATTGCCGAATCCGACTTCGCGCACCATCGAATAGAAGGCCGCGGCATTGGCCGTATGCAGCCTTACGCAGCCATGCGAAGCTGGGCGGCCGAGTTGCCTGACGGCGCCTGTTCCATGGATGGCATAACCACCATGGAAGAACACGGAATAAGGCATCGGCGACATTTCGTACTTGCGCGAATACCACATCCGCGCCGTGCGCTGCGGCCGGTAGGTGCCGCGTGGCGTGAAATAGCCCGGACGGGCGGTCGACACGGCCCACCGATAGACCGAATCACCATAGCGGACCGTCATTGTCTGCGACGACACGTCGATATTCGCCACCAACGTGGCCGCCTCGCTCGCGACCGATGCGCCAAACAGCGCGACGGCCAGCACCGTTGCCTTAAGGAACGACATTTTCATGCGATCAAACCCCTTTGATTGCCCCTTGCCTGCCCGCCATCACGTTATTTTTCACCTTTTTAATGGCAGTGAACAGATAGCACACACTCCTTGACCAATTCGCCAATCCAATGCAGCGAATTTGAACGATTTCCCGCGATAGTTGCCGCCAGGACACGTTGCACCGATTTGGTCGACGGGCTTGCAAAACCGTGGGGTTCGCTGCTCAACTCGTGGCATGAACGAGAGACTCCTCAAGGCAATCGACAGCAAGCGCGACGAGTTGGTGGCGCTGACCGCCGACCTGATCCGCTTTCCGACCATCAATCCACCCGGCGAAGCCTACAGGCCATGCGCCGACTATATTGGTGCGCGGCTAAGGAAACGCGGCTTCGAAACCGAGTTCATCCGCGCCGAAGGCACGCCCGGCGACACCGATCGCTATCCGCGCGTCAATGTCGTTGCTCGTTTCGATGGCCGGTCACCGGGCGCCTGCGTCCACTTCAATTCGCATATCGACGTGGTCGAGGCCGGCGAAGGCTGGACGGTGGATCCCTTTGCCGGCGTCATCAAGGACGGCAAGGTCTATGGCCGAGGCGCCTGCGACATGAAGGGCGGCCTGGCTGCCTCCATCATCGCCGTCGAGGCTTTCATGGAAGTCTTCCCCGACTTTCCCGGTGCCATCTAGATCTCGGGCACGGTCGACGAGGAGTCCGGCGGCTTTGGTGGCGTCGCCCATCTCGCCGGGCTCGGCTATTTCTCGAAGCCCAGGGTCGACCACGTCATCATCCCCGAGCCCTTGAACAAGGACCGCATCTGCCTTGGCCATCGCGGCGTCTGGTGGGCGGAGATCGAGACCAAGGGCGAGATCGCGCACGGCTCGATGCCGTTTCTCGGCGACAATGCGGTGCGCCATATGGGCGCCGTCCTCAGGGCATTCGAGGACGAATTGTTCCCCGCACTCGACCGCAAGATCACGCGCATGCCGGTAGTACCGGAGGGCGCCAGGCGCTCGACCATGAACATCAACTCCATCCATGGCGGCCAGACCGAGGATTTCCGGCCCGGCCTGCCCTCGCCCAACGTGCCCGATTCCTGTCGTTTGACCATCGACCGCCGCTTCCTGCTCGAGGAGGATCTCGCCACGGTCAAAAGCGAAGTGACCGGCATTCTCGACCGGCTGAAGCGGGAGCGCAAAAAATTCGACTACGAGATACGCGACCTGATGGAAGTGCTGCCGCTGATGACCGAGCGCGACGCGCCCGTGGTCAAGGCGGTGGCGCAAGGCATTCATGCCATCTTCGACCGCGAGCCCGACTATGTCATATCCCCCGGCACCTACGATCAGAAGCATATTGCCCGCATCGGCCACATCTATGACTGCATCGCCTACGGACCCGGCATTCTCGACCTCGCCCACCGGCCGGACGAATGGGTCGGCATATCGGACATGGTGGAATCGGCCAAGGTGATGGCGATCGGACTCAACGTGCTGCTGCGTGGCACCGCCACGGGATAACCCTCCATCGCGACAAGCTTCGACCTTCCTACACGGCTGGCACGGCAAAAACATTCTCGGCCATCCTGCCTGACAGCACGAAACGCAATTTACTCCCGCGCGAAATCACGCTTCTATCGCCCGGTTTGAGCACGTGTCCTGAACGCATGGGGAGTTGCACGATGAGACTGTGGAAAACCATTCTGGCCGCGGCGGTCCTTGCGCTAGCCGCTGGAAGCCAGGCCTTTGCGGCCCGGACCGACCTGGTCATCGGCATTCCGCTCGAACCTCCGCACCTCGATCCGACCGCGGGCGCCGCGGCGGCGATCAAGGAAGTGCTCTACGCCAATGTCTTCGAGGGCCTGACCCGGATTGGGCCCAATGGCGAGGTGCTGCCGGATCTGGCCGAGAACTGGACCATTTCCGATGACGGCAAGGTCTACACCTTCAAGCTGCACACCGGAGTCAAATTCCATGACGGCGCCGATTTCAGCGCCGACGACGTGAAATTCTCGCTCGACCGGGCCCGCGCCGACAATTCGGTGAATGCGCAGAAGGGCCTGTTCGCGGCCATCGACAAGGTTGACGTCATCGATCCGGCAACGGTCAAGGTCACGCTGAAGAACCCGCAAGGATCCTTCCTCTACAATATGGGCTGGGGTGACGCGGTGATGGTGTCGCCAAAGTCAGCCGACACCAACAAGGAAAAGCCGATCGGCACCGGCCCGTTCAAATTCCAGAACTGGGCCAAGGGATCGTCGATCACCCTGGTAAAGGCGGACGGCTACTGGGGCGCTCCGGTGTTCCTCGACAAGGTCGAGTTCCGCATCGTGCCGGATGCCGCGGCCTATGTGCCGGCCCTGCTGTCCGGCGACATCCAGGCCTTCCCCTTCTTCGACCCCGACAGTCTCGCACAGGTCAAGGACGATCCGCGTTTCAAGGTGGTGATCGGCTCGACCGAAGGCGAGACCATCCTGTCCATCAATAACAAGAAGCCGCCTTTCGACAAGCTGCAGGTCAGGCAGGCGATCTCCTACGCGCTCGACCGCAAGGCGATCATCGACGGCGCCTCGGCCGGTCTTGGCCTGCCGATCGGCTCGCACATGTCGCCGGCCAACAAGGACTATGTCGACCTCACCGGCCTCTATCCGCACAATGTCGACAAGGCCAAGGAACTGTTGAAGGAGGCCGGGTTGGAGAACGGCTTCAAGGCGACGCTGAAACTGCCGCCGCCCAGCTATGCCAGGCTCGGCGGCGAGATCATCGCCTCGCAACTTCGCGACGTCGGCATCAATCTCGAGATCATCCCTGTCGAATGGGCGCAGTGGCTGGACCAGGTGTTCACCAAGAAGGATTACGACCTGACCATCGTCTCGCACACCGAGCCCAACGACATCGATATCTATTCGCGCAAGGACTACTACTTCAACTACGACAATCCGACCTTCGACAAGGTGATCGCCGACCTCAACCTCACCTCCGACGAGGCCAAGCGCAAGGAACTGCTTGGCGAGGCACAGAAGATCCTGGCCGACGACGCCGTGGTCGGTTTCCTCTATGAATTGCCCAAGGTCGGTGTCTGGGACGCCAAATTGCACGGCCTGTGGGAAAACGCGCCGATCCAGGCCAATGATCTCACCAAGGTGAAGTGGAGCGAATGAGGTCTGTGGTGCGAGCGCCGCTCCTTCGCCTCCCATGACCGCCTACCTCCTCAAGCGCCTCGCCATCGCCCTTGCCACGCTGGTGCTCGCCTCGATGGTGGTCTTCGCCGTGCTGGAAATCCTCCCCGGCGACCCTGCGCGGCTGATGCTGGGCATGAACGCCAGCGCCGACCAGGTGGAACTGCTGCGCAACCAGATGGGCCTCAACGCGCCGCTCGTCCTGCGCTATTTGCACTGGGCCGGCAGCCTGCTCAGCCTCGATTTCGGCCGCTCCTATACCTATTCGGTGCCGGTCATCGATCTTGTGCGTGAGCGGCTCGCCGTCTCGTTGCCGCTGGCGCTGATCGCGCTTGCGCTCTCCACCATCATCGCCGTTCCGGTCGGGCTTTATTCCGCCAGCCGGCGCGGACGGGCCGGCGACACGATTTCAATGGGCGTGGCGCAGCTTGGCGTCGCCGTGCCCAATTTCTGGTTCGCGCTGATGCTGATCTATGTCTTTGCCGTCTGGCTGCGGCTGGTCCCGGCCGGTGGTTTTCCGGGCTGGTCTGCCGGCGCCTGGCCGGCGCTGAAATCGCTGCTGTTGCCGGCGGTGGCGCTTGCCCTACCGCAGGCCGCTATCCTGGCGCGCGTCACCCGCTCGGCGCTGATCGAGGTGCTGAACGAGGACTATATCCGCACCGCCCGCGCCAAGGGTCTGCCCTATCGGGCCGTGCTGTGGCGGCACGCACTGCGCAACGCGATGATCCCGGTGCTGACCATCCTTGGCCTGCAATTCGCCTTCCTGCTCGCCGGCACCATCATCATCGAGAATGTCTTCTACTTGCCCGGGCTCGGCCGGCTGGTGTTCCAGGCGATCACCCAGCGCGACCTGATCGTCGTCGAAAGCGTCGTCATGCTGCTGGTCGCAGCCGTCATTGCCGTCAACCTCGTCGTCGACCTTTCCTATGCGGTGGTCGACCCGCGCCTGAGAAGCCGGCAATGACGCTGCGCATCGACATCCCCGAGGAGACGTTCCGCAGCATCCTGGCCAAGGCGTTTGGAAATACCGCCTTCGTCACCGGCTTCGCCATCACCGTGCTGATCCTAGCGATGGCTTTGATCTCTTACGTCTGGACACCCTACGATGTGACCAAGCTGGTCATAGCCGACAAGACGCAAGGCCCCTCGCTGACCCATTGGTTCGGCACCGACCATTTCGGCCGCGACATCCTGTCGATGATCATGGTCGGCGCCCGCAACTCGATTGCCGTGGCGCTGGTCGCGGTCGGCATCGGCATGGGTGTCGGCGTGCCGCTCGGCACCTTTGCCGCCGCGCGCGGCGGCCTCGTCGACGAGGCGCTGATGCGCGTCAACGACCTCGTCTTCGCCTTCCCGGCGCTGCTCTCGGCGATCATGATCACCGCCATTTTCGGGCCCGGCGCCGTCAACGCCATCATCGCCATCGGCATCTTCAACATCCCGGTCTTTGCCCGCGTCGCCCGCGCCGGCGCGCTTGCCGTCTGGCCGCGCGAATTCATCCTCGCCGCGCGCGCCGCCGGCAAGAGCCGCACGCAGATATCGATCGAACATGTGCTGCCCAACATTGCCACGCTGCTCCTGGTGCAAGGCACCATCCAGTTCGCGCTGGGCATCCTGGCCGAAGCGGGGCTTTCCTATCTCGGCCTCGGCGCGCAGCCGCCAATGCCGAGCTGGGGCCGCATGCTGTTCGACGCCCAGACGCGCATGGTGGTGGCACCGTGGATGGCGATCTTCCCCGGCATGGCGATCGTCGTCACCGTGCTCGGCCTGAACCTTTTGGGCGACGGCATCGCCGATATTCTCGACCCGAAATCGCGGCGGCAGCGATGAGCCTGCTGGAGATCGAAAACCTATCGTTGACCATCGGCGACACGCCGATCCTGAAGGAGATCGAGCTCTCCGTCGCGCCCGGCGAGATCATGGGATTGGTCGGCGAATCCGGCTCCGGCAAATCGATGACCGCGCTGACGGTGATGCGGCTCCTGCCCCATGCCGCTCGCGCCACCGGGCGCGTCACATTCGACGGCATCGATATCCTCGCGGCAACCGAGGACCAGATGTGCGCCCTGCGCGGCGACGACATCGGCATGGTGTTCCAGGAGCCGATGACGGCGCTCAATCCTGTCAAGACGATCGGCGAACAGGTCGCCGAAGGCATACGCTGGCACACCAGGGCAAGCCGAGCCGACGCAGAGGAGCGGGCGCGAAAAATGCTCGACCGCGTCGGGCTGCCTTCGGCAAAGTTCCCGCTGTCGCGCTATCCGCACGAATTGTCCGGCGGCCAGCGCCAGCGCGTCGTCATCGCCATTGCCTGCGCGCTGAAGCCGAAGCTCTTGATCGCCGACGAGCCGACGACGGCGCTCGACGTGGTGCTGCAGGCGCAGATCCTCGACCTCCTGCGCGACCTCGTCGCGGAAAACCGCATGGGCCTGCTGCTGATCTCGCATGATCTCGCCGTCGTGACCGAGATGGCCGACCGGATCACCATCCTACGCCATGGCGAGGTGATGGAGGCCGGCGACACGGCGCGCACGCTCTCCGGTCAGCTGCATCCCTATACGCGCCAACTGGCGCAGGCCTCGATGCATGTTCCGGCGCGCGCCAAACCTCATCTCGTCGGGACGGACCAACCCCTGCTGCAGGTCGAAGGCATCACCCGCGACTATCCCGGCCGCCGGACTTCGCTGTTCAGGCGCGCGCCTGCCATCCGCGCGGTCGACGACGTCTCCCTGTCGATGGCGCCGGGCCAGTCGGTGGCGCTGGTCGGCCGCTCCGGCTGCGGCAAGTCGACCCTTGCCCGCATGATCCTGGCGCTGGACCGGCCGAGTTCGGGCGCGATCCGCTTTCGCGGCGAAGCCATCACCGGCAAGAGCGAAGCCGAGTTGAAGCCCGCCAGGCGCGATATGCAGGTCGTCTTCCAGGACCCCTACGGCTCCTTCGATCCGCGCCAGAAGGTCGAAAAACTGGTCGCCGAGCCCCTGCATGTCCTGGAGAAAAAACCGACGCGCGCCGAAAGCCGGGAGATGGTGGCGCATGCGCTGCACGAGGTCGGCCTCGACCAGCGTGACATGGATAAATACCCGCACGAATTTTCGGGCGGCCAACGCCAGCGCCTGTCGATCGCCCGCGCCATCATCACCCGCCCAAAACTGGTGGTCGCCGACGAGCCAGTCTCGGCACTCGATGTCTCGATCCGCGCGCAGATCCTGGACCTTTTCGCCGGACTCAACCAGAAACTCGGCATCGCCTATCTCTTCATCACCCATGATTTGACCGTCGCCCGCGCCATCACGGACGAAGTGCTGGTCATGCATGAGGGCAAGATCGTCGAGCGGGGCAAGACGAACGACGTGCTCGACCATCCGCAATCCGAGGCCGCCAGGGCGCTGGTAGCGGCGGCGCCGGATCTGCACCGCGCAATCGCCAAGCGGATGCAGGAACAGGGGTGAGCGACCGGTTCTCGATGCAAATCCATCGTGCCAGTGGCACGATGGAAGGCCGCGAACGCTGGGGAGATGCAGCAGGCCCGGCCGGGACCTCCGCCCCCTACTCTTCCGGCTTCACCACGTCGACCGGGCTGATGTCGAGCAAATCGAGCGTGCGGCGCAGCAGCCGCACCTCGCTCTCGGCCAGTTGCGAATCCGCCTTGGCGATCTCCGCCATGTGCTGCGCCAATTGCTTGCGGCGTTCGACGTCGAGGTCGCGGAACAGCGCGATCGCTTGCGAGCCGTTGGTCTCGTAGCCGAATTCGTTGAGATATTCGATGACGCTGTCGATGCTGGTTTCCGGAATGCCGAAAGCCCCCTTGCAGATGCGCCGGAAGGCAACCATCTCGCTCTCGCTCACCGTGCCGTCGGCCAGGATCATGCGGAACAGCATCAGCAGTTCCGCCGACAGGACGGGATCGTCCGCGACCTTGCGCACGCCCGGGTCGCCGTCGAAGATCGAGCGTATCTGGTCCAGCAACGCGAATGCCATGAACGGCCCCCTTTCCGATTCCTCTTTGATAGAATTAGCGCGGAATCGGCCTTGCGCAAACGGGGTGGTCGTGGTCGAACGCGCGCTATCTCAGCCGACCGGACATCTCGACACATCAGATGATCGACCTCACCGCCCAGTCCATCGCCATCCTCGCCTTCGCGGCTTTCGCCGCGGGCTTTGTCGATTCGATTGCCGGCGGCGGCGGATTGATCACCATCCCCGCACTGCTGCTTGCCGGTTTTTCACCGGTCGAGGCGCTTGGAACCAACAAGCTGCAAGGCATGTTCGGCTCGGGGTCGGCGACCATCCACTATGCCTCGAAAGGTCATGTCGACCTGCGCCGGCAATTGCCATCGGCGCTGCTGGCACTTGCCGGCGGCGCCATCGGCGCATTACTGGCCACGATCGTGCCCGGGGACCTGTTGCGCGCGGCCTTGCCGCTGGTGCTGATTGCCATCGCGCTATACTTCGCCCTCAAGCCCAACATGAACGATGTCGACCGGGCCGAGCGCCTGTCGCCCTTCCTGTTCGGCGTGACCCTGGTGCCGGCCATCGGCTTCTATGACGGCGTGTTCGGGCCGGGCGCCGGTTCCTTCTACATGCTGGCCTTCGTCGCCCTTGCCGGCTACGGCGTGCTCAAGGCGACAGCGCACACCAAACTGCTCAATTTCGCTTCCAACATTGGCGGCTTCATCGTCTTTGCCGCTGTCGGCGTCATCTCCTGGAAGATCGGCCTGATGATGGGCGTTGCCCAGTTCCTCGGCGCCCGGCTTGGTGCCAGCCTTGCCATGCGCATCGGCGCCAGGTTGATCAAGCCGCTGCTGGTGGTCGTCTGCGTGGCTCTGGCGGTGAAGCTGCTGGCCGATCCGGCCAACCCGCTGCGTGTCATGATTGGTGTGTGATCACGCGCCTGTTACAATATCGCTGTTCGAATCATGTTGCGGGAGCCAGACATGAATCTCAGCGCGCCTACCCAGATTGTTTTCATCATTTCCCTGGTCATCGCCATCATCGGCATTCTCGCCGCGCTTGGCGTTCTTGCGTTCATACCTCTTGCATCGGTGTGGATCGTGCTTGTCGCCTACATCGTGCTCGCTGTCGGCTGCCTGATGCGCGGCGCCTGACAAGTTTCCCTCGACAAGTGGGGACCGAGAGCGCCCGGCCAAAGCCGGGCGTTTTTGATTCTGATGCGGCCTCTGCTAAATTCGCTTGGCGGAAGGATGGCCGATGCCAATCGAGATGCAGCGCCCGAAAGAACAGGATCGCTCCATATCGGGGCTGTTCGAAATGCGCCGGCGGCTTCCCGCCGCCGCGCTTGACGGCGTTGTCACCGACATCTGCGGCTATCGCGAAACAGCTGCCGGCCATTTCCGCAATGTCGAATACGCGTCGCTGACGGTGCCGCTGGTGATCAGCTTCGCCGAGCCGTTCGCCATCGGCCTCGGCAAGGCGCCTGATGACAATGACCGCTTCGCCAGTTTCGCCGCCGGCCTTTTCGCCGGTCCGGTGATGATCGAATCCTTCGGCGGCGCCTGCTGCATCCAGGTGAATTTCACCCCTCTTGGCGCACGCCGCTTCTTCCGCCTGCCGATGAGCGAATTGACTGACAACATGGTCGTACTCGACGACGTGCTTGGCGCGGAGGGCGCGGCCCTGCGCGAACGGCTGGGCAACACGCCTGACTGGACGGCACGTTTCGATCTTGCCGAGGCCTTCGTCGCCGCACGTCTCGAGAGCGCCGCCGAAACACCGCTCGAAATCGCCTGGGCCTATGACCGCATCATCACATCAGGCGGCCGGACCCGGATCGCATCGCTTGCCGAACAGTTGGGCTGGAGCCGCAAACATCTCGCCGACAAATTCTCCGACGCGACCGGCATCGGCCCCAAGACGCTGTCGCGCATCGTCCGCTTCAACCGGGCGCTCCGCCTGTCGAGCGAGCCGACCGCCGACTGGGCGGATGTCGCCGCCGATTGCGGCTATGCCGACCAGGCGCATCTGGTGCGCGAATTCCGCGAGCTCGCCGGTGAGACACCAACGGCACTTTCGGTCAGGTAACATTTCTTCAAGACGCAGGAACGGCCCTTGGCCAGAGTGAGGCATAGACCGATCCAGATGAAGGAGGTTCCGATGCCCACCACCACTGAAGCACCCCGGCTCTACCCTGCCCTGCGCTACAAGAATGCGGCGGGGATGATCGACTGGCTGGGCGAAGCCTTCGGTTTCAGTGTCCGTGCCCGCTATGGCGAAGGCGATGTCGTGCACCATGCCGAACTGGTCTTAGGCTCCTCGATGATCATGCTGGGCACGGTGCGCGACGACGACTACGGCAAGATGGTCGGCGAACCCGGTTCAGGCGGCGGCAAGTCGATCTATATCGCCGTCGACGATGCCGACGCCGCCTACGCCAAAGCCAGGAAGGCCGGCGCGACGATCATCCAGGAACTGACGAACCGCGATTATGGCAGCCGCGAATTCATCTGCCGCGACCCTGAAGGCAATGTCTGGTCGTTCGGCACCTACTGGCCGAAGGCCGGTGAGAAGGCCTGACCTTCAACGTGCCAATGAAAAAATCGCATCACAGTCGAGATGGGTTTCCAGCTCGGCGGCGACCTCGTCCAGCGCGCGCTCGACCTCGGCTCGGTAATCTATGCCACCGCTCCTGACACCCAGGCTTTCGAGGAATTTCCCGCGAAAGCCGTCGGCGCCGAACAGGCCATGCATATACGTGCCGATCACCTTGCCATCGGCCGAGATCGCGCCGTCCTCGGCGCCATTGATGATCGCCGACGGCCGCCTGGTGTCCGGGCCCGTCGTGCGGCCGAGATGGATTTCGTAACCCTCGAGCGGCAGGTCGAACGGCACCGAGCGGGCGCTGACATTGCGCACCGTCTTTTCCGGCTCCATCACCGTCTCGACATCGAGCAGGCCGAGGCCCACGGCTTCGGTGACGTTGCCTTCGATACCGTCGGGATCGCGCACCATGCGGCCGAGCATCTGGAAACCGCCGCAAATGCCGACGACATGACCGCCGCGCTTGCGGTGCGCCGCGAGATCCCGGTCCCAGCCGTTCTCGCGAAATTTCAGGAGGTCGCCGATCGTCGACTTGGAGCCGGGAATGACCACCAGCCCGGCATCGACCGGCAGCTTCTTTCCCGGCGGCACGAACACCACTTCGACCTGCGGTTCGGCCTTGAGCGGGTCGAGATCGTCGAAATTGGCGATGCGGCCAAGCATCGGCACCGCCACTTTCAATTCGCGCGCCTCGCCGGACGCCAGCCGCTCCAGCACCACGGAATCCTCCGAGGGCAGCCGCGCCGCCGCCTTGAGCCACGGCACGACGCCAAAACAGCGCCATCCGGTGAATTTCCCGATCGCCTTCAAGCCATCATCGAACAGCGAGACGTCTCCCCGGAACTTGTTGATGAGGTAACCGGCGATCATGCGCCGGTCCTCTTCCGGCAGGATCAGATGCGTGCCGGCGATCGAGGCGATGACGCCGCCGCGATCAATGTCCCCGACCAGCACCACCGGTACATCGGCCCGTGTGGCAAAACCCATATTGGCGATGTCGCGGCTTCTGAGGTTGATTTCGGCTGGCGAACCGGCACCCTCGACAATGACCAGATCGGCGCCCGCGCCGACCTTTCCCCAGGACTCCAGCACGGCATCCATCAGCCGGCCCTTCAGCGCCTGATAGTCGCGAGCCCTCGCCTCGCCGAACACCTTGCCCTGGACGATGACCTGGGCGCCGACATCGGTCTGCGGCTTGAGCAGCACCGGGTTCATATGGACCGACGGCGCAACCCCGCAAGCGATCGCCTGCAGCCATTGCGCGCGGCCGATCTCGCCGCCGCCATGGTTGTTGTCGCCGGGAACATCGGCGACGGCGGCGTTGTTCGACATGTTCTGCGGCTTGAACGGCCGCACTTTCAGGCCGCGATTCCTGGCGGCACGGCATAGCCCGGCGACAAGCACCGTCTTGCCGACATCCGAGCCCGTGCCTTGCAGCATGATTGCCCTGGCCATCAGCTCCTGTCCTGCATCGAGGTTCCGGTGATCGTGGATTTCTGCGCCAGCGGCCCGCCGCGCCAGATATAAAGCGCCAGCAGCGGCTCCTTGCCGGTACGCATGGCGTGGTTGACGTTGGAAACATGGTGGACGACCTCGCCGGCCTCCCGCTTGCGAAAGCCGCCCTCGCCCATGCGCCACTCGGTGCCGCCGGTCAGCGGAATATAGATCTCCTCGGCGACGTGATGATGGTCGGGATAGACGATCCCGGGTCCGAGCATCAGCAGGCCTGCGGCGACCTCGTCGTTGGCGAAATGGCCGCGCGTGCCGAACATTTCCAGCCAGCCGTAATTGTCGATGAAGGCCTTGCCGAAATCAGCCTCGGTATAGGTCTGCCCCCAATGCAATTCGTTGCGCCGCTCGGCCAGCAATCGCACCAGGGGTTTCGCATCCGGCGGTGCCAGTTCGGCGGCGCGGTCGAGATGGCGCAGGCAGCCAAGCGGACGCGGCTCCAAATCGCGGGCCGGCATATCCCAGCCGATACGCGCCACGGCGTCGCGCACCAGGGCATCATCGACGGAAGCAAGATAGGCGTGGAACTGTCCCAACAGCTCATCGAATTTTGTCGTCACATCTTGCTCCGGACATGCATTGGTGCACAGCCGCTCCGCGGCGGCTCGGGTTGCGCGGCGGCATCATTGGTCTAGATTGGTGCGCGCGCAAAGCCAAAAACGACAGGCCAGCAGGTCAGACATCAGGGAGCACGCCATGGACGCCGCGGTCGATGCGAGCACCAGCCAGTTCGAACTCACCGAGGAACAGCGCGCCATCCAGGAGATGGCGCAGGCCTTCGCCGCCGATCGCGTCGCGCCGAACGCACTCGACTGGGACCGCAGGAAACACTTCCCCGCCGACGTGATCCGCGAGACAGGGCCGCTCGGCCTCGGCGGCATCTACATCAGGGATGATGTCGGGGGATCGGCTCTCGGACGCCTCGACGCAGTGCTGATCTTCGAGGCGCTGTCGCACGCGGATCCGGCCTTTTCGTCCTTCATCTCTATCCACAACATGGTGGCATCGATGATCGACCGTTTCGGCAATGAGGAGCAGCGACAGCGCTTCCTGCCGAAGCTCACCTCGATGGAATGGCTGGCGAGCTACTGCCTGACCGAGCCGGGTTCCGGTTCCGATGCCGCCGCCCTGAAGACGCGCGCGGTGAAGAGCGGCGGCGACTATGTGCTCAACGGCGCAAAGCAGTTCATCTCCGGCGCCGGCGACAGCGATGTCTATGCCGTCATGGTGCGCACCGGCGCCGATGGCCCGAAAGGCATCTCCACCATCGTCGTGCCCAAGGATGCGCCAGGCCTGTCGTTCGGGGCCAACGAGCACAAGATGGGCTGGCACATGCAGTCGACCCGCCAGGTCATCTTCGAGGACTGCAAGGTGCCGGCCGAGAACCTCCTGTCGGGCGAAGGCGCCGGTTTCGGCATCGCCATGGCCGGGCTCGACGGCGGCCGGCTGAACATCGCCGCCTGTTCGCTGGGCGGCGCGCAGTCGGCGCTCGACAAGGCGCTGGCCTACACGGCTGAGCGCAAGGCCTTCGGCTCGAAAATCAACCAGTTCCAGGCGCTGCAGTTCAGGCTGGCCGACATGGAGACCGAATTGCAGGCAGCGCGCATCTTCCTCTATGCGGCGGCCTCGAAGCTCGACCGCAAGGCGCCGGACGCCGGTAAATGGTCGGCGATGGCAAAGCGCTTCGTCACCGACAGCGGCTTCAACGTCGCCAACGATGCGCTGCAACTGCTCGGCGGTTATGGCTATCTGCATGATTACGGCATCGAGAAGCTGGTCCGCGACCTGCGCGTCCACCAGATTCTGGAAGGCACCAACGAGATCATGCGCGTCATCATCGCGCGGGCGCTGATAGGACGCTGAAGCCAGCAAACTCCGGGAGTGAGACAAATGACGACGATCGCCTTTATCGGCCTCGGTAACATGGGAAATCCGATGGCCGCTAACCTGGTCAGGGCCGGGCACGTGGTGAGCGGGTTCGACCTCGTGCCGGAAAACCTCACGGTCGCCAAAGAACATGGCATCACAATCATGGCCAACGCCGTTGCCGCCGTGAAGGATGCCGATGTCGTCATCACCATGCTGCCTGCCGGCAAGCACGTGCTGTCGGTCTATGAGGATATCGCCCCCAAGGCGAAGAAAAATGCCTTGTTCATCGATTCCTCGACCATCGACGTGGAATCGGCGCGCAAGGCGCATGCAATCGCCGCCAAACACGGCCTGCTGTCGATCGATGCGCCGGTCTCCGGTGGCACCGGCGGGGCGACAGCCGGCACGTTGACCTTCATGGCCGGCGGTTCCGACGATGCCTTCGCCGCCGCCGAGCCGATCCTGAAGCCGATGGCCGGGCGCATCGTCCATTGCGGCGGTGACGGCGCCGGCCAGGCCGCCAAGATCTGCAACAACATGATCCTCGGCATTTCGATGATCGGCGTTGCCGAGGCCTTCGTGCTGGCGGAGAAACTCGGCCTGTCGCATCAGGCGCTGTTCGACGTCGCCTCGACCTCGTCGGGCCAATGCTGGTCTCTGACCACCTATTGCCCGGTGCCCGGCCCGGTGCCCACTTCGCCCGCCAACAGGGATTACAAGCCGGGATTTGCCGCGGCTCTCATGCTGAAAGACCTGAAATTGTCCCAGGAAGCAGCGCTTGGCGCGGGCGCCGTGACACCGCTCGGCGCCGAGGCGGCGCAGCTCTATGCGCTGTTCAACGCCCAGGGCCATGGCGGCGCCGATTTTTCCGGCATAATTAATTTTCTGCGCGGCAACCCGGCCTAAACAGCGGATTCGATAGACTTTTCCCGGGTCTTTGCGGAGAAAGACCCGCAAATTTAGATTTGCTTAAGCTCTCGATAACTCTGCGGTAACGATGTCCCTATAAAACGGATTGCGAGGCGGACATATCGCATCCGCCCGGCGCTCCGGATCAGGTCTCGCGTACCGGAGCCCGTAAGTTTCGCAAGTGTCTTCGTAGCGAAACGCCATGCGTATCTGGCAAAGCCGCGTTCCCGATGGGGCGCGGTTTTTGCATTTCAGGCCCCTTTCCTATCCACGATCATCTATATTCCGATCGCCGCACCCGGGATCGGCACGTGATCTTCATTGGTCAGCACGATCGGTGCATCGACGCCGTCGACACGGACGACGAGCAGCCGCGTACTCCATGTGCCTGCATTGCGAACGAGATGCGAAAACACCGTGCCCTTGCCCTTGGCGCCGTGGACGGGAATGCTGAACTGGGCGTCGCCCGCGCCATTCGCATTGACGTTGAGATGACCGCCGACCCAGAAATTATCGGCCACATCGTCGCCGATCGTGGCCTTCACCCGGGTGTCGGCACGGACCGCGTCCATGGTCATCCGGTAGGCGTCGCTGCCCTTGAGCACGAAAGGGATGCTGCCGACCATCGTCGCACAGCCGCCGATGCTGACCACCCAGACGGCAAGGCCGGCAATCGCCCAGTTGCGCTGCGTCTTGCGGAACTGCTCGGCGTCGCGCCAGGCCCGGTTCCGCCAGGCCCAGCGGCTGCCGCGGGCGCCGAGCACGAAGATCATGATGAGGTTGACGACGGGGATCAGCGCCAGCAGCGCGATGAAGGTACTGTTGCCGATGCCCCAAATCCAGTTCAGGAAGAAGGCGCCCCAGTTCCAGCGGTCGAGTTCGGCTGGAATTTCAGCCGGCTGGTTGAGCGGTTGTCCGGCCATTGCTTCCCCCTCAGTAACTGTACCGGCTGGTTCTAGCCCATGATCTGGACGATGCGCAAAATCAAAGTTCCGCGCACCCCATTCGCGCTGAGCAGGCAGGCCGGATCAGGTCTTTGTGGAAAGCCGGCGAAAATTCGCCTTCACCGCTCGGCTGGCGGGCTTCAGCGCGGCGCTGATTGATCGTTCCGCCGCAATGCCATTGAGCAGCGACGGAGTAAGGCCGGAAAGGATTTCGGGCCAGAAACGGGTCGCCGATTGCAGCAGGGACATTTGCGCCGCGAAGACGCCTTCAGCCAGTGCAACCGTCTTCTCGTTGACGGCCCGCGCGGTTTCGGTTCCCCACGGCTGGCCGCTTCCGGCGTCCATTGCCATGAGAGGCAGGCGCATCATCGCCACCATCGGCGCCAGCATGAGATCGCTGCCGATCGTGACCGCTTCTCGGCGGCGCCGGCTCCTGCCACTCCTGCTCATGAACACAATCCCCATAGGGCAGCCGCTGCGCTGCGCCATCAACTACGCGCGGTAGCAATATTCGTTCCGCCCGCGACGATATTTTGAGGCAGGCGTCCGATTGATGGGCGCCTGCCTCGTTTCTTAGCGCTTGCGCAGGTCGGCCTGCGCCAGGTCGAGCGCCTTGCCGATGCGCTCGCAGGCCATGTCGATCGTGTCGCGGGTCCAGATCAGGGGCGGCGACAGGATCATCGTGTCGCCGGTGGCGCGCAGCATCATGCCGTTGGCGATCGCGTGGTCGCGCACAACAACCGCGGCACTTCCCGACGGCAGGAAGCGCTCCTTCGTCGCCTTGTCCTTGACGATCTCGATCGCCCCCATCAGGCCGATCGAACGCACCTCGCCGACCAGATCATGCCCGGCGACGCGCTCCTGCAGCGCCTTGGCGAAATAGGGTCCGGTGTCGTTCCTGACGCGGTCGACCAGGCCTTCCCTCTCGATGATCTCGAGGTTCTTCAGCGCCACGGCGCAGGCCACGGGGTGCCCCGAATAGGTGTAGCCATGGTTGAACTCGCCACCCTTCTCGACCAGCGTCGAGGCAATGCGATCGCCCACCAGCAGCGCCGAGAGCGGCTGATAGCCCGATGTCAGCGCCTTGGCCGTGGTGATGGTGTCCGGTTCGATGCCGAAGGTCTGGGCCGCGAACCACTCGCCTGTGCGGCCATAGCCGGTGATGACCTCGTCCAGCATCAACAGCACATCGTATTTGCGGCAGATGCGCTGCACTTCGGGCCAGTAGCTTGCCGGCGGGATCTTGACGCCGCCCGCGCCCATCACCGGCTCGCCGATGAACGCCGCGACCTTCTCGGCGCCGGCCTCCAGGATGGCATCCTCGACCGATTTGGCCGCGCGCAGGCCGAAATCATGGTCGCTTTCGCCAGGCAGAGCCAGCTCATAGGCATAGGGCATCATCACATGGACGATGTTGGGCACCGCGCCGTTGAGCTGCTTGTGCATGGCATCCATGCCGCCGAGCGAGGTGCCGGCGATGGTCGAGCCGTGATAGGCCATCTTGCGCGAGATGACGCGGTTCTTCTCCGGCTTGCCTTCCAGCACCCAATAGTGGCGCACAAGGCGCAAGGCGGTGTCGTTGGCCTCCGAACCAGACGAGCCATAGAACACCTGGTTGACGTTTTTCGGCGCGATCTCGGCCAGCTTCTTCGACAACAGCACCGGCGTTGGCGTCGAGCATTTGAAGAAGGAATTGTAATAAGGCAGTTCCTTCATCTGCGCATAGGCGGCCTCGGCCAACTCGTCCCGGCCGTAGCCGATATTGACGCACCACAGGCCGGCCATGCCATCCAGCAGTTCCGTCCCTTCGGAATCGTAGATGAACGGACCATTGGCGTGAGTGATGACGCGCGCGCCTGCCTCGCGAAGCTCCTTATGGTCGGTGAAGGGATGCAGGTGATGCGCGGCGTCGATCTGCTGAAGCTGCTTCAGCGAATAGTTCTGATAGGTCATTGATTTGATCTTTCCTCTGAAATCATTCCGGCGGCGCCGGGGCGAATTCGTCAGAGGACGGCAGGAGGCGAATAACCGATACGGGCGCACAGCCGCAAAAGCTCGGCGCGCAGCGTGCGCGATGACGGTGTCACCGCGACCCGAAACGCACGAGCTGATAGTCTAGCGAGAGCCATGAAGGTACCTTAGAGCAAAGGGCGGTCGAGGTGAACCACCCTTTGCTCAAGTGGTGCCATGGAATGAGATCAGGCTTCGCCGCTCAGCGCCCGCTGCAGAAACACATACTTCATCGCCGTCTGCGCCGCCTGCGGCCGGCGGTCGCCGCGCCCGCCATGTCCGCCTTCGGTCTCCTCGAAGAACAGCGTTTTGCCATGTCCGGCCTCCAGCAGGCGGGCCGCCATCTTGCGCGCGTGGCCGGGGTGGACCCGGTCGTCGGCGGTCGAGGTGGTCAAGAGTACCGGCGGATAGGCGGCATCCGCCTTGACATGTTGATAGGGCGAATAGGCCGAAAGCCACTGGGCGTCTTCCGGCTTTGACGGATCGCCATATTCGGCCATCCACGAAGCGCCCGGCGGCAATTCGGTGTAGCGCAGCATGTCGAGCAGCGGCACCTCGATGATGACGGCGCCGAAAAGCTCGGGATGCTGTGTCAGGGAAGCGCCGGTCAGCAGGCCGCCGTTGGAGCCGCCCTGAATGCCGAGCGATTGGGCCGTCGCAATACCGCGCCTGACGACATCCTCGGCTACCGCGGCAAAGTCGTCGAAGCCGTTCTGGCGCTTGCCTTTCAGCGCCGCCTGGTGCCAGCCAGGCCCGAATTCGCCACCGCCACGAATGCAGGCCTGCACATAGGCATTGCCCTTCTCCAGCCACAGCCTGCCGCGCACGCCGGCATAACCGGGCAACAGCGGCACTTCGAAGCCGCCATAGCCATAGAGCAGCGTCGGCACCGGCCCGTTCTGGTCCCGCCGCCTGACGACGAAGTAAGGGATCATCGTGCCGTCCTTCGATCGTGCCTCGAACTGCTCCGCGATCAGCGGCGATGCGTCGAAACGGGCCGGCTGTGACTTCACGGTGGCCAGCGTCTCGCCATCGTCATCCGACCAGATGATCGAGCTTGGCGTGAGGAAATCGGTGAAGGAAAAGGACACGGTGGAGCCGAAATGCTCTGCATGGCTGATGCCGACAGTGCCGTTTTCAGGCAGCGCGACGGGCTTCAGCGACCAGGCGCCATCCTTGCGCTCGCAGACGATAACTTTGCCGCGGACATTGTCCATCAGGTTGATGAACAGGCGGTCCTGCGTTCTGGCGAGCCCGGCAATCGAGACGCGATGCGCCGGCGCCAGCAAGGTCTCGATGGCGCCAAAACCGCCAGTTTCGATCCAATACGCGAAGTCGAGCGAATAAAGCCCGTCCGGCTGGCATGCGGTGCCGTCCGGCGCCGTCCACGGAGTGCGCACCCCGAACACCAGCTGATCCCTGAAGAGCGCGGTGTCGGTAACGTCGTCGGGCAGCGGGATGCGGCGGTTCTCGCCCGAAGGGAGGCGCAGGAAACTGTGCGATGCGAAGAAGTTGAGTGTCCGCGCCAGAAACAGATGGCGCTTCTCGCCGTCGAACTCGACGCCGGCGCCAACGGCGAGATCCTCGGTCTTTCCCTCGAAGATCGGGGTTGCCTCTTCCAGCCTGGTGCCGCGCTTCCAGAGCTTGACCACGCGCGGATATCCGGACTCTGTCTTGTCGGCCTCTTCGAACGCGGCCGAGACGATGACCGTGTCCTCGTCCAGCCAGCCGAAGCCCGATTTCGAGGCCGGCGCCTGAAAACCGCTTTCGACAAAGGACTTGGCCGCGATGTCGAACTCGCGCATCACGCTGGCATCACCGCCATCGGGCGACACCGAGACCAGGCAGCGGTTGAAATCGGGGTAGAGCCTGACAGCGCCGCCGAACACCCACTTTATCCCCTCCTTCGCCGCCAATTGGTCGAAGTCGATGATCGTTTCCCATTCGGGCTTGTCGGTCTTGTAGGAAGCGACTGTCGTGCGCCGCCACAGGCCGAGCGCGTTGGTCTTGTCCTGCCAGAAATTGTAGACATGGCCCGCGATTGCCGCGCCGACCGCGATATTGTCCTCGGCCGTCATCAGGTCGAGCGCCGTCTGGAACGACGCCTGATAGGACGGATCGCCCTGCAATTGCGCCACCGTCACCTCATTCTGCTGGTGAACCCAGTCGAGCGACTGTTTGCTTGTCCTGTCCTCCAGCCAGAGAAAGGGATCTTGCGCCTCGTCAACTGGCCCTGGCTGCCTTTGGGCGATCGAATTGGTCATGTGGGTCTCCGAAAAATTTATCAGGCTCGGTGCCACAAACATCGGCATGACGCTACCGACATTCAACGGGAACAGGTAAAACGGTTCGCGGACGCGACAGCTGTTCAGAGCAGGCAGCCGACATGCAACATCTTTACATCGCAACCGAGAAGTTCAGCCGATTCCACGGAAGCGGGTGGATGGAATACATCGAGTGGTCGGGCCTCACCCAGTTGACCGAAGTCGTTACGCTCGACGGGATGCTTTGCCCGGTTGCGCTCCCGCAGATCAAGGAGAGCTACTGGCCTCACATCGTCAATGAAGACAACATGCTCGATTTCTTTGTCGACCTGGACTTCCTGCTCTCGGAATTGGGCGATCCCAGCAACTTCAACATCCTCGGCGTCATCCGAAGGCCTCCGGCAGACGCACGATCGCTTGGTTGGGACGGGTTCACCTTCATGGGCTATGACTTGATGGATCAGGCTGTCGGCGTCAGCGCATTGACCAATTGCGGTGGCTTCCCGGACGTGTTTGCAAATGCAGAGCTGTCCAGGGTCGGGCTGATCGATGACTTCGATCGAGCCGTGGAAATTCGGGATTCGCTGCGCAGGATGCATCTGGAAGAACGCCATGCCGACTGTGATCTCTGGGCCATTTTCAGGCGGACGAGCAAACCGGGACCAGGGATTTGAGCATCCCGATACCCCGATGCATGCCTACACAACCCGTCTTCGAACAAGCGTCGCCAGCGCCAGCGTGGCGCAGATCGCGCCAAGCGTGAACGGCAGGCCACTCGCGCCGAGCACATCCATCACGCCGCCGGTAAGCGGCGGGACCAGAATGCCGCCGACGCCCCACATCAGGGAGAATGCCGCATTGCCGGCAACCAGCGCCGAGCCGGCAAAGCGCTCGCCGAGCTCGATGATCGACATCGTGTAGATGCCGTAGGACACCGCGCCCCAGACGAAGACGCAGGGCCAGATCAGCGGCGTTTCGATCAGCAGCGGCAGCAGCACACAGCCGCCCAGCGTCAGCAAGACGCAGATGAAGCGTACCAGGCGGGCCGTCAGCCGCTCGGCCAGCAGGCCAAGCGGCACCTGCATGGCAATGTTGCCGGCAATCATGACCGACAGCAGCGCCGACATGCGAGCCTCCGCGATGCCATGATGGGTGCCATAGACAGGCAGCAGCGCCAGCACCGCCTGCTCGAAGCCTGCGGCCACCACCACCGCCGACAGAAGCAGCCAGGCAAGCGGCATGAAACCCATCACCGAGACCCGATGCCCGGCCTCGTCGACCCTGGGCAGCTGCGGCAGAACCGACACCAGGCAAAAGCCGCAGAGCACGAAGGCGCCAATCCCGACAAGGAATGGCGGCCAGCCTTCCGTACCGACGGCAAGCAGGCAAAGCGGGCCGGTCGCGAAGCCGGCGGAAATGATCGTCGAATAGAGACCCATGATGCGGCCGCGCCGGGCCGGCGGTGCCAGCGCGATCACCCAGATTTCACTGAGTACATAGAGAGGGTTGGTCACCACGCCGATCAGGAAGCGCAGCGGAAACCAGAGATAGACGTTCTGCGTCCAGCCGATCGACGCCAGCACGACAGCCGAGAGTGCGGCACAGGTGAGCGCCGTGCGCCCTGCCCCGAACCGGCGCGCCAGGCCAGGTATCAGCGGCGATGACAGGATGAAGCCGACAGGAGTCATTGCCGCCGACAGGCCGATCATCGCAGGCGAGATGCCCTGGCGCTGCAGGATGAAGCTCAGAAGCGGATAGGACAGGCCCTGAGCGATGGCGAACACGGACACGGTTGCGATCACACCGGTGATCGCCGCCCACTGCATCGTCTCGTCGCTTCTGGTGTCCACCAAATCCATCATCCACAATACGGTCGCGGTTTCAGCCTTAGCGGTTCGGCCCGACGGCTGTAACCCCCGCGGCCCGAACGGACGCTCGGCTCCAGCCAAACCCTGTCAGTGGCTTCTGCGGCTGGCCGATCTATAGAGAGCGAAGGCGACCAGCAAAGCGTCCAGGCCAATGATCACGGTCGGCAATCCCAGCGGCCCGATCGCCTGCATCAGCAGGCCGGCGCCTGGCGGACCAACGATGCCGCCAACGCCCCACAACAAGGCGAATGCCGCATTGCCGGTGACCAGCAGCGAGCCCCTGAAGCGGCTGCCGAGTTCGACCAGCGCCATCGTGTAGACGCCGTAGCCGACCGCCCCCATCACCAGAAGCACGCCCCAGATCATGGGCGTGGTGATCAGCAGCGGCAGCAGGACAGCACAAGTGGTCGTCGCCACCGCACAGGCCAGGATCATCGGCCGGCCGCCGAAGCGTTCGGCGAGCAGGCCAAGCGGTATCTGCAGCAGGATGTTGCCAAGCGACAGCGCCATCACCAAAGCAGCCAGCACGGCCTCGGGCAGGCCATAGCCGGCGCCGAAGACCGGGACCAGCGCATAGGTGCTCTGCTGGACGGCGGCCGAGACCAGCACGGCCAGAAGCAGCGCCGGCGCCAGCCGGGCAAAACCGAAAAAACTCCCTGCCGGCTGGCCGTCATCCTCGAACCCGGCGAGCTTCGAGGAGACGAGACGCAGGATGACCGCGCAAAGTACAAAGCCGCCAATGCCGACGCTGAAAGGCGCCCACCCCTCTATGCCGACAAAGGTCAGGGTGAACGGACCCGCCGAATAGCCGGCTCCCATCAGCGTGTTGAACACGCCCATGACGCGCCCGCGTCGCGACGGCGGCGCCAGCGACAGCGCCCACACCTCGCCGAGGATGTAGAGCGGGTTGATGACCACGCCGATGATGAAGCGGATGACGTACCAGGCCACCCAGTTCTGCAGATAGCCGATCCCGAGAAAGCACAGTGCGCCGATCAGCGAGCATCCGACCGCCAGGTTTCGCGCACCGACCAGCCGAACCGCCGCCGGCACGAAGGAAGCTGAAAGGATCAGCCCGAGCGGCATCATGGCCGCCGACAGTCCAATCAATCCCGGCGACATGCCTTGCTTCTGCATCAGGAGCGTGAACAGCGGCGAGCTCAGTCCTTGCGCCGCTCCAAACATGGCCAATGCGGCGGTGACGCCGGCGAGCGCTGCCCACTGCGTTCCCGCTTCGCCTTCGCTCGAGCCGGTTGCGGCCATGCTGTCATTCCATGTGAGGCGCCGGCTGCCCTCCCCGCCGACAGGCCTCACCAGCTACTGGTTCGATCCGGGGAAAGAAAGGACCGCCGAGGAAAACCCGTTTGCGCCAAGGGATGAATGATCGGGCGAATGCGGCGGCCGCGCAACTGCCGTTCGGGCATGTCGCTTCCCTCGCCCTAGTGGTCGCCGCCTCCGCAATGGCCGGACGGGCGCCGGTCCATTATGCCGCCCGTTATCGCATCCTACGAGGACCATCATGACCGCCGCCCTACAACCCTCAGAACCGGCTTTGGCACCCGACCGTGCCCGCCGTGGCGGTCGCGCCGGAAAGCGTGCCGGTGGCTCGGCCGCGTTCGAGCAGCCTGCTTTCCGCCAGCTGAAAAATCCACTGACGCCGACCAAGCTGGTTTCCGAGGATGAGCTGGAATCGATCCACCTCGCCTCCCTGCGCGTGCTCAGGGAAATCGGTGTCGATGTCCTGCACGACGAAGCCCGCCGCATCATGAAGGCGCATGGCGCCGATGTCCGCGAGGGCTCTGAGCGGGTACGCTTCGACAGCGACATGATCCTCGATCTGGTGTCGAACTGCCCGTCCGAATTCACCATCCATGCCCGCAATCCCGCGCACAATGTGCGCTTCGGCGGCGACAATCTCATCATTTCGATGATGGCCTCGGCACCCAATTGCTCCGACATCGATCGTGGCCGCCGGCCGGGCAACCAGCAGGATTATCGCAATTTCCTGCGGCTGGCCCAGATGCACAACATCCTGAACTGCACGGGCGGCTATCCGGTCGAGCCGACCGATATCCACCCGTCGGTCCGCCACCTCGAATGCATCCGCGACCTCGCAACGCTGACCGACAAGGTGTTCCACATCTATTCGCTCGGCAAGGAGCGCAATGTCGACGGCATCGAGATCACCCGCATCGCGCGCGGCATCAGCCACGAGCAATTGCTCGCGGAGCCGTCCGTCTTCACCATCATCAACACCAATTCACCGCTCAAGCTCGACGTGCCGATGATGGAAGGCATCATCCAGATGTCGAGCAAGGGCCAGGTCGTCATCGTCACGCCGTTCACCCTGTCGGGCGCCATGGCGCCCGTCACCATTGCCGGCGCGCTGGTGCAGCAGAATGCCGAGGCGCTGTCGGGCATTGCCTTCGCCCAGATGGTGCGCAAGGGCGCGCCGGTCGGCTATGGCGGCTTCACCTCCAATGTCGACATGAAATCCGGGTCACCGGCCTTCGGCACGCCCGAATACATGAAGGCGCAACTCGTCGGTGGCCAGCTTGCCCGCCGCTACAACATTCCCTACCGCACCTCCAACACCTGCGCGGCCAACACGGTCGACGCGCAGGCAGCCTATGAAAGCGTGTTCTCGCTTTGGGGCGCCATTCAGGGCGGCGGCAATCTGATGATGCACGCCGCCGGCTGGCTCGAGGGCGGCCTGCGCTGTTCCTACGAGAAGACCATTCTGGACATCGACCTGTTGCAGATGGTGGCAGAATTCCTGACCCCGCTCGACCTCTCCGAAGAGGCGCTCGGCTTCGACGCCATCCAGTCGGTAGGCCCCGGCGGCCACTTCTTCGGCACCCAGCACACGCAGGACCGCTACAAGACCGCCTTCTATTCGCCCATCCTGTCCGACTGGCGCAATTTCGAGACCTGGGCCGAAGCCGGCTCCCCGACAGCGCTGGAAAAGGCCAACAAGGTCTGGAAGGAGCGGCTGGCGTCCTATGAGGAGCCTTACATGGACCCGGCGATCCGCGAGGAGCTCAACGCCTTCGTCCAGAAGCGCACCGCCGAAGGCGGCGCACCGACCGATTTTTGATCTATGTTGCTGATGAACCGTCGACCCCCACTCCGTCGAGCTTCGCTCGACACCTCTCCCCCGATCGACGGGGGAGAGGAAAGGCGCGAGCTTATGCCGGCTGGCTCCCTTCCTCTCCCTCCGGAGGGGGGAGAGCGACTATCTGGGGTGTCAAGTTGCATTTGCGAATTCGCTTCTCGCGTCGCGTGCTTTTGCGTTGAGGATGACGAGAAGTTTTCTGGCGAGTGCGATGCGGATGAGCATTTTGGGCTTT